>JAGDYV010000030.1:63394-94820 GCA_049116495.1 Hyphomicrobiaceae bacterium | reverse complement strand
AGTACCATGCCTATAACGGTTCGTCGAAGTTCAAGGACAAAGGTGCCTTCAAGAAGCTTCGGGCGGTTTTCTCGGTGCACGCGGAACCGGTGACGATCGTGTCACGCGCGGATGCCGGCATAAACAACATCACTGACTTCAAAGGTAAGCGGGTGAATATCGGCAACCCCGGTTCCGGGACGCTTGGTACCTATGAAGTGATCGAGAAAGCCATGGGCTGGAAGCGTGGTGACCTCAAACTGGCAGCCCAGATGAAATCTGCCGAGACGGCTCAGGCCCTGTGTGACGGTAAGATTGATGCCTACTTCTGGCTCGTCGGACACCCATCTGCGTTGACGCAAGAATCGATTGCCAGCTGTGCGAGCAAGTTGTCGAACGCAACGGGTCCGCAGATTGACAAGTTGATCGCTGACAATCCGTTCTACCGTAAGGCGACGATCCCTGCGGGCATGTACAACAACAAGGCCGATGTTAATACATTCGGTGTTGGCGCGACCTTCGTTTCGTCTTCCGATGTACCGGATGATGTTGTGTACACGGTCGTCAAGGCTGTCTTCGAGAACATTGATCAGTTCAAGAAGCTGCACCCAGCGTTCAATCACCTGAAGCCGGCAGAGATGATCAAGGACGGTCTCTCTGCGCCGCTGCATGACGGTGCGAAAGAATACTACAAGGAAAAAGGCTGGCTGAAGTAAGCTGCCAGCATGCGGCGGTCAGGGGTAACCTGACCGCCGCAGTTCGTTTATAGCGCGCGCACTAAATTATCCACGATCCACGGCAGGCCACGAACGGCATCACCTACTTTCGAGCCATGCGGGCAATAGGGCTCAGGTGACGCAGAAGCTTTGCTGACGGACAAGACCGTGAGCTGAAGCATGTCTGAGAACACAACCGCTGGCGCCGAAACACCCTCCGCCGCTGATGCGCTCGTTGCCGATGTTGAAACCGGTGCGCGCAATCCCGTCGGTTGGCAGCTCAATCTTTTCCTCGGCATCGCGTTTTGCTGGTCGCTGTACCAGCTCTTTATTGCGACGGCCCTGCCCTACTATCTCGCCGAAGTGACCGGGCTCAGCTTTTTCCTCGATATGCTCAACCATGCACGGCGGGTACATTTGTCCTTCGCGCTGGTGCTGGCGGCGATGGCCTATCCGCTGCTTAAATCCAGCTCGCGGCGCGATGTGCCGATCTATGACTGGGTGCTTGCAGCGCTCGGCATCATTGTCTGTTTCTACGCGGTCGTGAATTACGAAACGATCGCCAACCGCTCGGGCTCCTTCAATAATACGGATATTGCGATCGGCACCGTCGGCCTGATCGTCGTGGCGATTGCGGTTTACCGCTCGCTTGGTCTGCCACTGCTGATTGTTGCGTCGGTTTTCGTCGGCTACGTCTTTTTCGGTTCCGGAGAGTGGGTGCCGGATACCCTGCGCTGGAAGGGCGCGTCGATCGGCAAATCGTTGTGGCATTACTGGATCCAGGATGAGGGCGTGTTCGGCAAGGCGCTCGATGTTTCGGCGACGATGATCTTTCTGTTTGTTTTGTTCGGATCGATCCTCGAGAAGGCGGGTGCGGGCAATTACTTTATTAAACTGGCGTTCTCGTTGCTTGGCCACTTGCGTGGCGGGCCGGCGAAGGCGGCTGTTGTCGCGTCGGCGTTAAGCGGTGTTTATTCGGGATCTTCGATTGCGAACGTGGTGACGACTGGCACGTTCACGATTCCGCTTATGAAGAAGACGGGGCTGTCGCCCGAAAAAGCTGGTGCCGTCGAGGTGGCTGCGTCAACCAATGGCCAGTTGACGCCGCCAGTGATGGGGGCGGCGGCGTTCCTGATGGCGGAGTTCACCGGTACGCCCTACACCGAACTGCTGAAACACGCGCTTTTGCCAGCGCTCGTCTCGTATATTGCGCTTGTCTACATCGTGCATCTCGAAGCCCTGAAGCTCGGCCTCAAAGGCATGGAAAAGCCGTCTGCGACGCTGACAGTGAGCGTACGTCTGTTGCGCGTCCTGACTGGCATCTTCATGACGATCGCGCTGTTTGCCGCGATCTACTATGCGCTTGATTTTGTGGCGGCAGTCGCGCCCGGGCTGAATCTGTCCAGCGTGATTATCGTTTGCGGTGTGGCTTATGTCGTGTTGATCGCGCTGGCATCACGTGCGCCCGACTTGCAAATGGATGACCCGGAAGCGCCACTGACGACCTTGCCGCGCGCAGGGGATGTGGCAATAACGGGCCTTTATTATGTTTTGCCGATTGTCATCCTGATCTGGGCCATTCTGCCGACGCCGGACAAACTATCGCCGGCCTTGGCGGCGTCCTGGGCCTGTTTCGCGATGATCTTTGTCACGCTGACGCAATACGCACTGAAAGCAGTTTTCCGCGGTAAGGCAGGCGAGATCAATGCAGGATTCCATCGCGGCGCGCTCGAGTGTTTCGAGGGCATGATCGGTGGCGCGCGGGCGATGATCTCGATTGCAATTGCGACTGCGGCAGCCGGTATCATCATCGGCTCGCTCTCGCTTTCCGGTGCACACAATGTTCTGCTGGAATTCATCGAGGTGATTTCGGCCGGCAACCTGATGCTGTTGCTGTTGCTCGTTGCGGTGATCAGTCTGGTGCTGGGCATGGGCCTCCCGACAACGGCGAACTACATCGTCGTGTCGAGCCTGATGGCGCCGATTATCGTGACGCTTGGTGCCAAGAGCGGCCTCGTCATTCCGATCGTGGCGGCGCATCTGTTCGTGTTCTACTTCGGTATCCTGGCGGACGATACGCCGCCGGTCGGTCTTGCGGCGTTCGCAGCAGCGGCGATTTCCGGTGGCGATCCCATTCGCACTGGTGTGCAGGGCTTCATGTACGACATTCGCACCGCGCTGCTGCCGTTCCTGTTTATCTTCAATACAGAGCTGTTGCTGATCGACGTGAGCTTTGGAAAGGCGGTGCTCGTCTTTATAGTTGCGACGTTGGCGATGATGCTGTTTGCGGCGGCGACGCAGGGGTACTTCTTTGCCAAGAGCCGTGCCTGGGAGTCGGTGGTCCTATTGCTTGTCGCGTTCACGCTCTTCCGGCCGGGGTATTTCCTCGATCAGATTTCGCCAAAATATGATCAGCGGCGGGGAACAGAGATTTCGACCCTTGCCAGCAAGGCGGCGCCGGGTTCGGAGTTGCGCGTCAATGTCAGTGGTCCGAATTTCAATGACGCAGACAAGACCGACCGGACAACGCTGATCGTACCTGTTGGCAAGCCCGGCAAGGCCGCGGCACGGTTGGCCCAATCCGGCCTTGCTTTCAAAATCGAAGGCAAGACGGCAAAGCTTGAGGAGCCGCTGCCGGCATCGAAATTCGAAAACCAACTTAAATCATTCGATTTCTATGCTGATAAGCCGGTTGTGATTGAGAATATCGAGGTTGCAAACGAGCGCATGTCGAAGGAAGTGTTCTATATTCCGGCTCTGTTGTTGCTCGGCATGGTCATTCTCTTCCAGCGCCGGCGCCAAACCCAGCCCGCGTTTTGATTGGAGCGAACATTGACCATTGATACGGCCGTGCTGCGTGCGGCTTTAAAGCGGCATCCGCATGTTGCGCTCGGTCATCATCCGACGCCGATCGATCGTCTTGTCAACCTTGGCGGTGACCTCGGGATAACGCTTTTTGCCAAGCGCGATGACTGCAATGGACTTGCGTTTGGCGGCAACAAGGTTCGCCAACTCGAATACTACATGGGCGCCGCCGTTGCAGCGGGCGCTGATACTGTGCTGGTCACAGGAGCTGTGCAGTCGAATTTCGTGCGGACGACAGCTGCGGCGGCGGCCAAGCTCGGTCTCGCGGCGGAAGTGCAGCTTGAGGATCGCGTAGCCGATACGGATGCACTGCAGCAGCACTCCGGCAATGTGTTATTGAACGAGATGGTCGGGGCGGTTGTCCATTATTTTCCAGAAGGTGAGAATGAAGCCGCCGCTGATGCCGCGCTTGATGTGCGAGCCGAAGAGCTTCGCCGTGAGGGCCGCAAGCCCTACGTAATCCATCTAAGCACCGACCATCCGCCGACAGGCGGCCTCGGATATGCTGCCGGAGCGGCCGAGGCGCTGGAGCAATGGAACGGCGATCTCCCTGAGGCTGTCGTGGTTCCGTCGGGTAGCGGCCTGACGCACGCGGGCTTTCTGGTCGGTGCCCGGGCCGCAGGTTGGACGGTCCCCATCATCGGCACGTGTGTGCGCAGGGAAGGGAGCCTGCAACAGCCACGAATTGCAGCGCGTGCACGCCAAATCGAAGCGCTGCTCGGTTACGACGACTTGATCAAGGACGCAGACGTTATCGTGCGTGACAATGTGCTTGCGCCTGGTTACGGCCAGTTGAACGATGCGGTCACGCACGCTATTGATATCGCGGCGCGACGGGAAGCACTCCTGCTCGATCCGGTATACAGTGGTCGCACACTTGCCGGATTGATCGATTGCCTCAAGGAAAAGGTCATTGAGCCCGGCCAGAGGGTGTTGATGATCCATACAGGTGGAAACCCAGGATTGTTTGCCTATCAGAACAAGCTTGCGACGGTTATTGATCGTGTGCACAGGATCAACTAATTCTGCCCATCAGCTAGCGCCGGATGCTGCGAAATGCCCGATATCGAACTGTCCCGCTCCGTCTCGCCGAACGGCTTGGCCTATCACCGGAAAGGAGATGGTCCGGCCATCCTGCTGATTCACGGAGTTGGCCTCAGGGCTGAGAGCTGGTTTCCGCAAATCGAGGCTTTGTCGGCGCACAACACGGTCTTCGCGACCGACCTACCAGGGCTCGGCGAAAGTCCGTCGCTCGCAGAATTGGAACCGACGATCCGGCACTATTCGGAGGCGGTCCGGCAGTTCATTGCGGATGTCATCGGTGGGCCGGCCGTTGTCGCCGGTCATTCACTTGGTGCGCTCATCGCGATTGATCTTGCGATCATTGCACCGGAATGGTGCCAAGCAATTGCGCCGTTGAACGGTGTCTATCAAAGGACACCGGAGGCACTGGGTGCTGTGCAGGAGCGTGCGCGTCTGCTGCGTGAACAGGTTGGTACGGTATGGGACCTGAAGCTCGTGACGGCGCCCGTGGGCCGTTGGTTCGGGGAAAAACCGACAGGGCAATTGGCCATTTTCGCGAAACTGTGTACGGCTTGGTTGGAGGCCAATGACCAAGCTGGTTATGCGGCTGCCTATTCGGCGTTCGCAAATACCGAAGGACCCGATCCCGACGCTCTGTCGGGGATCGCGATGCCAGCGTTGTTCCTGACCGGGGAGTACGATCCCAATTCGACGCCTGACATGAGCCGCGCGATGGCTGCTGCGGTCGCAGGCGGTCAAGTCGTCATCGTACCTGATTCAGCGCACATGACGGGTCTTACGCACCCGGATGCGGTCAATACAGCCTTACTTGCATTCCTGGAAACAGTGCGTGCGGGATCGCTTTGACGGCGATTTCGGGACGCGAGACGCTTATGCCTGGTTGCGCTCGATGCACAATGATTGGACGTGCCCGAGGGCTTCACGCCATCGTGTAAGCTGCTAACCTTTGCAACGCAATCCGCTCACGCCATGCCAAGGATCGAGAAATGTCGCCAAGCCACCCGTTCCATCACCATTACGCTGACGTCGGTGAGGTCATGCTTCACTATGTGACAGCCGGCTCGGGGCCGCCGATTGTGCTGTTGCATGGCTGGCCGCAGACTTGGTTTGAGTGGCGCCATATCATGCCGGAACTAGCGAAGACCTATACGGTGATTGCGCCCGACCTGCGTGGTCTTGGCGATTCGTCGCGACCGCTCGGCGGTTACGACAAGGCAACCGTTGCCAACGATATCTGGGAACTTGTGCATGACCATCTTCGGCATGAGACTTTTCATCTGGTCGGCCACGACTGGGGAGGCCCGACCGCATTTGCATTGGCAAGTGCGCATCCCGAGGCGGTGTCGACGTTGACCATTGTTGACGTGGTGATCCCCGGTGATGGCGGTGACTTTTCGGAAGGTGGCCGGCGTTGGCATCATCAGTTCCACATGACGCCGGATCTGCCAGAAGCCCTGGTCGAGGGGCGCGAACGGCTCTATTTGCAATGGTTCTATCAAACATTCGCGTATCGCCCCGATGCGATTGACGAAGCGGCATTGGACGAATTCGCGCGGACATATGCACAACCCGGCGCATTGCGGGCCGGCTTCAATTTCTACCGGACCATCGGGGCGGACGCCAAGGCGAACGCGGCAAAGCTTGCAACGGGTTTTCGTCTATCCATGCCGGCGCTCGCTGTTGGTGGTGGTACGTCCTATCCGCATGGTCGTGGTCGCGGCGAAGCCGTACAGGCGAGCTTGGAGCGCGTGGCAACGAACGTTGAGGGGCATGTACTGGACGAGTGCGGTCACTTCGTACCGGAAGAGCAGCCTGAAGCGCTGACCAGGTTGATGACCTCGTTCTTGGCCAAGCATAGTTAACCGCAGCACACTCCATTGAGCTGCTGAAGACCGTTGGACCCTACTCGGCGGCGAGGTTCGTCGTCGCAGCAAGGTTCAGGTTCTCGGCGCCGTTATGTCCAATGCGTCCCTGCTTGAGAGCCGAACCAATGCGTTCGATTTCAGCCTGAGGGATTTTAACGAGCGGTGGACGGACGACGGCTCGATCCTGTCGACCCAAGATGACGGCGGCCTCTTTCATGCGGTTGTGCATATCGAGGAAGGGCGGCGCGTAAAACGCTTGCGTGATCGGCTGCATGCGATCGTTGAGGGTGCGTGCAGCGTTGAGATCGCCGCGCTGGACCGCTTGGAACATGGCGACCTGTAGATCCGGGATGATGCTGCCTGCGCCAGACAAGAGACCGTTTGCGCCCATGGATAGAGATGCCATCAGCCAGGCGCTGTTGGTTGACAGGACGTTGACCGGCCGGGGGAGTGATTGCAGCGTGCGAATATTGCGCTCGTGCTCCATCGGTTCGGCGGTCCAATCCTTGATTGCCTTGAGCGACGGTACTTTTTCGGCAAGCCGGATGATCGTCTCAAGTGGATAGGCGAGATTGGTCCAACGCGCATAGTTGAAGCAGATCAGTGGCAGGTCGCTGGCATCGGCAACGGCTTGGAAATGCGCTTCTGCCATTTCCGGGCGACGTTCGCCGCCCATTGCCAGAACACCGGAAGGAAATACCAGCAGGGCTGAGGCGCCAGCGTCTGTCGACATCTTGGCGATGCGCGCGGCGTCATGACTGGCGTCAGCGAACACACCGGCGATGACTGGCAGTTTGTCGCCGATATCGTCAAGCGTTCGGTCAAGGATTTCGCGCTGTTCATCGAATGCGCAGCCATGCACTTCCGAAGCGTGGCCATTAACCGTAATCGCGGCAATACCGGGCGTCGCTGCAACGTGGGTTAAGTGTCGGGTGGTCTCGGCCCAATTGATCGTGTGGTCGGTGTTGAACGCGAGCAAGGTCGCTGGAATGACGCCGGCTGGCGTGAAATCCTTGAGACGTGCCATGGTTTGAGCTCCTGCCGTAACTGAGCGCGCTGTGCCTTTCTTCGGGAGACTGCGTTACCTGACAGAACGTTGCAAGTGCAAAGAGCTGGCTTCAGAGCGTTTTGTGAACCAGATCACAGCACTGTCTGACGAATTCGTTTATGCGGCTGATTTGAACTTGCACTAAAGGGAGAATACTCAAATGAAACTCAGCGCTCCATTTCGGCGCGCGGCGCAGGAGGACGCTGCGATACTCGCCGAACTTGTGAATTATGCTGGAGAAGGTCTGCCGGAATATCTATGGGGTCACATGGCCGGGCCGGGAGAGGATGCCTGGTCAATCGGCCGGACGCGGGCAGCACGCGACGAGGGCAGCTTTTCGTATGTGAACGCAACGCTCATCGAGACGGCGGAACGAGACGTTGCGGGTGCATTGATCGGCTACAAAATTGCTGATGAGGTGCCGCCGGTACCTGATGATATTCCAGCGATGTTCCGCCCTCTGCAGGAACTTGAAAACCTTGCACCTGGTACCTGGTATGTAAACGTCCTCGCGGTACAGCCTCAGTTTCGCGGTCAAGGTCACGGCACCCGACTACTTGGTCTGGCGGATGCGATTGGTCGATCGACCGGACGGCACGGTATGAGCGTGATTGTATCTGATGCCAATCACGGTGCGCGGGCGCTTTATGAGCGCTGCGGTTACCAACACGTGTCTGAGCGGCCAATGGTGAAAGAGGGTTGGCTCAACGACGGTAAGAACTGGGTATTGCTGACCAAGATTTTCTGAATTGATCGGCGCGCGTCGCAGCGATTCGCAAAAAAAATAAAGGCCGGCGCTCTTAGGCTCCGGCCTTTGTAGAATTGGCGATCTTTGCGCGCTGGTTACTGATTTGAGCGCAACCGTGGGTCGAGCGCATCGCGTAGGGCATCGCCGAAAAGATTGAAACCGAAAACGCCAAGCGTAATCGCAATACCGGGCCAGATCGCAATCCAAGGTTCGGAGCGAATATACTCCTGCGCATTCTTGAGCATCAGGCCCCAGGCGGGAACTGGCTCCTGAACGCCGAGACCCAGGAACGAGAGTGACGCTTCCAACAAGATCGCCTGGCCGACGAACGCGGTCAGCATGATCAGGAAGGGCGCCATGACGTTCGGCACCATGTGGCGCAAAATGATCCGAGAGTTCGAGAATCCATTGGCGCGAGCGGCATCGATATATGGAATTTCGCGAATGGCTAAGGCACTCGATCGTACGACGCGTGCGCATCTCGGTATGAACGGTATAGTGATTGCTATGATCACGTTTTGAATCGACGATCCGAAGATCGCGACGATCGATAGCGCCATGATGATCAGCGGGAATGCCATGAAAACATCCATGACGCGCTGGAAGATCAAATCGGTCTTTCCGCCGAAGAAGGCGCTTCCAACGCCGAGGACAAGGCCAACCGTGGCGCCAATCAGGGCACAGGTGAAGCCAACGAAGAGGGCCGTGCGTGCGCCATAGATGATTCGCGTTAAGACATCGCGCCCGAAATCGTCGGTGCCCAAGTAGAAGGTTCCGGTCTCGGACGTTGTGCCCGGAGGTGCCAGCATGTGCTCATACGAGCTCGCTTCCGGATCGAACGGTGATAACCAAGGTGCAAAAACTGCCAAGATCACGAAGAGAATCACGACGAGCAGGCCAGTGAAACCTAATGGCTGCTTGCGGGCAAACGTCGTGATCTGCTTCCAAAGGCCTGGGCGGTCGCGCAGATCCTCGAGTTGATTGATGGCCTCAGTGCCAGCGGCGTTATCAGAGACATTAGCCATAGCATTAGTCCTCAGCTGTACCGAATGCGCGGATCGAGCCAGGCATACAGGATATCGACGATGAAGTTGGTGAACACGAAGACAAGGACAATGATCATCACGATCGCCTGCGTCATCGTATAATCTTTGCCGGTGACGGAGTGGACCAGCAACTGTCCAAGCCCGTTTAGGTTGAAGACCTGCTCTGTCACGACCAATCCGCCCATCAGGAACGCGAACTCGATGCCGATCACGGTAACAACCGGCAGCAAGGCATTCTTCAAAGCGTGACGATTGATGATCAGCTTCTCAAGCAGACCTTTGGCACGCGCGGTTCGCACATAATCTTCGCGCAGAACTTCAAGCATTGAAGAACGGGTCATACGTGTAGCGACGGCTGAATAACGATAGCCTGTCGCGACGGCCGGCCAAATGAGCTGACTGATATTGTGGTAAGGGTCTTCCCAGATTGGCTTGTAGGTCAACGGGGGCGACCATCTTATGCCCCACATCCAGTCCGAAAAGTTAAGAAGGCCAAGCAAGATTAATATGCCCAGCCAGAACGAAGGCAAGGCGATCCCGGCAATCGATACGGTGCGCACCACATAGTCGATCCAGCTGTTTTGATACACAGCGGAGATGGTGCCGAGCGGAATCGCAATGATAATCGTCACCAGCGTGGCCATGATGGCGATTTGTAGTGACAGCTGGAAGCGCAGGCCAATCTCGTGGGTCACTGGCTTACCAGTGTCCATGGAGTTGCCGTAGTCGAAGGTGAAGATGCCGTAGACGAATTTGCCGAACTGCTCGTAAAGCGGGCGGTCAATGCCAAGGCTCTTCTGGCAAATCTCAACTTGGACTGGATCGTAGTGTCCGCCATCGCCGCCCAGCTTGAGTTCGCAGACATCGCCGGGCACAACGCGCAGGATGAAGAAGATAACGAATGCGGCTCCGAGGATCGTTGGGATCATCAAGAGCAGTCGCTTGAGAACATATTGCAGCATTAGCCCGTTATCTCCGTTCGGGATGTGCCTGAGTGAGCAATTTCGGCAAGACGTACCAAGCGACGCTGCTCATAGGATTGTGAAAGTCTATCTTATCCAAGCAAGGGCGCAAGTTAGCACCCAAACAAGTTTGCGTTAAACGGTTCCAAGGGGGGCATCAGACCTGGCTGCAGGCCACCCAATGGCCAGGCTTAACCTCCCTGATTTCAGGCACGAGCTTTTTGCATTCGTCGACTGCTATGCCGCAGCGCGGATGAAAGACGCAGCCAGGCGGGGGATTAATCGGGCTCGGAATCTCGCCTGTTATGATCTTATGGGCACGTGCTTTTTCGATCGTTGGATCCGGAATCGGGACGGCTTCCAGCAATGCTTGCGTGTATGGGTGCATTGGGTTGTCAAACAACTCGTCAGTCTCAGCCAGTTCGACCATATTGCCGAGATACATGACTGCCACGCGCTGGCATAGATGGCGGACCACGCTGAGGTCGTGGCTAATGAATAGGTAGGTCAGATCGAATTCTTCGCGCAGCTCTTCAAGCAGGTTGATGACCTGGGCTTGGATCGAGACATCAAGGGCGGAAACAGCTTCGTCGCAAATGATGAACTCCGGCCGGACAGCCAAGGCGCGAGCGATGCCAACACGCTGGCGTTGACCGCCGCTCATTTCGTGCGGGTAGCGATCAGCGAACTTGGGGTTAAGGCCACAAAGGGCCAGCAATTCACGTACGCGCTTGTCGCGGGCGGCCGCATCGGGCTCAGTCTTGTGGACCATCATCGGTTCAGAGATGATCTCGCCGATTTTCATGCGCGGATTGAGCGAACTATACGGATCCTGGAAGATGACCTGGATGCGTTGGCGCAGCGGCCGCATCTCGTCCTTAGACAGTTTTGTAAGGTCTTTTCCGTCATAATAGATCGAACCGGAAGTTGCTGTCTCAAGTTGCAGCATGCAGCGCCCGGTCGTGGTCTTACCACAGCCGGATTCGCCGACCAAACCGAGGGTTTCACCTTTTTTGATGTCGAAGCTGATACCATTGACCGCTTTAACATGGGCAATGACCCGCGGGATTATCGCGCCTTCCGTAACAGGGAAGTGCATTTTCAGGTCGCGAACCTGAACCAGCGTCTCACCAAGGTTAGTGCCGGCGGCGCGCTCCAAAGTCGTGTCGAGTGTCATGCCGCTGCTCCCGCCGACAGGCCTACATTGTCTTTTTCGAAACAAGCCGTTATGTGGCCGGGCGCCACTTCTTCGAGGACTGGCTGAGCCTTGGCACACCCGTCGGCCGCGAACCGGCAACGTGGCCGGAAGGCGCAACCATCATCAAGTTTCGTGAGGTCAGGCGGTTGTCCATCGACCGGTTCCAGCTTGGCGCCGCGCGGTTGATCCATCCGGGGGACAGAGCGGAGCAAGGCCAGCGTGTACGGGTGTTTTGGGTTGTGATAAATCTCTTCGGCCGTCCCGCTTTCAACGATGCGACCAGCGTACATTACGTTTACACGGTCGGCGTAGCGGGCGACGACACCGAGGTTATGGGTGATGATGATCATCGCGACGCCAAGCTCGCGGGTCAGGTTCTTCATCAACTCCAAGATTTGCGCCTGAATGGTCACGTCGAGCGCCGTCGTCGGCTCGTCTGCAATGATCAACTTTGGCTCGCAGGCCAGGGACATCGCAATCATGACACGCTGGCGCATGCCGCCGCTTAGATGATGCGGATACTGTTTGAGGCGGCGGTGCGGTTCTGAAATACCGACCAGGCCGAGAAGTTCAACGGCGCGCTCCATAGCTTGGGCGCGTGAAACCTTGAGGTGATGCTCGACCGTCTCTGTCAGTTGCCGGCCGATGGACAAAACCGGATTAAGCGAAGTCATCGGCTCTTGAAAGATCATGCCGATGTCGCGACCTCGGATATCGCGCATTTCTGCATCCGAAAGCTCTAAGATGTCACGCCCGTTGAAAATGATTTCACCGCCGACATTCTTTCCCGGCGGGTCGGGGATGAGGCGGAGGATTGACATGGCGCCAACGGATTTTCCGCAGCCGGACTCGCCGACGACGGCGACCGTTTCACCTGGCGCAACATCATAGCTGATGCCGTCGACTGCTTTGACCACTCCTCCAGACGTGAAGAAGTGTGTCTTGAGACCTTTGACTTCGAGTAGTTTTTCCACCAAGCAGCACTAGCGCGGTTGCCCGCGCTACCTCGTTGATCGTTTCCTCCCAGATGGTCACCAGCTGCTGGCGCGTTTTTATAGCCGGGCGCATTACACGGCCGGTGACCTACGCGGCGCAGAATGCGCGAAAGATCGAATTCGTGCAAGCAGTTATTATTCGAAAATACTCTACAGTGAGAAATGATGGGATGGTCTTGAGCGGTCTAAGGCGCCCAGACTGGCATATCGCAACACTGATATTAGTTTCCACATGTATATGAGGTTGAATTTATTCTTATGGAAAAGTGATTTTGAGTAAAATTATAGTTTAAGGAGTGATTTTCTAAGAATTTTACAAGTATTCGAGTTGTGGCAAAATTGCGCCGGATCTGTCACGATTGGTCATCGTGGCGGCAATTTATGGCAGATTGTTTTGCAAAGTTGACCGCTGCAGCCTTGGCCAACGTTTCATATTTGGTTGAAAATTGTAGGCGTTGCGATTGGCAATGAAGGGCGTGAATTATGAAGCAGAAGCGAATCAAAGCGGCGTTCATCCGGGGTGGGACAAGTAAAGGGGTGTTCTTTCGGGCCGGAGACCTTCCCGAACAATCTACCGAAAGAGACGCCATTTTGCTGCGCGCCCTTGGTAGTCCAGATCCCTATGAACGTCAGCTTGATGGACTTGGCGGCGGATTGTCGTCGCTGTCAAAAGCCGTGATTATCGGCCGGAGTGCGCGCGACGACGCAGATATCGATTACACTTTTGCTCAGGTGTCCGTGGACGCGCCTTTGGTTGACTATGCCGGCACGTGCGGAAACCTGTCGTCGGCAACCGGGCCATTTACGGTTGATGAAGGGCTCATCCAAGTGGACGACGGGGAGGCGGTTATCCGCGTGTTCAACACCAACACGTCAAAGATTTTTCTCGCGCGGTTCGACGTGCGCGATGGAGAAGCAACCGTCGAAGGTGAACAACGCATTCCAGGTGTCAGTCATGCCGGTGCACGCGTGGCCCTGGAATTTCTGTCTCCTGGCGGCTCTATGACCTGCGGCTTGCTGCCGACGGGAAATGTTGTGGATGAGGTCGAGACGGCCGACGGCAAACAGTACCGTGTATCGCTGATCGATGCCACCAATCCGATCGTAATGGTCAATGCTGGCGATGTCGGGATCTCAGCGAGGGAGCAGCCCGATGCACTTGAGATGATGGAAGGATTGTTGGGTCGATTGGACATGATCCGGCGGGCAGCCGGCGTCGTGATGGGTCTTGGCGAGACATTGGCTGCGGTGCCGCAGGCGGTGCCGAAAATAGTGGTGGTGGCGCGGCCGCAGACATTTCGGGATATTCAAGGTGAAACAGTTGAGGCCGATGAAGTTGATTTGTGTGCGCGGGCTGTGTCGATGGGGCGTTTGCACCGCGCACTGCCATTGACGTTGTCGATGTGTGTTGCGACGGCCTGTCGGATCGAAGGGACCGTGCCAGCAATGGTGTCTGCGACGCTGTCGGATGGTGCTGATGTGCGGCTTGGCAACCCATCGGGGATTATCGCGGCGGGAGCAGATGTGGTGCGAAGTGGAAACAGCTGGGACGTCTCACGTTGTCGGGTGATCCGAACGCAACGGAGATTGATGGAAGGGAGCGTGCTTGTGCCGGCGAGTACGACCTGAAACGATTATGTCTTTATGTCGACGGCGCTTTCTTCGCTTCCGGGATCATAAAACTCATCAATGCCGCGATCGAGACGGTCGCGGTCAGGATATAGAACACGGCGTTCAAGCCCCATTGATCGGCAATCAAGCCGCCAACGATCGGTACCGCCATTGTCATTGCGGATTGCGTACCAAAAAGCAGGCTGATGGCGCTGCCCGACATATGCGCGGGGGCAAGGTCAAGGGTCCAGCCGTGGATGACCGGGCGGATCGCGAACATGACGAAACCAAGAACCGCTGCCATGGCAATGAAGGCGTAGGCTCCGGTCATCATACTCATGGCAAAAATTAAAATAGAGGTTCCTATCATTCCCATCGAGACGACGGGCTGACGTCCGATTTTGTCTGACCAGGCACCGGCAATCGGACCCGAAACAATAGCGCCCGCCTGAATGGCTGTCATCGCCAAGCCGACGACAACCGACGTCGCGTTCATTTCATTGACCAGATATAGCGGCAGGAAGACGAGCAGGCCATTTTGCGTCATCGAGCGAAAACCGGCCATAACGCAGAGCACGACGATCGAACGATTGGTTGCTAGGGTCTTCAAGCCGGACAGGTAAGACGAGCCGGTTGCACTTTTACGGTGATTGGCGCCGCTAGCCGTTTCATCGCGGCCAAGCGCGATGGCGATGACTGCAGCAACCGCAAAAATCGGTAGTGCGTTGACGAGCGCAGTTGTCTGCCAACTCAGACTCACGAGTAGAAGGCCAGCAGACAATGGCCCCAGGATATCGCCCATCGTAGCGCCAAGGGTATGCAGAGAGAGGGCGAAGCCGCGTGTGTTCGGGTAAGTGCGTGACAGATAGGATATTGCCGCCGGATGCCACAGATTATTGGTTAGGCCGATAACGATGATTGGCAAGATCAGCCAGTTCATGTCGCTGCCAAATCCGACCGAGATCAAAGCAAGGGCGCCAACGACTAAGGAGACGCATGCGATGCGAACATATCGGCCTGAGATATCAACGATGGCGCCCGAGCCGGCGTTGGCAATAAAAGCAGCGGCGTGGAATAGCGATACAAGTGCACCAGCCTGCGCGTAGCTGAGGCCGAGATCTTTCGCAAGAAACGGGATCAGGACATAAACGGTTGCGATGATCCAGTGCGTAGCGGCGTGACCGAGCCCCATCATGAAGGCGGCGGTCTGGCCGCGCAGGCGATCGCCTGCAACTCGGTGCAGCATGGTCAACGGTGCCGTCTCCTTGGGAAAAGCAATAAAGCTTAGCGCGCCTGGTTAGGTGTGTGAACGGTTTATAGGTGCGGCAATTGACAAGGTTTGTTGTGACGCGCAGTTTCGGCGCAGCGATATGAGCCCTGTTGGACGATGGATTGCAGGGGCACGCTAGGGAGAATGACGATGAAGATTGCCGTACTGGATGACTACCAGGGCGTTGCTGAAAAGTTTGCAAGCTGGGCGGCACTAAAACAGGCACACGATGTTCAGATCTTTCGCGAGCATATCGGTGGCGGGCAAGATGCCGTGGTTGCCGCGTTGAAGGACTTTGATGTGATCGCTGCGATGCGTGAGCGGACGGTTTTCGACCGGGCGACGCTTGAACGATTGCCGAACCTGAAGTTCATGGTCACGACCGGCATGCGCAATTCGTCAATCGACATTGGTTATTTGAAGGAACGTGGCATTTCTTGCTCGGGAACGGCGGGGCGAACGCAAACGACGCCGGAACTCGCTTGGGGGCTCATTCTCGCGGTGGCGCGAAATATTCCATTCGAAGATAACAACATGCGAACGGGCCAATGGCAGCAAACGATTGGGCTTGACCTGGAAGATAAGACCTTGGGTATCGTTGGTCTTGGAAGACTTGGCCGCGAGATGGCGCGAATTGGACAAGCGTTCAAAATGAATGTGATTGCCTGGAGCGAGAACCTTACCGATGCGAGTGCGGCTGAAGTCGGCGTGCAACGGGCCGAGAAAGATGCCTTGTTTGCCGATGCCGATGTGGTGACGGTCCACTACAAGCATTCCGAACGTTCCACCGGGCTGCTTGGTGCGGCGGATTTTGCTGCGATGAAGCCGACCGGGATCTTTGTCAACACGTCGCGTGCCGCGATCATCGACATGGCCGCCCTGATTGAGGCATTGCAGGCGGGGCGGATCGCAGGCGCTGGTATCGATGTCTATGACGATGAGCCAGTACCGGTTAACCATCCGATCCGCTCGTGCGCGCGAACAGTCCTCACGCCGCATCTCGGTTATGTCAGCCATGATACCTATCGGCTCTTTTACACACAGACAGTTGAAGACATTGAAGCTTGGCTGACGGGAGCACCGGTTCGTGTGATCGATGGTTGATGGTCGCAAGCTTGTCCTGCAATCGATCGAGACGCATGATGGTGATCGGTGCGTTGATATCTTTTGCCGACCCGATGGCAGTTTCGGCATTGAGGGTTATCGTCGCGATGCCGAGGATACAAGTGGCTGGTTTCGCGTCGCGCAGTTCGGGGAGCAGCGCTATGAAAGCGAGGCAACGGCACTCGCAGCGGCACAACGCATCTTTCCTTGGGCGATTTGCAAATAGTATTCCTCCAATGGGCTGATCTGTCAGCGCATCTGGATTGGCAGAAGTTAAAAAAAATTGGGAGCATGCGGGTGGCGGTTGGACATGAAATGATGAAACCGCTTGATGGTGTGCGGATACTCGACCTAGCTACATTTATTGCGGCGCCATTTTCGACAACCGTGATGGGCGAATTTGGTGCCGAGGTGATCAAGATCGAGCACCCGACGGGCGACCCGATGCGCCGGTTTGGTACGCCGACCGAAGCCGACGGACAGACGCTTGCGTGGTTAAGTGAGGCGCGCAACAAGAAGTCCGTGACGCTTGATCTCAAGTCGCCAGAGGGCGTCGCAGTTGTCAAGGAACTGGTCAAACGATCCGACATTCTGGCCGAGAATTTCCGACCGGGCACTATGGAGAAGTGGGGGCTTGGCCCGGATGTTCTCATGGCAATCAACCCGAAGTTGGTGATGCTGCGGGTGACCGGCTATGGCCAGACGGGGCCCTACAAGGATCGGCCTGGCTTTGCGCGCATCGCGCATGCGGTTGGTGGTCTGACCTATCTGGCAGGTGAGCCCGGCGGAGTGCCGGTGACGCCGGGTTCAACCTCGTTGGCGGACTATATCTCCGGCTTTTATGGCACCATTGGATTGCTTATGGCGCTACGTGTTGCGGAGAAAACCGGCAAAGGCCAGATTGTCGATATTGCACTTTACGAATCTATTTTCAGGGTGCTCGACGAGATCGCGCCGCTTTACGGAAAACATGGTGTCGTGCGTGAGCGCGAGGGGCGCAATACACTCAATGCCTGTCCGCACGGTCATTTTCCTTGTTCCGACGGAAATTGGGTCGCGATTGCATGCACCAGCGACAAAATGTGGGAGCGCATGGCGGTCAACGTTCTAAAGCGACCGGAATTGGCAGAAAGCCATCCGACGACACGCAGCCGACTGGACGATCGCGGCGTGATCGATGGTGTGGTCGAGGAATTGACCATGTCGATGCCGATGAAGGACGTGGTTGCCGCATGTACGGCGGGTGATGTGCCTTGCGGTGCAATCAATTCCATCGCCGACATTTTCGAGGATCCGCACTTCGCTGCGCGTGAGGTGCTGACGCGCTACTCGCATGAGACGTTGGGTGAAGTTGTCGTGCCGAATGTTCTGCCGCGGTTGTCGGAAACGCCTGGAGTGATCGACGAACTCGGGCCGCCTCTTGGCAGCGCCAATGAGTATGTGCTTGATGAATTGATTAAGGATGTTACGGAGCTCAGGAATAAATGAGCTCAAATCTCTGCTTGATGGCAAGGGAGACTTTACTATGCGTTTGCTCGGCGCGGCGTTCCTGGCTTTGCAGTTGGTTGGTGCTAGCCTGGCACTGGCCTGTGATGAGGTCTGGGTTTGTCACGATAACGAAATGTATTCCGACACTGCCGAAATGTGCGTGCCGAAAGAGCAGCCGTCGACGTAATGATGGAAGACATACTTCACGAACTGCAAAAGCTGGTCAACGCCGACGCTGCATTGGTGCGACGTGGTCAGTGGCTGTCTGCCGACATGATGTTGGAGATCGGTGACGCGCGATATCTCCTCAGAATCCGCGAAGGGCGAATCGCGGATGTTTCGTCATTGCCTCTTTTGGCAATCCCGTTCGACTTCGCAGTTATTGGCACGGAGGAGGCTTGGCGCGAGTTCTGGAAGCCGGTGCCGAAGCCGCGCCACCACGACATCATGGCGTTGATTCGCGAAGGCAAAATGCGCATCGAAGGCGACCTTGAAAGAATGATGGCGCACTTTCTCACTTTAAAGATGATGTTGGAGAAGCCGCGATTGCGCGACCAGGAAACCCCCATAGGGGCAACATGAGCAAGGTGACCATTGAGCCGGTCGTCGGGCGCTACATGAACCTCGACATTAAGGGGCGCCGCCACCGATTGTATTGGGAAGAAGCGGGACCGGACGATGGCGGCGGCATTCCGTTGATCTGTCTGCACACCGCCGGCTCAGATGGGCGGCAGTACCGTGCTCTGCTCAATGATGCCGAAATTACCGACCGATATCGCGTTATCGTGTTTGACATGCCGTGGCACGGGAAATCTTCGCCGCCAGAGGGTTGGCAGGATGAAGAATACAAGCTCACCACCGACGGGTATGTCGAATTGGTATGTACGTTTGCTGAGGCGTTGGAGCTTGACCGGCCGGTTGTTATGGGCTGTTCGATTGGTGGACGGATCGTTCTCGAGCTGGCGCGAAGACACAGCACCTTGTTTCGGGCGATGATCGGGCTGCAGTCATCGGCGTTCGTTCAGCACTACTTCGATATAACGTGGCTGCACCGACCGAATATTCACGGAGGTGAAATGTGTGCAGCGTATTGCTATGGCCTGGTCGGACCGGAGGCGCCGCTCGTGCACCGCTGGGAGACGCTTTGGCACTACATGCAGGGCGGCCCTGGCGTGTTTAAGGGAGACCTGCATTTTTATTCGGTTGACGGCGATGTCAGCGGATCTCTCGCTGAAATCGATACAGCGGCGTGTTCGGTTCATCTATTGACGGGAGAATACGATTATTCATGCACGCCCGAAGCCAGTCAGCAAACCGCTGACGCTATCGACGGTGTCACATTAACTATAATGGAACGCCTCGGGCATTTCCCAATGAGCGAAAATCCTGAATCGTTCAAAGTCTATTTGATGCCAGTTCTGGACGAGATCGAACGCCGTTCATGATCTGTTGAGTGGAATACCACTGCCCGTACACGACGATAGAGGGCCGAGCACCAAGGCAGTGGCTATTTTCAACTTCCGGATTATTTGATTCGGAAGGAATTCAAAGAACGACCACGCGCGAGTTCGGCAACCAACCATTTTGGCTGACGCCCACGCCCTGTCCAGGTTTCATCCGGATTCTTGGGATTGCGAAATTTGGCAGCCACCTTGCGGCCCTTAAGAGACTTCGAAGTGCCGTTGCCGACGATATCGCCGACGTCGAACCCAGCACCCTCGATCAACTCTTTGACCTTCTTCTTAATATTGGTTTTTTCAGCCACCTTCTTGGCTTCGATGGCCTGGCCAATTTTTCCCTTAAGTTCGATCAACTCTCGATAGGACAATTTCTGCAAGTCAACTTTCACGTTTGCTCCCCCTTTACATCTTTTTACACACTATGGGTTTTGGCGGTGTCTTATTGCACAATGTTTAGACGAGCGCATTCAAAAAATGTCCTACGGATAATTCGACGCAATTGAAGGCGAGGTGTTAAATTTGTTTCGATAGCTTGATGTTAAACATATTTTCAGGCTTGGCCGGCTCAGCGGCGGTTGTGTTGATCAAGTGGATAGCTCGAAAACTGCTGAGGTGATGGCGAGCCCAATTGCGCGCCAGCCGCCAGGACGGTGACGCGAAGTGATAGACATCATCTATCGCTAGGACTGTGATCTCATATTCTTCTGCAATACATAAAAAACTTTCCTTGTCGTGGCAAAGCAAATGTAGGAGGCGGACGTTGCCCAAGGGGACTGTTGTTGCAGTGTTCTGCTCATGCCGTCGATGCGCTGTAATGTTTTGTCCGTCGCTGAATATTGCTTGGCTTATACTGACGGTTGGTTGACCCTGGCGAATGGGTGCAATCAATCATTGTTGAACTGCCAGCAGCCCGGAAAGCGGTGCGCCAAGATCGAGAATAATCGACAATTATTTGAGCGGAGACCGGGAAGCTCATTGAGTTTGCCAGTTGATGCCGCGTGCAAAGGGCCCAGATATCATTAACAGTGGTCAAACGCTCACTGGCTGGTCGAGGCTCCCGAAGCGCGACGTCAGTGCTCCGTTAGGCGTGAACAATTGGATTTGGATTGGCCGTCATGTAAACTGACAAGGCCATAGAGAGATTGGAATTGGGTATGCAGAAACCGCCGGATGGGGAAACCGCGTCGGAACAATTGGCCGCGGTCGCGGCGCTTTATCACGCCTATTTCACTGGATTGATCATGACTATCGTGACCCGGCGGTCGGGCGCGGATGCTGCGTGTTGGATGGAGGCGGTTTTTCACCACCAGCACAACGAAAAATTTCTGTCGAGTTTTGACAAGCTCGGATTGAGTGGGATGCCACATGCAAAAGCGTGTGCAGCCTACCATTTTTTGTCTAACCGCATCGGCGGTGTCGATGTCGAATATATGGCCGAGAGCGATAGCAAGGCCTGGGTGCGCTTTCCGCCGCCGCGCTGGGTGTTCGATGGCACGGCCATCTGTGCGATTCCAACAGATGTATCGCGCGGCATGCTAAGGGGGTGGTATGCACGCAACGGCGTGTCGCTCGGCAATCTTCGGCTTGGTTTTGTGTGTACCTCGCAGACGGTTGATGGGCAGCATGGTCTATCCGGATATTTCCAAGAATTCGAACACGATCTGACAATGGATGAGCGGCTGCGCTTTCGACCTGGAGAGCAGCCGCCCCGTTTCGAGGCGGCTGCGGCTCCGAAACTGCCGGAAGGCCAATGGCCGGCCCAACGATTGGCCAAGGCGAAGCGCAACTATGCGATGGAATATGTTCGGACCGGCCTGCCGCGTATGGCCGAGTTGTTCGGACCCGTGGATGCCGCGTTTCTCGGTCGGATTACGGGGCGATTGATTGGCGCTCAATATTATCGGCAGCTGGCGGGTTTTTTGGACGCACCTTCCGGCGGTGCCGAAGGGTTTGCACATTTTATGGCGAAACTTGCGACCGGGGAAGGCGACACCGTTACTGTTGAATTTGGGCAAGGCCAGTCGACTGTCACGCGGAAGGGGTGGCGGCTGGCGCGAGGATGGGGAATGCAGCCGCCTGAGCTGTTTGAAGCATGGAATGGGATTTGGGAGGGCGCGCTGTTGGCGCATGATCGGCATTTGCAGTTGGCCGTCACAGATCGGGAGGATCTCGGTGACGGCGCAACGCGGTGGGTGATCAAAGAAACTTGATTATCGCTGCTTAATTGCCCCGCTCACGGCTAGCTCTTCGATGTGATCAGCGTCGAAACCCCAGGCAAGGAGGGCGTCGCGGGATTGCTGGCCCGCATAGGCAGGTTCGCTGATCGCAGAAACGTTCGTGCGTGAGAACTTGGGTGCTGGACCGGGTTGTGGAACGCCGCCGACATCGACAAACGAGTTACGCGCGGCATTCTGCGGATGACCTGGTGCCTCGCTCATGCGTAGGACAGGCGCGAAGCAGATGTCTGTTTGGCCCATGATCTCGGTCCACTGGTCGCGGGTCTTGGTTTTGAAGATCTCGGCTAGCTTGACCTTGTTCGCAGGCCAGTTCGCTTTGTCGTGCTGTCGCCCGAGGTCGTCGTGAGTGAGACCGACGGTGTCAAGGAGCTGTTGGTAGAATTGGGGCTCGATAGATCCGATGCAGATGTGTTCGCCGTCGGAGGTCGCGTACGTATTATAATAGTGCGAGCCGCCATCAAGGAAATTCTCGCCACGTTCCTCCGTCCAGGAACGGACGTGCTGATCGCCGGCTGCGGCAGCGGCAACGCGACCATAGAACATCGCCATTAGGGAAGCGGCACCCTCGACCATCGAGACATCGACGACTTGGCCTTTGCCGGAGTTCTTTGCCTCAATATAGGCCGCAAGCACACCCATGACGAGGTACAATGCGCCGCCACCAAAGTCGCCTACCAAGTTGAGCGGTGGTACCGGGGTTTCTTTGGTGCCGATCGCATGTAGGGCGCCGGAAAGTGCTATGTAATTGATGTCATGGCCCGCGGTCATCGCGATCGGTCCGTCCTGGCCCCAGCCCGTCATGCGGCCGTATATCATCTTTGGATTGCGTGCGAAGACGGCGTCCGGTCCCAATCCAAGTCGTTCCATTACGCCGGGACGGAATCCTTCGATTAAAATGTCGGCCTTGTCACAAAGCGCAAGGGCGGTTTCGCGACCAGCATCATTTTTGAGGTCGATGGCTACGTTTGGTCGGCCGCGTAGCGTGGGCGAGAACCTTGGCTCTTCGGGGTCCTTGCCGACATTGGCGGCACGATCAATACGAATGACTTCAGCGCCCATGTCACTCAATAACATGCAACTAAATGGACCCGGACCGATGCCGGCAAATTCGACGACTTTTACGCCTTTAAGTGCGCCCATGGTGTTCTCCTAATCGTTCGTCTTGGATTGCGAATGTCGCCGACGCGATCTTGCTTGTCTGTTTGGAATAAGGTTCTAGCGTCCCTTGAATACGGGCTGACGCTTGGCGAGTCGGGCTGAGATGCCCTCTACGCTGTCTTCGCTCTCGTAGGTCGCAAGGGCGATTTTGTCCCGTTTTCCGAAATCAGCATTGAAGAAATAGTCGTTCATTTCGACCAACTGGGCTTTCATAGATTTGAGTGACAACGGCGCGTTTGCCGCAAGTCGATCGACAATCGTTTCAGCCATGGCATCGAGTCCGGCCTCGTCGGCCGTGCGGCAAGCTATGCCATGGTGATGCAAGCGTTCGCCCGAAATTGGTTCGCCGAGGAGCAAAAACTCGCGACCCAAATGCGCACCCGTGGTTTCGATAATCTTCTTGGTGAGGAACCAAGTTGTTGAAACGCCGATCTGGGCAAGTGGCATTACGAAGCTCGCGTTTCTTGCCGCGACGATGAAATCGCAGTGCAACGCCAATTCGCAGCCGCCGGCGATCGCTTTGCCCTGGACAACGGCAACGACGGGTAGTGGGTAGCGCTGGATTGCGTCAAACATCTCCTCGATGCGAACCGCTTCCTGGTTCGAAACACCCTGCATTGAAAGCTCGAGGCCGGAGCAGAATGACTTGCCGTTGCCGCGTAGCACAGTGACCCGCTCGGCAGCGGGCGGCTCAAGCCGAAACGCGTCGCGTACATCGTCCATCATGCCCGGGCTTAGCGCATTGTGCTTTCCCGGCCGATTCAGGGTAACGGTGCGAACGGCACCGTTGGTTGAGATGTCAATGAGGGACACGTTCGGAGCTTTCTGTTGGTGTAGTAATGCCTAAGCGATGAGTGACGACGCTTGCTTCAATACGAGCGCGGCAGACCGAGCACGCGCTCTGAGATGTAGTTTGATATCATTTGCTGGCTGACAGGCGCGAGGCGGCCGATCTGCACTTCGCGGAACAACCTTTCGACGTGGTATTCCTGGGCGTAGCCCATGCCGCCGTGGGTCAGGACGGCGCGCTCGCAAGCTTTGAAGCCGGCTTCGGCGCCGAGATACTTCGACATATTGGCTTCGGCGCCGCATGGTTTTCCGGCATCATAGAGAGCGGCGGCACGCAATGTCGCGTACCAGGCGGCTTCGAGCTCCATCCAGCTGTGCGCCAGTGGGTGTTGGATTGACTGGTTCATACCGATCGGACGACCGAAGACGACCCGGTCATTGGCGTACTGCGTCGCACGCTTGAGTGCTTGGCGGCCAATGCCTACGGTTTCGCCGCCGAGCAGAATGCGCTCCGGATTGAGTCCGTCGAGCAATTGATAGAAGCCGCGGCCGACTTCGCCCACGACGTCGCGGGCGGGCACCCTGACCTCGTCAATAAACAGCATGTTCGAGTTCACGGCATGGCGACCCATTTTGGGTATTTCGCGCACTTCGATCTTTGACTTGTCGAGTTCCATAAAGAACAACGTCATGCCGCTCGCGCGTTTTTCGCCGGCGCCGGCTTCCTCGGTGCGCGTGAGCAGGAGTACGCGATCGGCCTGCTGAGCGCAGGAGTTCCAAATTTTCCGACCGGTGATGATGTAATCGTCGCCATCGCGTCGAGCAAATGTCTTGATGTTGGTCGTGTCGAGGCCAGCGTCCGGTTCGGTAACGCCGAAGCTGGTCATGAGTTCACCGGAAATGATAGGCGGTAAGAATGTTTTGCGCTGTTCATCGGAACCGTATTTGACCAGCACGTTTGGGCCGAAGATGTTGAGGTGTATAGCACTGGCAGCGGTTTGGCCGCCGGCAGTGTTTGCTACCGCCTCCATCATAACCGTGGCCTCGGTGATCCCGAGGTTGGAGCCTCCGACATCTTCAGGCATGCAGATGCCGAGCCAGCCGCCGGCTGCAATGGCTTTGCGGAAGGCATGCGGGTATTCGCCGGTTTGATCGGTCTCCAGCCAGTAGTCGTCGCTGAAATCCTCCATTATGCGCTCAATGGAGGCGCGAATTTCGAGTTGCTCCGGCGTGAGTTCGTAGATGATGTCTGACATAATATTGTCCGTTTCGGGGGTGGCAGTCGGCAGGCCTAGGCGACTTGTTTGCAAATGACGCTGCCATTGGCGAGCATACGGGAGATGTCGGCTTCGTTGAGGCCGGCTTCCGCCAGGATTTCACGGGAGTGCTCGCCAAGGTGAGGACTAAGGGCACTGTGGTGCCCGTGGCCGGGCGTGCGTACGATCGGAGCCTGTGCATCTGCCGCAACGGGAAATCGTGGTGCGCCTTCGATTGCGGTTGTCTGTGGATCATCGAGCCACATGCCGTAATCATTGATCGGTCCGGCAAGGACGCCGTTGTCTTGGAATTGCGAGACCCATTCGGCAACCGTTCGGGAAGCGATGATGTCATCGACAATTTCTGTCAACTCGTCGGTATGGACGGCGCGATCTGCGAACGTGACAAAGCGCGGATCAATCGCAAGATCAAGGCGACCAAACGTTTTGCAAATGTTCGACCAATCGGTTTCGCGTACCAGTGTCAGGGCGAGCCAGCCATCGCTGGCCTTGTAACTGCCGGCCGGCGCATTGATTTTGGCGGGCATCTTGTTGTGGACGCTGTACTCAAGAACCTTTGCCCCTTGTATGGCGGCCGCGGATTGGACGAGCGATACATCGACGAGTTGCGCCTCGCGGTCGCTCGGGTCACCCCACAGAGCCATGGTGGCGGCTTGAAAGGCATAAAGCCCGGTTAGGCAATCGATCAGCGTCATATCGACCTTGGCTGGAACGTCGGCGCGCCCACAATTGATTGCCATGAAGCCGGAAAGAGCCTGTGCGATCGTATCGCTGAGGGGGCGACGGGAATCGGGACCCTCAAGGCCGAAACCGGATACAGCGACAACGATGATCTGCGGGTTGCGCTCTTTCAGCATCTCAAAGCCGATACCGAGTCGGTCAGAGACGCCTGGCCGATTGTTGTCGATGACGACGTCGGACATCGCGGCAAGGTTTAAGACGACGTTGACAGCGCCGTTCGATTTAAGATCGAGGCAGAGGCTTTTCTTGCCGCGGTTGTAGTAAATGAAGCTGCTTGAGCGGCCATCATAGCCAGCACCAAGGACACGCATCCAATCGCCGGTCGGTGGTTCAACCTTTATTACATCGGCACCGTACTCAGCGAACAGGCCGCCGCAATGCGGGCCGGCGACGCCTTGTGAAAGATCAAGGACGCGAAGGCCTTTCAATGGGCGAGTTGTTGGGATCATCTTTGAACGGTTCCGGAGGATATTTTCGGTGTGTGCAAAATAGGCCAACCGGCGGTGGCGTTGTAAGCCTGATAGAAGTGTTGGCGATCAAGCATGTGATTGTGGATTCAGGTCGGCGGCTGGTGACTCGCGAGGGCGGTGTCCTGCGGTTCATAAAGTTTGTACAGGAAATTCTTAGCAGCAATGAGGAACGTTGATGTCAGGGCTCTACTTAGAAGAATTCGAAGTCGGCATGGAATTCAAGCACGCGTTGACGCGCACGATTACCGAGATGGACAACGTGCTGTTCACGGCGCTGACACACAATCCGCAGCCACTGCATCTTGATGCTGAGTTTGCCAAGGAGCATTCCGAATTCAAAAAACCGCTCGTGAACTCACTGTTTACACTGGGCCTCGTGATCGGCGTGAGTGTCGGCGATACAACGCTCGGCACGACGATTGGTAATCTTGGCATGACAGATTGCCGGTTCAAAAACCCGGTGTTTCACGGTGATACGATTACTTCGAAGACGATTGTGAAGGAGGTTCGGGAGTCGAAGTCCCGGCCGAACGCAGGGTTGGTCGTGTTCGAACACTACGGGCACAATCAGCGAGGCGAAGAGGTTGCGTATTGCGTACGTACGGCTTTTATGAAGAAAAAACCGGTTTAGGAGCACGGAAATGATCATTCGCTCATGGTTGTTCGTGCCAGGTGACAGTGAACGCAAAATGGAGAAGGCGCGGGACAATCCTGCCGATGCATTAATCGTTGATCTTGAAGATTCGGTATCGAATGATCGACAGGCCGTCGCGCGCGATATGAGCTGCGCCTATTTGACGGAGCGCGCTGATCGCTCGAAGCAGCAGCTTTGGGTTCGGGTCAATCCACTTGATACGGATCTCGCGTTGCCGGACCTTGCCGCCGTGATGCCAGGCCGGCCCGATGGTATTTGTTTGCCGAAGGTGTATTCGGCAAAAGATGTTAACACGCTGTGCAATTATCTGTCGGCGCTTGAAGCGCGTGAAGGTATCGAGCAGGGCGCGACGAAGATCTTATGCGTGGCAACCGAGACGGCGGCATCTTTGATGACATTTCACACCTATCTGGAAGGCGTAAGTGATCGGCTGACGGCATTGACGTGGGGCGGCGAAGATCTGTCCGCGGCGCTCGGGGCAAGCGATAATCGGCATCCGGTTTCTGGTGATTATGATGATCCTTATCTGCTTGCGCGATCATTTGCGCTGGCGGCATCACGTGCCATCGATGTGCAGCCGGTCGGTGTCGTTTATCCGAACTTTCGCGACAACGAAGGCTTTGAAAGAGAGGCACTGCGCGACCGCAGATCCGGCTTCATTGGTAAGATTGCTATTCATCCGGCACAGAGCGAGATCGCGAACAGAGCGTTTACGCCGTCAGATGATGAGGTTGCCCATGCGCGTCGCGTTATCGATGTGTTTGCGCAAAACCCCGGCATGGGCACGATTGGAATGGATGGCATGATGCTCGATATGCCGCATCTCAAGCAGGCCCGGAATACGGTGGCGCTTGCTGAGGAGATTGCCAAACGGGGCGGGTGAACGTCGGCACATCTGATGCGGCCTGATCTGCACGGCAGTAAAGGCTGCTATGCGGCTGCTGCTTTTTTGTAGCGCCGAGCGTGGGCCTGCGCTTAACGTCCGAGATTGGTGTTGGCTGACATTGCAGCACCCTTGGAGGGCTGGCGATGCGCCGCATTTATTTTCCCGTTCTGCTCAAAAACCTGGGCCGGGACCAAGCAAGCACGTTTGCGACGCTGTTTTCGCTTGAAGCGGCAGCACGTGCGTTGATGATCACGATCGTGCCACTCGAGGCCTATCGGCTGCTCGGCAGCGCGTTCCTCGTCAGCGTGATCTATTTTGCAACGAGTGGGCTGGGGCTCGCCGTCAGTATTTTCCTGCCGACGATTATTCATCGTATCACGCGGCGCTGGGCACTGACGCTGGGGGCGGTTTGCTACCTGTTGGCGGCAGGGCTCTACATGGTCGGCCAGCCGGCGACGCTGATTGCGGGCTTGGCATTGCAGGTCGTCGGCGTGGCGATGCTCGAGATCGTGATCAACCTCTATGTCCTCGATCACGTGCCCCGCAAGGAGCTCAACTCGTTCGAGCCGCGCCGGATGCTCTATGCCGGTATGGCTTTTGTCGTGTGTCCGTGGGCCGGGATCTACCTGCAGACCGCCGTGATGCCGGGGCTGACGTTTATCCTCGTCGGTCTGTTTGCCATCGTTTTCCTTGTCTTTTTCTGGCGCATGCGGCTCTCGGACAATGCGACGTTCCAGGCCGCGAAGCGGCCGCCGCCGAGCCCGATTTCGTATATTCCGCGATTTGTCGGGCAGGCGCGGCTGCGGTTGGCGTGGGTATTGGCGGTCGGTCGCAGCAGTTGGTGGATCATGTACTTCGTCTATATGCCGATCCAGGTGAAAGCTTCCGGTTTCAGTTCAGAGATGACCGGGGCGATTGTGTCGGCAGGGCTGGTGCCGTTGTTCCTGATCCGGATCTGGGCGCGCCTTGGCAAGACGTACGGTATCCGGCCGTTGCTGGTTGTCGGCTATGGTGTGGCGGGGCTTGCGACGTTGGCGGCGGCAGTCGCGGTTGGTTGGCCGACGCTCTCGATCGTGTTGATCCTGATGGCAGCCGTGTTCGCGACGGTGATCGATGGTGCCGGCAACGTGCCGTTTCTGCGTGCGGTGCATCCTTTCGAGCGGGAACCGATGACGGCGGTGTATATGACCTTCCGGCACTCGGCATCGCTGCTGACGCCCGGCCTGTTTGCAGCGGTGCTAGTGGTCGCGCCGTTGCCGGCCGTGTTTGTCGCGAGCGCCGGCGTCGCGCTCTGCATGGCCGGGCTATCGCGCTACATTCCGCGGAAACTCTGAGGAGCAGATTATGCAGATCCGATTGCAGCACGGCGATATTACGCAGGTGGCGGCGGATGCTGTTGTGAACGCAGCGAAGACGTCCTTGCTTGGTGGTGGCGGTGTGGATGGTGCGATCCATCGTCATGGCGGGCCGGAGATACTCGAGGCCTGCAAGGCGATACGGCGTTTGCAAGGTGGTTGCGAGACCGGCGAGGCGGTGATTACGACGGCGGGTCTGTTGCCGGCGCGGCATGTCATCCACACCGTTGGCCCGGTGTGGAATGGCGGCGGCGATGGTGAGCCGGAGCTGCTCGCGAACTGCTACCGATCGAGCCTGGCGCTGTGCGTCGCGCACGACCTGCGGACCGTGGCGTTTCCGAACATCAGCACCGGTGTCTACGGTTATCCAAAGCGGCCGGCCGCGGCGGTTGCGGTTGAGGCTGTCAGTCGCTTCGACGGTGCCGGAGTTATCGAGATGGTGACGTTCGTGTGTTTTGATGCGGAGAACTTCGCGATCTATGAGGGGCTGGTGTGATCGTATCAAGCCGCGAATGATGAGCGGAGTTGGGCGGCCCAGCGGTTGTCGAGGTGGGCGATGACCCATAGGGAGCGGAAGCTGCCAAGGGATGTATCGTCGGTGCGATAGCGCGTGAAGCGGACGTCGAGATGTACCTTGTCGGCGCTCGCTGCCACGACATCGACGCTGTCGAGTACGGAATGCTGCCAGCCGTCGCCGGCGCGGGCGAGGAAGTCGCCGAAATAGGTCTTGGGGGCGTCCCAGGTTTTGAGGCGCCCGCCGGAGAGGCGAAAGTGCGGAAAATGCAGGGTCGCTGCGAGCGCGGTTTCATCGCGGGCGTTGAGGGCTGCAAAGTGCGCCGCCATGACGCCGCGTGCGGCAGTGATGGCGGCATCGTCGGATGATGGCTGGGTCATGGTGCCTTGTTGCTCAGTGTGGTGGCGAGTTCGGCGAAATTGGCAACGATGAGATCGGGCTGATGCGGGGTCTCGCCGAACGGGCGTCTGCGCCGGTCGATGAACGCGGTGCGCATGCCGAAACTCTTGGCGCCGATGCAGTCGAAGGCATGATTGGCAACGAACAGGATGCTCGAGCGTTCCTGGCCGATGCGTTCCTGGGCGGTGGCATAGGTTTTCCAATGCGGTTTGAAATAGCCCGCTTCCTGCACCGAGATGACATCGTCGAACGGAAAGCCGATGTGCGGTTTGGCGGCTTCCAGCATATCACGGTCGCCGTTCGAGAGGATGACGAGTTTGAAGCCGGCATCGCGCAGGGTGTGCAAGGCGGCAATGACATCATCGAAGGGTTTGAGCTTTTCGATTTCAGCGACCAGCCAGCGAACCTCGTCCTGGGTGTAGGTGAGGCCGCAGCGGTCCATTACGAAGGAAACGGCGCGGTGGCCGATCTGCCGATAGGGCGTGTGACCGCGATCGCAGAGCGCATCGATCATCGAGTTTTCGTAGTGCGTGCGCCGCCACCACGTGACGAAACTGTTCGGTTTGCCATCCCAGCCCTTGTCTTTGAGGAACGGCGTGACGGCGGCGACGAGGCCTGACTGCATGTCGACGATCGTACCGTATTGATCGAACACGAGGGTGGAGATTTCGCGGCGCAGGATTTCGGGCTGTTCCATTGTTGTCATTCTCCGCTTGCGCGTTGCTGATTGAAATTGCGCACGACCTGCAATTGCCACAACTGGGACACGTCCGGACCGAGTTGCCCCGTTTGATCGGGTGAACCGCCGGTCGACGGCGAACCGACCGCCCGGCACACGATGGTCATACGCCGGGGCCGAGGACGACGCAAAAGATGTGTCCGCGCGGGTAGTTGCTGGCCGCCCCGGGGCTGCAAACGTGGGTGCGCAAATCCGGACTCGACTGTGGCAGAACCTTGTGCGGCGGCACCTTGAACCACTCACCGTCAACGAGCACCTCGAGGTCGGTGCCGCGGTACCGGCTCTGGCTTGGCCGGCAGTCCTGCATGTCACAGCACGGCCGCCCCTGCCAGTCCTTCAACGTCAGGTACCAATGATGCAAGGCATCGTGGCCCTCGCCGTGAAAGCCGCGATTTATCATGGTTTGGGCCTGGCTCACGTGTCCCCCGAGGCCGCTGAGGCACAACATCGTGGCCGCCAAAAGCGCCGTTGGGAAACCGCAGATACGTCCTGACATTGCACTCACCTCAAAGTACGCTGCTCAAGGGCAGATCCATGAGACGACATCGTATGTACTGATCTGGCGGCAATACGTCCAGAAGTTGCGCGCGATGGATGATGTGAGATCGGTCCGTTGCGGCAGCATTGACTTGGGGGGCACGCCTGAGGTCACAGCACGAGCGAGCCGGTTTCGTTCTTCGCGTGGCAAGTGGACGTGCGGTTGCGCTTCGCGCGGAGGGCCGCCGAAGGCTTCGAAAGGCAAAGGGGTACGGGGCGACAACGCAACCGCATCCTAGTTTATTTTTTAGCGGCTGGCTGCCGCCCCGT
>JAGDYV010000030.1:0-63350 GCA_049116495.1 Hyphomicrobiaceae bacterium | reverse complement strand
TTTTTCGCGAAACCGCCCAGCTTTAAGATGCGGCCACCGGGGACTTTCACCCACGGCGCGAGCGGGGGACGTCGGTTTTAACGCACGGCTGCGTTCGCCCTGCGCCCGACCTGCAGCCCGCCCCCTCTGATGGTCGCCACCGGTCAGCGGCCCCTTCGTGGACGGGATGTAAATATTTTACGGCGGGTTTGGGGCGCAGGGATAAGGCGGCGGTGGGGTTAACCGGGCCGCTGCATCGTCCGGCGCCGAGTGGTGCAACCGGGCATCGTGTTCAAGCAGCGCGTACTTCGCCTCGGTCCACCATTTGCCTTGCGCGAAGATGCACTCGCGCGCGACGCCTTCGCAACGCATGCCGGCTTTTTCGAGGACGCGGCGGCAGGCGAGATGGTCAACCGCGACATCGGCCTCGATGCGATGCAGGCGGGCGAACTCGAAACCAAACGCGATGACGCGCGCGGCCAGTTCGGTGCCGTAGCCGGCGCCCCAATAGGGCTGGCCGAGGCCGATGCCGAAACTTGCCACCCGCGGCGCCGTGCGCTGCAGGCTGACCTGGCCGATGAGGTCGCCGGTATGGTTGTCAAAGGCGGCATACACGAACAGGCGGCGGCGGTCGTGCGGGCCGCGGTGTTTGAGGTACATGCGCATGCGATGCGCGGTGTCGGCCATTTCGACGGGCTCGACCGCCTGATTATGCCAGTGCGCCGGATGGCTTTGCAGGGCGGCGAGAAGCGGCGCGTCCGAGGGGCGCAGTTCGCGCAGGTGAAGGCGCGGTGTGAAGAGATCGGGCAGCATGGCGACGGGCTCCTGCGACGGGGGCGATGGATGTGCAGGAGGTTAGTCGCGGGAGAGGCGGGGATGGTTCAAAGGGGTGGTGAAAAGGTAGATTCCGATCGTTTTCTGATCGAAATACTGTGCAGTAATGTCATGGGCGTATAATGCTGCCCAGCATGGTTTTATGGAGCGTGAAATGCTGCGCTGCGATCCTATTTAAAATAATACAGCGGAGTTAGCTATAGCCGAATCGTGACTGAGCCCGTCTCTTTGCACCAATCGGGAATAAATCCCGGGCATATATGGTTGAATTTATATCTTCCTCTGTATTTCCTCAGAGCTCTGAATCGATCGACGAAGTTGGGGTATTCCGCTAGCCAGGTCATTAGGAATGCGGAAATTTTATAAAAACATCACGACATATTTCCTTATTTCTTAGGAGCGTCAAATTGTTGGATTTCAATTTGGAGTGATTGTTCGTTATCCGCTCTTGCGTGTCAGCATGAGCTCCTTGAATGTTTGAAAATATTTTAATAATATCTTTAAATGAATAATCTTTGTTGAAATGAAAAGCTAACTGTTCGTTCCAATCGTTTATGCCGAAGAGCACGTCCAATCTAGCCGTTAAGGGTTGATTTCCCATTGGCACGGACGATATTAATTTCACGCCTGAGGGTAAATCTTTAGGCGGTTTGTGGCAAAAAACAGAGGGTAGCAGAACTTCGAATCCGCATCTCGATAATAAGGCACCCTCCTTGGGTGCTTTTTGGTCCGACAATAACTTGCGAAGGTCGGTCATTAAGACGTCCGTCCATTCCGGGTTTCCTTGCGGTTTTGCCAAAATTTCGTCCATGCGTTTTAGGCATTTATTGATATTTTCTAAATCACGTTGATCCGTCGTTAATGTCCCACCTTTTCCGCCAAATTCATTATATAGGTCTTTAAATAAATTGTGGACTTCGTCGTGGTGGTTACATTCTTTTGCTGCGTACATACAATTACTGAGGGCGATTGATAAATTTGATGCGCCAGGTTCGATTGAAGTTAAATCAATTTCCTTGTTCGATTGAATTAATTCGAGAAATTTTTCAAATTCTATTTTTGCCTTTTTGCTATCTACTGCAACAGTCATATAGTGCTGCCCCTTCAGGTATGTCGACGTGCAATTAAGTGGGTCTACTTGCAGGATGCCGTTTATTAAAAAAAGAGCGTCTTCATATTTTTTTTGATGAAACAAATTCCGAGCGTGTCTCGTTATCCAACTTAATGATTTCTTATCATGATTGACTAGATCGGAGATGCTGATTTTCCCATCGATAATGTCGTTTATGGTTACTGTTGTGTTGTTTGGCATGATTCCATTGACCGATATGTGCTTCAATATTTGGTGTGAGCAAGATATAATCAGATAGTTTTGTTTTACTCGTTTTTTGATGTTCGGGTTGGAGGTGTGCGATGGTTTGATTTGGGATTATGCCTCTGAAGGCTGAATGCAGCTTGATTAATTGATGAATAAGGCGTGAAGTACAATGTCGCACGCATGGCGGGTGTGCCGATTGACGCTTGCGATCCTGGGATCTGGAAGCTGTCGTGGCGGAGGCGGGTTCCGTGTGAGCTGGTTGGGTTGGTTGCTGTTCCGACACGATGCTGCCGCCAACATCCCGACTCGCGGAGAAATGGGTCCTCGGGACAAGCCCGAGGATGACACCGGGGAGGATGTGCTGTGTGTCAACAGGCCCGAGGATGACACCCGAGAGGGGGTGCCGGATGTTGTCCGTCTGCGCGGGCTCTGCGGCGGGGGCGGAGGTGGGCGCGTCCGAGGTGCTGTGAACGTTGCGCCACTCAGAGGTGTCATCCTCGGCTTTAGGCCGAGGACCCATTGGGCAGCGGGCGCAATGCAAAAAGTTGTACTGTGGTCGTGCAAACTGGCGCGGCTGCGGCGCTGCAGGCGAGTATCCTGACTCGCGGAGAAATGGGTCCTCGGGACAAGCCCGAGGATGACAACCGCGAGGGTGTGCCTTGTGTCATCAAGCCCGAGAATGACATCCGCGAGCGTGTGCCGAATGTTGCCCGCCTGCGCGGGCACGACAGCGGTCGTGGGCGCTACTCCGCCGTCAGCCGACGTGTCCGCCGCCTACTCCGCCGCCGACGGCAATTGTTTCATGGCCTCGTCGGCCAACGGTGCTTCGGGCGGGGCGAGGGTTGCCGGGCCTGCCAACTGCGGCGTCTCGGGGACCTGGCACCCCACCGGGCAACAGCGGCCGGGCTGGCGGTTCTTCGATTCCGCGTCGTCGACCGCGAGGACGCCGCGGTCCAATAATCGCTCGACCAGCTGGCGGCGTTCTTCGAGCGGGTAGTAGCGGTAGATCTCGCGCTTCATGGCTTCCGGCGAGCCGCCGCCGTGGAGCGAGATGACCGACATCCAGCCGGCGGTGTCGGAAGTGGTCAGGTCCTGCATGAACCGGGCGACGTCCATGCGCTTGTCATGAGGCACGTCGGGGCGGGTCTGGAGCATCGACATCAGGTCGCCCTTGGTCTCCGGGTTGTGGTCCTCGTCGGGGCCGGGCAGGGCGACGATGAGGCCGCCGGAAACGTCGTGGGCGAGGCGGTGCATGTCGTAGATCTGCGAGGCCATCAGGAGCTTGCCGACGTTGGCAAAGACGCCGTCGGGCTGGTGCACGCCGGACGCATCGGAAAAGCCGTAGATCGAGGCGGCGGCACCGCAGGCATAAAAGCCCTCGACGATCTTGATCAGTTCGACAAGGTCGTTGCGCAGGTGCGGGTGGCGGTCGGCGTCGAGGCCGTTGCTCTCGATCATCAGGACGCCGGCGCCGATCAGGAGGTCGCCAAAGCCGGCGCGGGCACCGATGCAGCTGTGGCGGTGGTGGGTGGCGTAGGTCGAGGTGAGGAACTGCGAATACTGCCACTCGCCGGCGAGGAAGACGTTGTCCCATGGCACGAAGACATCGTCGAAGATCGCGACGGCGGTGCACTGGCCGTACTTGGCAGCGAACTTGGCGGCGTTCTCGCCGGGGCGGCCGGCGGGCCTGGAGACGATGGTGAGGTTTTCAGCGTCGATCGGCACGGCGCAGCACACGGCGAAGTCGGCGTCGGCCTCGGTCATGTTGCGGCAGGGCATGACGAGCAACTCGTGCATATAAGGCGCGCCGGTGATGATCGCCTTGGCGCCGCGGATGACGATGCCGTCCTTGCGGCGCTCCTTGATGTGGACGTAGACGTCCTTGTTGGCCTGCTCAGAGGGGCGCAGTGAACGGTCGCCCTTGCCGTCGGTCATGGCGACGCCGATGGAGAGGTCCTCGTCCTGGACGCGGTGCAGGTAGTTGAGGAAGCGCGGCAGGTATTCGGTGCCGGTTTCGGCGTCCATGCGGTGCATCGTTTGGTAGGTGGCCGAGAGCGAGTCATGCGCGAGATAGCGCTGCGCGCAGCCAACTTCGCGGCAGGTCAGGCGGACGGCTTCGAGCTTTTCGATGAGGTCCTGCGCCGAGCGGTCGACATGCAGCATGCGGTTGACGGTCTTGCCTGAGGATTGCTCGGTGGCGGTCATGAGGTGCTTGTAGCGTTCGTCATGGGCGAAGTCGTAGGTGACACCCATCGCGTTGACGCCGGGGGCGAGGCGCGGTTCGTCGGCGACGCTGTCGATGCGGTCGCCGTTGACGAAAACGCGCGGCTTTAGTTGGCGTAGCGACTCGCGGTATTCTTCGGCGGTCTTGAGCATGATCGGGCTCCGGGTTGGTATTTTAGCGCGCGGCCTTTTCGACCGCATCGGCAAGTGCGACGATGCGCTCGGCCTTGACGACGATCGGGTAGTCGACGAAGTAGCCGTCGATCTGGATCGAGGCGGAGCCGGCGGCTTCGGCCTTGGCGAACTCGGTGATGACTTTGCGCGCGAAGGCGGTCTCTTCAGGCGTTGGCGTGAAGGCGGCGTTGGCAGCCGCAATCTGCACCGGGTGAATGCATAGCTTGCCTTGGAACCCCATGTTCTTGACGCGCTGGCAGGATTGCGCGAAGGCCTCTTCCTCGCGGATGTGAATGAACACGGTGTCAACGGGCGGCTCAAGGTCATTGATGCGGCTGGCAAGCACGACCTCGGCCTGGTAGAGCGCGAGTTCGGTTTCGCCAAGCGTCCACTCCATGCCCATGTCGCGGGTGTAGTCGCCGGCGCCGAACGAGAGGCGTTTCATGCGCGCGATGCCGGCACCGGCGATGGTGCGGACGTCGGCGATGCCTTTGCCGGTTTCGATAATCGGCAGCAGATCAATGCCACCGGCGGGCAGGCCGCGGCGCTTTTCGAGTCCGGTCATCATCCAGTCAACCATCTGGAGGTCCGCGGCGCGCTCGACTTTTGGCAGAATGATGCCGTCAACGCCGTTGGCAACGACCGCCTCGATATCCTCAAAGCAGAACTCGGTATCGAGCGCGTTGACCCGGACATAGCCGCGGCACTTGCGCGGTTTCTGCAGTGCTTCGACGACGACGGCGCGGGTGGCAGGCTTCTCGGAGATCGCGACGGCATCCTCGAGGTCGAGGATGACGGCATCGGCACCGGCATCGAAGACCTTCTCGACCTTGCGGGGATGATTGCCGGGGGCGAACAGAAATGTGCGGTTGGGCTGCATGGGCGAGGGCGAGGCCTTTCATGTCGACAGCATCAGGGTGGTGCCAAGATGCCGTTGGCTTACTATTTTGCCGCTGGTGTCAACGGATCACCAGATCGCGCCGGGTTTGACTTTGTCCCATTTCGAACGTCGCCCGATCGGTGGTTCCTGGACTTCGACCAGCGTTACCATTTGTTCGTCGGGACCCGAATCAGAAGGAAAATATATTGCGCCGTGCGGGAGGAAGAACTCCTTGTTGAGATCGAAGTTCTCCATATCCGCCTGCGAGCGCTTGCGGATGCGGACGGCATAATACGTCAGAAGCCCCGGCAGAAAACTCAATGCGGCAAGCAACAAGGGCCAGGCGCCGTAGACCCGGTCGAGAAAGCCGCCGGGGCTCGAATAGAAGATCAGAATGACCATGGCGATGATGAATGAGACCGAGGCAGTGATGAAGAACGGGCGCAGTTCCAGCTCGACACCACGCAGACGCAGGGCGGCCTGCTCGTTGCGCATCATGATGGCGGCAGCGTCGCGGATGGTTTTGGCGGCGTCGTCCGGCAGGTCGGCCAGAAATTTGTCGAGCAGTACCTGTTTTGGCAACGCCGGCATTGGCTGTACTCCGTTTCATCACTGGCCCTGTCACATTGGCCCTGCCCGGTCAATTCTATCAGGTGGTGCGATGGATGCCAGACTTGATACGAAAACGTGAGGGTTAGTGCCCGGCCGTAAGCTTGGCCTTGCGCTCCGCCTCTTCGCGTTGTCCGCGAATGCGTTCGCGATGCAACGTGTAAACGGCAGCGGCAACGATAATGGCGGCGCCGGCGAACACACGTGGCTCAGGCCATTCGTCAAAAATGAGGAAACCTAGAACCAACGCGTAGATCAGGCGCACGTAGTCGAGCGGTGCGATGGCGCTGGCTTCGCCGGCCTTGAAGGCCTGGATATTGCACAATTGCCCGATTGATGAGACGGCGCCGATCGCTGCGACCATCATCAGATCCGTTAGGGTCGGCGTTTTCCAGAACCAGATTGTCGGCGGGATCATGAGAATGCCGACGCCGATCGCCTGATAGGACAGGATCGTCACGGGTTTGTCGACCTGGGCAATGGTGCGCATCAGCGTCATGACAACGGCAACGGCTGCGGCGCTGCCAACGGCCATGATGGTATAAATGTTGAGTGTGGCGCCGGGCTGCGGCCAGGCGATGATCAGCACACCCGTGAATCCCATCAGCATCGCCGCCCAGCGGCGCACGCCGACGACTTCGCTGAGAAAGATGATAGCGAGGATGCCGACGAAAAACGTCTTGGCGAAATTCAGCGTGGTTGCTTCCGCAAGCGGGAGGTGAATGATCGACGTGAAGCCGAGCAGCATCGCGAGGAATGCGATGGAAACCCTGAGCGTCTGAAGCCCGGGAAATGCCGTGATCAGGGATCCGGGGAAATGACGGATGATCACGGGGGCCGCGAGGAGCAGCATCGTTAATTGTCGGAAGAAGAGGATCTCTGTGACGTGCAGCGTTTGGCCCGTGAATTTAATCAAAACCACCATGACCGCAAAAAAAAGTGAACCGAGCAGGATCCACAAGCCGCCGCGCAAATTGCCGGGCAGGCGACGCCATTTGACGGCGAATTCCGAGCGTGCGCGGGCGAACGGCAGCCGTTTCACGATGTTTGAGGGCGGTACGTCGATGGGCCAGCACCGTGTTGGAGGAGACGGATACCCGTATTCATAGAACTCTGACGGTACACCTGCCACCTTGAAGGCAGGCATGCGCTGTTGTGCCTTGGGGTAACCGGTGTGGCTTATTTCGCACTGCAGCATCCAGCTCGTGATTGAAAATTGGTCGATAATCGGGGGATGCGATTATTGGCGGTATTGCGCAGAAGGTATTCTGGGCGCACGCGTAAGACATTATCCGCTATCGAAAGATGACCGCACTTGCGCGCTGTCTCACCGCCCATAACGTTCTGGCCAGCGGCGCTTTGCGTTGCGATCGCGTTTGTCGGTGGCTTTGTCTTCAATCACTTTCATTTGCCGCTGGCATTCATGCTGGGGGCGATTGCGGCAACGATGATTGTGGCGTTGGCCGGCGTGCAGATTGCACGGCCACATCGCCACGTCGTGACGCCGATGCGGGCGTCACTGGGCGTTTTGCTCGGCTCAGCGATTACGCCTGATCTTCTTGACCGAATTGGTGCGCTCGGTGCGGCAGCCGCGTTCGTGCCGGTATTCGTGCTGATTTCGACGATCGTTGGTACGATCTACTATCGGAGGCTGGCCGGGTTTCCCCGCGATGAGGCGTTCTTTTGTGCGGTACCGGGCGGTCTGCACATGATGACGATTTATGCCGAGGAGGCGGGCGTCGACATCCGCCGCGTTGCACTGGCGCACGCGCTGCGCATCACGTTCGTTGTCCTCATGGCCCCCCTTGCGGTCAGTTTTCTGACGACCATGCCGGTGATCAACGTGATCAATGCGTCGGTGTCCATCACTGAGCTGCCGATGAGGGATTTCATGCTGCTGCTGGCAGCTGGCGTCGTCGGATGGGCGATTGGCCGGCGAACCGGGATGCCGGGCGGACAAATGATTGGGCCGATGCTGGCCAGTGCAGCGTTGCACATATCGGGGATTACGGCGGCCAAACCGCCTGTCGAGATCATCATCCTGTCGCAGGTCATCATCGGTGCGAGTATTGGCGCGCGGTACGTTGGCGAGACGCTTACGATTGTCGGCCAGGCGATCGTGTTGGCGTTTGGCTACGTCGTGATCACATTAGCGATCGCGACAGCGTTTGCCGGCACATTGCATCTGATATTTGATCTGCCCGTGATCACGGGAATGCTATCGTTTTCGCCGGGAGGGATGTCCGAAATCGGATTGATTGCGCTAGCGCTCGGACTTGATGTCGGTTTTGTTGCGACGATCCAAGTTTCCCGATCGTTGACCATTGCGTTCTTCGCGCCGGTCGCCTATCGCCGTATCGAGCAATTCCTGAAAGACGAATGATGCGGAGCGCTGACGTTCGAAATCGGTATGGTTGCGCGCCAGGGTTTCATGCTGGGTGGGGCCGGTGAACGCGATCGAAGATGATATCGATCCACGGATTACGCCGCTGCGCCGGTTCATGATCCTGTTCGTCATCATCATCGCGACGACGCTTTACGGAACGACGATCCTTGTGGTGTCGACGATCCTGCCGCAAATGCGCGGGACGTTCTCGGCGACCGCCGACGAAATCTCCTGGGTCATGACCTTCAATATTCTCGCGACAGCGATCATGACACCCATGTCAGGCTGGCTCGCGGCGCGGTTTGGTACGCGCAACGTGATGGTTTGGTGCCTTGCCGGTTTTACGATCTCGACGTTCATGTGCGGCTACGCGACATCCCTTGAAGGGATTGTCTTTTGGCGGATCATGCAGGGCGCCTTTGGCGCACCGACAACGCCGCTGGCGCAATCGATCATGATGGCGGTGTTTCCGCGTCGGCAGCATTCGATGGTGCTCGGTATCTTCGGCTTTGGCGTGGTTGTTGGACCCATCATCGGACCGCCGCTCGGTGGTCACATGGCCGAAATGATGACCTGGCGCTGGGCGTTCTACGCGCTGGTGCCGGTTGGTATGATCGCGACCGCCGGGCTCTGGTTGGCGTTGCTGCCTGACGATGAAAAGCGACGCAAAGTTCGCCTCGACTGGACGGGGTTCATTGCGCTTTCGATCGCAATTGGCTGCATGCAGCTGATCCTGTCGCGTGGCCAGCGGCTCGACTGGTATGATTCGACCGAAATCATTGTCGAGACGCTGATCGGTGTCATCGCTTTCTGGATTTTCGCGGCGCACAGCCTGACGACCAAGGCACCGTTCCTTAACCCAGCGCACCTGCTCAATCGCAACTACAGCCTCGGGATCCTGATCGTCACGATCTACGGTATGCTCAATTTCACGCCGATGGTGCTGCTGCCGCCGTTGCTGCGCGAGTACGCCGGGTTCCCGGATGCAGTGATCGGGTTCATCATCGCCGGGCGCGGGCTCGGCGGCTGTATCGGCTTCCTGATCGCGGGCTTTTCCAGTCGGATCGATCCGCGCGTCAGCATGACGATCGGATTCGGGATGCTGTTTACCGCTGGCATCTGGCTGATGCATATCGACCTGAACGTCACGGTTGCGTCGCTGGTGGCGAACGCATTTCTACAAGGGCTTGCGATTGGAGCGTGCTGGGTGCCCTTGACGTTGCTGACGTTTGCCAACGTCAAGGCGGAGGATATGCCGGAGACAACGGCTGTCTATCATTTGCTGCGAAATCTCGGATCGAGTTTCTTTATCTCCGTGTGCGTTGCCGAGATTGTACGGTCGACCTCGACGAACTATGCGCGCATGGTCGAGATGGTGAACCCGTTCAACAAGATGCTGACTTTGCCGGGCGTGGTTGGCCGATGGGATATCGAGACCGTTGCCGGTCTGGCGCGGGTGGGCAGTGAGATTAATCGTCAATCCGCGATGATCGGCTATCTCAATGCGTTCGGGATGTTCACGGCTGCTTGCGCGTGTGCGTTGCCGTTGATTCTAATGATGCGTCAGCGCGCCGGGGCGAGATGAAGTCAGGGATTGCCGGGTTGTGAGCTCAATCGGGAAGGAACCACAATGAAAGAGACACTCGTACCTGGTGTCGTGAGCGAAACGGAGCACACCGTCGATGATACGCGTGCGATCAGTTTCATGGGCGACGACCTACGGGTCTATGCGACGCCGTGCATCGTGCATGATCTTGAGTATGCATGTCGTGACCTTATTCTAGCACACCTCGACGAGGGCCAGGACACGGTCGGTGCGCGGGTTGAGATCGAGCATCTGAAGCCAACACCAATGGGCATGACCGTGCGCCACGTGGTGACCGTTGAAGAAGTCAAAAGCCGCAGCGTGACGTGTTCGGTTGAGGTGCACGACGCCATGGAAAGGGTCGCGACTGCGCGCCATACGCGGTTCATTGTCGATGTCGCGCGCTTGAAGAAAGCCGTGGCCCAGAAACGTGCGGCGATGGGCTAAGACGCGGTAAGCACACTCTCCATCGTCTCGAGGGTCTTGAGGGCGAAGGCGCGCATATTTGCGACGCGGTCGTCCGAGCCCGTTCGAAATGTCAGCACGACTTCATTGGGGCCGGCTACGGCAATGCAGGTATGCCCCGCCGGATCGCCGTAGCGATTGCCCGTCGGGCCGGCAGCGCCGGTCTCAGCGAGGCCCCATGTTGCGTCGACCTTGGCGCGTGCGGATTGGGCGAGCAGTTGGGCGTAAGGCTCGCTTGAGGAGCGCAGGCCGGTCATCTGCTCCTTGGTGATGCCAATCAGGCCGGCTCGCGCCTGCAACGTGTAGACCACGGCGCCGCCGAGGAAGTAGGCGGATGCGCCGGGGACGGCGAGCAGTGATGCTGCGACGAGTCCGCCGCCTGAGGACTCCGCAATGGCGATTGTTTCGCCGCGCTGCTTGAGCATGGCACCAACGCGCTCGGCGACCGGCAATAGCGTTTCCATCTTGATCTCCTGGTTTTGCTTGCGTCATCAAACAACGGCAAGCTTGGTGGAGGCAAGTGCGTTAGAGCCTGTCTACCTTAGATGGAACCATTCTGCCGAAGCGGATTTGTTCCGAGATCAAGTGGGCCGTCGCACTAAGTCAGACAGGCTCTCGATGGACAAAGAGATGCGCCGCGGGGTGATTGCATAGCATCCTGCGGATGAAATCCGGCCTGCGACTTGACCTCAACGGGGGTTCCTCGCTTGATGCGGACCGAACCCGTCGACGTCATGAATGGACTGAACAAGCATCCGGCCCAAGGAGCCCAACCCCATGCAAAAGAACAAGCTGCGCGAGATCTGGAATTCCGGTGGAACCACCATCAACGGCTGGCTTGGTCTGCCGAACAACATGTCGGCGGAAGTTGTCGCGCGGGCCGGCTTCGAAAGCGTGACAATTGATATGCAACATGGCTGCGTACCGTTTGAAAGCGTTGTTCCGATGTTCCAGGCGATCGGGCAAACAGATGCCGTGCCGATGATCCGGGTGCCATGGAACGAGCCGGGCATCATAATGCGGGTGCTGGATTCCGGCGCGATGGGCGTCATCTGCCCGATGATCAATACGGTTGAGGAAGCCAAGGCGCTGGTGCAGGCTTGCCGTTATCCACCGCTTGGCGGCCGCTCGAACGGGCCGTTCCGCGCGGGCTTCATTCATGGTGGCGACTACGTCAAGCACGCCAATGATGAGGTCCTGGTCTTTGCGATGATCGAGACGGAGACGGCGATCGCCAACCTGCCGGAGATCCTGAAAGTCGAAGGACTGGACGGCGTTTATGTCGGACCGTCGGATCTTGGGCTAAGTATGGGGGAAGAGGCGACGTTGGCGCCATCATCCCAAAAAGTGCTGGATGGCATCAAGAAGATTGCCGATCTGACGAATGGCGCCGGGCTGATTCCGGGGATTCATTGTGATGGTCCTGAAACCATCCTGACGCGCTACGAGACCGGGTACAAATACGCGACGCTGCTGAACGATACGCGTCTGCTGTTCTCGGCTTGCCAGAACGGTGTCAATGCGGTGCGCGGCAAAGGTCCGGCGGCGGCGGCCAAGAGTTATTGAGGCGCGGGCGATCGGGTTTTACGCGTTGAGGATTGATGCGGGCGGCGTGCTGATCCAACGTCTGCGGATGTTGATCGCCGTGCCCTCGGGCGGTGCGCAAGCCAAGGCGCCGACGTGCCGGCCGGTCGGTGCGAACGTGTAGAGGTGCCACTGGCGGGCGCGCTCGGCCGGATCATCGATCCTGGGGAGGCTGCCTCGCACGAATTTGCCTGGCGCACTCGTCAGCGGGACGTCGACATCAAACGTCTTGAGCGATTGCCACAGGCCCGTGCCAAGCGCCTTGAGGTAGGCCTCCTTGGCGGTCCAATGGCGCAGAAACGCGGCTTCCCGCTCCGTGCTGTCGAGTGACAGAATGGATGTGTGTTCCGCTTGGTTGAGGGAATAGACGATGAATTCGTCTTTGACCGCGCGCATGGCCTCAAGATCGACTCCGACGGCTGCGCCGTGCGTGACAGCGAGACATGCAAGGCCGTCGGTGTGGGAGAGGTTGAACTCGATGCTTCGAGGATTGTCACCGGCGAGAACGGGTTTGTCGCGACCTATCGTGGTAAACGCGATGTCGTGCGGGCTGGTTTGCGTGTATTGTCCGAGGATACGGCGCACGCGCGACCGGCAGATGGCAAAGCGGAGTTGGTCCTTTTCGAAAACGAACCTGGCCATGCGCGCGTGTTCGATGGCGTTGAGATTACGCCGCCACCGCGCAACATGATGAGCCGATGCGTCAAGGCGCCAAAACCAAAGATCGATGTTGAGGGTGTTTGGCAAGATTTGGGCCTGGGCTGAAGTTACGACTGACGGCATACGACCGACGAGATGCCGATTAAAGGACTAAGATCATGAAAATTGGGTTTTTGCATCCTGGAAGCATGGGCGTTTCGATTGCGGTCTCTGCAATTCGTAGCGGACACGAAGCGTTGTGGGCATCAGAGGGCCGTGGTGCGGCAACGCGGCAGCGGGCCGACGAACACGGTCTTGTGGACGTGGGAACCGTCGCGGACTTGTGCGCGCAGAGCGATGTGATTTGCAGCATTTGTCCACCTGCAGCCGCCGAAGATGTCGCGCGCACCGTGGCCGCGGCTGAATTCAAGGGTGTGTTTGTCGACGGTAACGCGATTTCACCGGAGCGCATGGCAAGCGTTGCGGCGATTGTCGCTGGTGGCGGCGGGGATGCTGTCGATGGCGGCATTATCGGTCATCCGGCCTGGGCGCCGGGCACGACGTATCTTTATTTGTCCGGGCCTTCGCGTGACAAAGTTGCAGCGTGTTTTGCCGGCGGGAACCTCGGTACGATTGTGATGTCGGACAAGGTCGGTGAGGCGTCGGCGATGAAGATGTGTTACGCGGCGCTGACGAAAGGGACGGCGGCGTTGCTGTGCGGCATTATGGCGACTGCTGAGCAACTTGGTGTGCGCGAGGCGCTTTATAGGCAATGGGAGGCGGATGGTGTCGGGCGAAGCAGCGAGCGGGAAAACACCGTTCGCGGCGTGCCGGCGAAAGCCTGGCGCTGGGTGGATGAGATGGAAGAAATCTCAAAGACTTTTGCGGCGGCCGGTCAACCTGGCGGATTCCACAGCGCGAGTGCCGACATATTCACCCGACTTAGCGGGCTGAAGGATGGCCCACACCCAATTGATATCGAAACGGTTCTCGCGAACCTGAACCGGGGCGAATAGAAGCTCCCTTGGGGGGCTGAGGGTGATATTGACCGAAACCGGTTACGTGAGCGGTTGGAATATGTGCCGCGTTTGCTTGGGCGCAGGAAACACATAATCTGCCGGTAGAGAAGCGTGGCCGCGAGCGGGTAACCTGGGGTTGAGAATCTTTGGGTTGCGCGCAGACGCGTTTCGGCGTGCGATCGACGCACCTCAACGGCGATGATGAGAACTCGATGGTCAATCGATTGAGACAGTTGGAGCAGTTTGCCAATCCGACCCGGTTCATGGCCTGGTCGCGGCCGATCATGCTGGTGCTGGCCATCGTGGCGACAGGACTGCTGGGCCTTGGTCTCTATCAGGCGTTTTTCGTGGCACCTGACGATTATCAGCAGGGCCAGACGGTGAAGATCATGTTCATCCACGTACCGTCGGCGTGGCTGGCAATGATGGCTTATGGGTTGGTCGCCCTGTCGAGTTTCGGTCTGTTGGTGTTTCGCCATCCGCTGGCCGATGTCTCTGCCAAGGCCGCGGTTCCGATCGGGGCGGCATTTACGTTTCTGGCGCTGGTGACAGGATCGCTTTGGGGTAAACCGATGTGGGGGACCTATTGGGTCTGGGACGCGAGGCTGACATCGGTGCTTGTGCTGTTTTTCATGTATCTCGGACTGATGGCGCTGCGGTCGTCGATGGATGACGAATTGCTGGCGGGCAAATTGACCGCCGTGCTGGCAATTGTCGGTGTCGTTATTCTGCCGTTCATCAAGATTTCGGTCGAAGGGCTGAGCATACCCTGGCTTGGCATTGAGTTGCCGAGCTGGAACACATTACATCAGCCGTCGAGTGTACTGCGCAGCGACGGGCCGAAGATCCATCCGTCGATCCTGTGGCCACTATTGATCTGCGCTTTAGGGTTTACGCTGATGTTTTTTGCGCTGCATCTCAAAGCAATGCGCAATGAGATTTTGCGCCGTCGGCTGAGCGCGTTGATGCAGGTGCAGGTGCAACGGGCGCGACGGGACGATGCGGCAGCAGCTGGTGAGGCATTGAGATGATGGGGCCGGCCCTGATTGATCTTGGCAAACATGCCGTCTTTATCTGGTCTTCCTACGCTATTGTTGCGGTGGTGCTGGTGGCGCTGATCGCATGGTTAATTGCCGATGGCGCACGGCTCAAGCGGCGACTTGCCGAGCTTGATGCCCAAGGCGTGACCCGCCGAGCAAGGTCTTCCGATAGCTGAATGTTGTCTGAAACCCCGCCGTGTCAGCAAGCACTGTCAGCGCTCCCATCAAACCAGATATGATCATGCTGCTATTGGATCATTGACATCTTCCCCTTGTCAGATGGGCGACGCGATGGTTCGTTGTCCATGGATCGTTGAGGTCCAATGCGGATCAGTGACAAGGACGACGGCGAACAGATGAGGCTCTTCTATTCCAGTGCGCAACTGGCACACGCGCCGGAGCAGTTTATGGCTGCGGGGCGGCTGGTGGCGCCGTTCGAAGTGCCGGAGCGTGCCGAGCGCATGGCAGAAGGCCTGCGTGCCATCGGGCTGAACATCGAGGCGCCTGTGGATTTCGGGCTTGCGCCGATCGAGCGGGTGCACGCCGACCACTACGTCGGTTTTCTTGGCGAGGCGTTTGCCCAATTCCAAACCATTCAGGGAGCCGGGCCCGAAGTCCTTCCGAACGTGCACCCCTATGTTAGCGCGGGGCCGGATCTTGCTTGTCGTGAACGACCGAGAGCCGAGGGTGTGGTGGCGCGGGCTGGTTGGTACGTCGGCGATATGGCATGTGCCATCGGCGAGGGTACGTGGCCGGCGGTTTACGCGTCTGCACAAGCCGCTGTGGCTGCGGCCGAGGCGGTCGTGGCTGGTGCCGACGAGGCGATGGCGCTTTGCCGTCCGCCCGGACATCATGCGTATCATGACCGCGCGTCGGGCTTTTGCTTTCTCAACAACGCGGCGATTGCGGCCGAAGTGCTGTTGACCCGTTTTCGCCGTGTCGCGGTGCTCGACTTCGATACGCATCATGGTGATGGCACCCAAGCGATCTTCTATCGCCGCTCCGATGTTTTCTTTGGCTCGACGCATACCGATCCACGGCAGTACTACCCGTTTTTTTCAGGCTACGCAGATGAGACCGGGTTTGGTGAAGGCGACAAGTTCAATCTCAACCTGCCACTGCCTCAGGGCGCAGATGACGAAGCGTTTATCGATGCCAATCAGCAATTGATTGTGGCGGCGTTGGCAACGGAGGCTGAGGCGATCGTGATCTCAGCGGGCTGGGATGCGCATGTCGAAGACCCGCTTTCCAGGCTTGAGGTGACGTCGGATGCCTACCGACGGATCGGGCGCATCTATGGCGAGGTGCCGCTGCCGACGGTTATTGTCCAGGAAGGCGGCTATTCGCTGGCGGCGATCGAGAGCGTCGCGCCAAGATTCGTCACGGAATTTCTGGACGAGCGCAAACCTTGATACGGTCTGTCAGAACCGACTGGAGATGCAGGGCGCTCTCAATTGCTGTCGTATGTGCTGACTCACGTGCTGACTGGCAAGGTTAGATACGGATCGATCGTCTGGGGAACTTGGGACGAAGACAAGGAAAGACACTGATATGAAGCGGTTTGACGGTAAGGTCGCGATTGTGACAGGTGCGGGGCATGGCATTGGCGGTGCGATCGCGGATCGGCTTGCCGCTGACGGCGCCAAAGTGTTGGTCGCAGATATCGAGGATGCGGCCGTTGAGGCGCGCAGTGGGTCGATCCGGGCGGCCGGTGGCGAAGCAATCGGTCTCAAGGTTGATGTGCGCGAGCGCGTCAATACCGAGGCGATGGTGGCGCGGGCCGTTGCCGAGTGGGGCCGCCTCGATATTCTGGTTTCGAATGCAGGGATCACGGATCGCCAGCCGTTCCTGGAGATGGATGATGCGCTGTGGCAGCGCGTGATGGCAACCAACCTTTACGGCACGTTCACCGGCGGACAGGCGGCTGCCCGGCAGATGGTCAAGCAAGGTGACGGTGGCCGCATTGTGCACGTTGCGTCAAATTCGGGTGTCTTCGGCGGCCGCGGACGGGCGGCCTATGGCGCGAGCAAGGCCGGGATCATCAATCTAACCCAGACCATGGCGATCGAGCTGGCCGAGCATGGCATTCTTGTCAACGCCGTTGCGCCCGGCGCGACGCGAACCCGGGTGAACGGCGATGGCGACCCGCCCGAAACGGTAATGGCGCGGATGCCGCTGCGCCGGTTTGGCGAGCCGTCCGAAATTGCCGCCGTTGCAGCCTTTCTAGCCTCGGACGAATGTTCGTTCACGACGGGGCACGTGTATTGCGCCGATGGCGGGTTCACCGTTAGCGGCGTGATGGAAGGTTGAGGCCACGGCAATTGGCAGCTTGTCGTGTGGCGCCGATCACAGACCGCTGTGGACGATCGGGTTATTCTTCAAGTCATGAAAAAAGGGCTGGCCAGATCGCACGCAATTTGCTATCTGCCAGCGTTCGAACGTGAAGATATTCCGCGGTAGCTCAGTGGTAGAGCAATCGGCTGTTAACCGATCGGTCGTAGGTTCGAATCCTACCCGCGGAGCCACGCTTGGTGCTTTTAGGTCGTGAGCATCTGGGAATTTGCGAACGGGATAAATGAGTTATTCCGTTGCGAGCGTGTGTCCGTTACCCCTGATGATAAGGTTGATCAGTCAGGCGTTGTGAGAGCCACCAAATGTTGCCAGCCGGGTCCTTGATGCCGCCTTGGCGGTCTCCATAGGACATGTTGGCAATGGTCATTTCGAGGCTCGCGCCAGCATTGATTGCCTGGCGCATCGTGGCTTCGGCATCTTCGACATACAGGTATAGGGCGGCGCGACTGGCGGGGTAGGCTGTCGAGGCTTCACTGACCATGATCGTGGCCGTTGCGAACCGGATCTGGCAGTTGGCGATGCGGCCATCACCGTCGAGCGTACGGCCGACTTCCGTGCCGCCGAGGCCGGTGATCAGGAATGCGATGTAGGATTCTGCCCCGTCGACAAACAGGTAGGGAACAACCTGCGAAAACCCATCTGGAATGTACATCGGCGCTTTCGTACCATTGCTGCGGTTCGCGAACTTACACCCAACGGCATTGCAATGTCTGTAGGCCACCTGGGTCTCACGTGGTATCAAACGGCCGGTGTTGGTGTTTTTCAGGAAACGCCACAATTGCGACCACCTGGCCGTTCGATATTGGGCGGACGGTAATGCAAAGTCCTGCTAACCCACAGCTTGCGCGTGCGCACGAAACAGGAGTCCTAACGATGGCCTATGTCGATATTGCGGTTTATGCCGTCCCGACCAAGAACCGGGACGTCTTTGAGGCACACGCGGAGAAGGTTGCGCCGATCTTCAAGAAGCACGGCGCCTTGTCGGTCGCCGATTGCTGGGGGAATGATATTCCGGACGGTGATGTCACGTCGCTGCCGATGGCGGTTAAATGTGCCGACGACGAAACCGTTGCATTTTCGTGGATTACGTGGCCGGACAAGGCCGCCCGCGACGAAGGCATGGGCAAAGCCATGGGCGAGATGCAGGCCCAGATGAAGGACAACCCGATGCCGTTTGACGGCAAGCGCATGATTTTCGGCGGCTTTGAGACCGTCGTGCAGATTTGAGAGCGTGCTGATACGGACCAGGACGCCGGCGCCGAACTGATAGATTGCGTGCCATCGCATTGATGCTGACGATGCGATCTCCCGTGATATGCTGCATGGCAGTGATTTCAGCATTGAGGGAGATTGGGTTTTGGCGCGACTTGAAGGGAAAGTTTGTATTGTTACCGGCGCGGCGGCGGGGATTGGCCGGGAAACGGCGGGTGTCTTTGCCGGTGAAGGTGCTGACGTCGTCGCGATCGATATTGATGAGACAGGCCTGAGCGCGCTTGCCAAGGCGCATCCGGAGATCAGTACGCATGTCGTCGATGTGCGCCGGGACAGTGAGATTCAGCGCTTCGTTGATGGTTTGACGCGCATTGATGTGCTGTTCAATTGTGCCGGCCGGGTTGCGGTTGGCACGATCCTGGAGTGCTCGGAAGACGATTGGCAGGCCTCAATCGATCTCAACGTCACGTCGCTGTTTCGCCTGACGCGGGCGGTTCTGCCCAAGATGCTGGACGCCGGCAGTGGCAGTATCGTCAATATGGCATCGGTGATTTCTTCGATCGGCGGCGCGCCGGACCGGTTTGCCTATGGTGTGAGCAAAGGTGCGGTGATCGGTATGACGAAGTCGATCGCGCGTGATTTTTCCGACAAAGGTATCCGCTGCAACGCGATCTGTCCGTCATCGATCGAGACGCCGTCGATGAGTGAACGGATCGCGGCGATGGACGACCCGGCAGCGGCGCGCGAGGCGTTCAACGTGCGTCAACCGGTCGGGCGGATGGGGACGCCGAGGGAGGTCGCGGATCTTGCGACGTATCTGGCCAGCGACGAATCCGATTTCATGACGGGCAGTGCACTGGTGCTCGACGGCGGCGCCAAGATCTAGCTGGCGGCAGCCCATACCGTTTCCATGCGGCAAGACCGATGATGCCGGCTGCAGGTTTGTTCACCCAACACGATGTGATTTGAGAGGTCCCAGTATGGCAACGGTTACGGAACCCGCGCGCGAGACACCGGTGCTTGCAGAAACCGAAGTGCTTGTTCTGGGCGGTGGCCCGGCGGGCATCGCAGCCGCAGCAGCGGCGGCGCGAACGGGCGCGCGCACCGTTCTGCTCGAGCGCTACGGGTTTCTTGGCGGCATGGGCACCGCCGCCATGGTGACGAATTTTTGCGGATTGCACGCCACCATCAACGGCTCCGTTCAGCAAGTCGTGCGCGGTGTCGCGGATGATATTCTGGCCCGCCTCGACCGACTGGGCGGGTTGCGCCCGCCGCATCCTGTGAAGGACCCGGCAGGGGGACTTGGCACGGCAGCGCAAGCCTATGACACGTCCGCTTACAAAATGGCGGCGGATGATTTGATGACGTCCGCGGGTGTGGACCTGCACTTCCATACTTTCGCAACCGGTGTTGTCATGGATGGCGCGCGGATTGACGGGGTGATCGTCGAGACGAAATCGGGGCGTGGCGCGATCCGCGCAGAAGTGTTCATCGACTGTTCAGGCGATGCCGATCTGGCGCATTGGTCCGGAGCTGAGTGCGTGAAAGGCGGTGATGAAGGCTTCATGGCCTATCCGACGACGATGTTCCGCCTCGCCAACGTGGATGATGCGCGTGCAGCGAGCGAAGGCAAACCCAACCTGACGCAACTGATCGCCGAGGCTGGCAATGACTATGACCTGCCGCGCAAGACGGGAATCATCAACCCGCAGCCGCACGACGGCGAATGGCGCTGCAACCTGACACAGATCAGTCGCGACGGTGCGCCGATTGATGGCAGTGACTGGGCCGACCTGACCTACGCGGAAAAGGAAGGGCGGCGACAGGTGCAGGAGTATTTTCGGTTTCTGAAGGACCGCGTACCAGGTTTTGAAAACGCCTACCTGCTGGAAACGGCACCACAGATTGGTATTCGTGAAACGCGACGGATCGTTGGCCAGTACATGCTCTCAGGCGATGATGTTTTGTCCTGTCGGGACTTCGATGATTCTATCGGGTGTAATGGCTGGCCGCTGGAACAGCACGTCAAAGGATCCGCCAAATGGACCTTCGTGCAGGGCCGCGGCTATCATCAGATTCCGTTCTCGACGACGGTACCGAAAGGCGTCGACAATCTGCTCGTTGCCGGGCGCTGTGCGTCGACGACACAGGACGGACAAGCGTCGTTGCGTGTCAGTGGGCCGTGCTTCGCGATGGGGCAGGCGGTCGGCACGGCAGCTGCATTGTCAAGCGGTGGTGACCGGAAGCCGGGCGAGATTGATATGTCGGCTCTGCAAGGGCAGCTCAGGCGCGATGGCGCTTTTCTCGGTGATGCCGATATGTAAGTTGCCTGTGGTGGCCGCTATTGCGGGCGGTCTCCTTGCAGCATGACACGATAGAGATAGCGCGTTTGGGTATTGTCGTAGTCGCCGTTGGCTTTATGCAAGAGACAGCGATTGTCCCATAGCACGAGGTCGCCCTGCTGCCATTGGTGGCGATACTGAAAGTGCTCATCGACGGCGTGCAGGAGTAACTCTTCGAGTAGCGGCAGCGCTTCCGCGTCCGACATGCCGATAATGGATTCGATGCGGACAGGATTGAGGTAAAGCGATTTGCGGCCGGTCTCCGGGTGCGTGCGCACCAGCGGATGGGTAACGGATTGCGATGCCGTGGCCGAACCACTTTTGGGCAGGGCCATTAGTTTTCGAGCGCTGTGCCGGCTTTGGTAAACATGTACGGCTTGCAGGCCCTCGAGGCGCTGTTTGGTTGCATCCGACAAGGTTTGGTAGGCGTGATGCATGTCGACGAACTGGGTATCGCCGCCGCTATCCGGCAATTGCACGGCATGCAAAACGGTTGCCTTCGGAGGCTGTGCGGCATTTGAATGATCCGTGTGGTAGCCCTCGCCGGGAATGTAGCGTGTCCCATCCGGGTACCGATCCTGATTCGAGATATAGTGGATCTGCGGGCAATCCTCGAGCGCGAACCGGGTGTTGTGCTGTTGGAAAATGTTGCCGAAATTCTGAACGGCGGTGAGCATCTCATGTGGGTCGAGTTGCTGATCGCGAATGACGAGGACGCTGTGATCGACAAAAGCCTTGTTCAGATCGTGCCGGGTCGTCGGCTCCAATGGTTGTCGCAGATCGAGACCGTCGACTTCGGCACCAATTCGTTCTGAGAGTTTTGCAAGATTGAGTGGCATGCCGTCGCCTTTCTGAACAGTTGCGAACGTGCCGGACCTCAGTCGGCTTTGTAGTATGTGCCGCGATTGGTCGGGGCGGTAAAGTCAGGCAGATGGACCGTTTGCACCAGTTGCAGCGTTGTGCCATCGGCATCGAGTTCGCGCGTTGCGGTCATCAGTTCAAGGCCGTCGCGCGAGGCAGACAGGTTGAGCTCGCTTGGCGACGGCACAGTAAGGCAGAGTTTATCTGCCAGAGGACCGCCGTTGAACGCGATCTCCTGTCCAGTTGGTGGTGCGCGGAAAGAGGCATGGTGCGTCTCACCATCTGCGTCAGTCCAGTCCATCGCGATGACGAGTTCGCCATTGTCCTCTTCGATGCGATGGCGGTCTGCCCACGGTGGATCTCCCTGTTCGTATTCGCACGTGGCGGAATCAAGGACCCAAGTGCCGAGAAAATTCTGATAGATTGGATGTGTCATGAGCTGTGATGGGGCTGCAGGTGATCTCAAAGGATTTCAAAGACATCGTAGGCTGCACTGGCCGGCAGTCGACGCCCGACGCCGACGGCGACGATGCGGTTGAGCCAGTCGTACTTCGGCGATGCGGTTTCGAACATCGGGGTATTGCGTAAGTAGTATTCGTGCGGTTCAACGTTATCACCGGCGGCGATGCGCGCCATAACCTCGGGCGTACCGTAACGAATGCCGGTGTAGTGAATGTGAATGAGCGCATCATCGTCGGTTTTGAGGACCATGCGCACGTTAGGGTGCATGGCACCGTCGGAGCGGAAGATTTTCTGGTCGAGACCGCCTTTGAGTACTGTGCCCTTAAGGCGTGGCCCCTCAAAATGTCCTTCGCCAAGGACATCAATGTGCCGGGTGCCGAGGGGGACATCGCCAATGTCGTGCAGCGCGTCGACCGTCACGGTTATGGTCATCAGGTATTCCGATTTCAGTTCGGGCATGACGTGCTATTCTCCGCAGCTGTGTATTTGTTGAGATTAACTGCTGTTGGCGCGTTCAGCCATGCCCAAATGCGAATTTTCGCCTGGAGAGCAGGATTGCGATGAAAGCTAAGTTCGTGCCGGCTTATGGGCCCTGGCGCTGGTTTCTCGAAGGTGCCGGATACAGCGCCATCACGATGCCGTGGCGTACGATTTATGTGCTGCGCGAGCATTGGGACGTGGCCGAGTTGCGCCGTCATGAACTGGTGCATATCGAACAGATCGAGCGCGACGGGGCGATCAAGTTTACGGTGCTCTATCTCTGGTATCTGGTGCGCTACGGGTATCGGAATAACCCGTATGAGATCGAAGCCTATGCGAGACAGGATGAAGATCATCTCGATGGCTGAGCGGCGGAGAAGATTTGTCGAGTTAGGACGCTTGGGCGGGCGCGACATGTGGGGCGGTGATCGCCCGACGTCCTGACGAGGATGCGGAGAATTGGATCTGGTGATTTCGCGGTTGTCTGCCATGACCGCCGCCGTCGTTTCGACGCCGTACGGTTAACCAAGGTGATTGAGCATGAACGTTGATGTCCAAATTCGCGCATGTCATGGGGCAGATCTGAATGCGCTTGAGGGTCTTTATCCCGCTGCCTTTCCGGACGAAGACTTGCTGCCGTTGTTGCGCGCCCTGTTCGATGAGAAGGACGAGGTCGCCTCGTTCGTTGCGATTTCTGACGGTGCGTTGGTTGGCCATTGTGCCGTAACGAGATGTCGTCTCGAAGAATGTGGCCAGATGGTTGGATTGCTCGGCCCCGTCGCTGTCGCCCCTGCGTTTCAGAGGCAGGGGATCGGCACGGCGATCATCGAAGAAGCTTTGGACCATATGAAAATCAGTGGCGCAATGCAGGTTCATGTCCTTGGTGATCCCGCCTACTATGGCCGCTTCGGCTTTGCGCCTGATCGGAACGTCAAGGCGCCCTACGCGTTGCCGCCCGAGTGGCGCGATGGGTGGCAGTCCATTCGATTGCAGGGGGAAGGGCGTACGTTAAAGGGGACATTGATTGTGCCAAGGCCATGGCGCGAACGACGTCTTTGGGCGCCATAGCTGAGCCGACGAGATCTGCTGAATGGTATCGTAAGGAGAGGTTTCTGCATGGCGTATGAGTTTGAGCTGCTGAACGTCGAGATTGACGGTCGGATTGCGACGGTGACGATTGACAATCCGCCTGTGAATGTCATCACCATGACACTGCTCGCCGAGCTTGAAGCGCTATCGATTGCGTTGCGATCCGATCCAGATCTTCTCGTGGTCGTTATGCGCAGTGCCGACCCGGACTTCTTCCTGGCGCACTTCGACGTTTCCGCAATTCTGGAGCGGCCGACCGGTGGCGTGCCGCAGCGCGATGCGCAACTGAAGCCGTTCCATGCCTTGTGTGAGCGGTTTCGGACGATGAACAAAGTCATTATCGCGCAGATCGAAGGGCGCGTCGGCGGTGGCGGCAGCGAGTTGTCGGCGGCGTTCGACATGCGGTTCGGGGTGCGCGGCAAGACGCGGGTCAACCAGATGGAAGTGCCGCTCGGGATTATTCCGGGCGGCACCGGCACGCAGCGCCTGCCGCGGCTGATCGGGCGTGGCCGGGCCATGGAATTGATCCGCAGTGGTGACGACATGGATGCGGAGACGGCAGAGCGATGGGGCTATCTCAACCGCATTTTCGAGGCGGATGAGATTGGACCACATGTCCAAAAGCTGGCGAAGCGCATTGCGTCGTTTCCGCCGGAAGCGGTGCGCCTGGCCAAGCAATCCGTCAATCAGTCCGATAAGCCGTGGCTCGATGGTCTGTTTGAAGAGGCGTATCTATTTGAGCGATTGCTGCGCACCGACGATGCCCGTGCGAACATGCAACGATTTCTGGAGATTGGCGGACAGACCCGTGATGGGGAGTTGCGCATGGACCAACTATGTGCCGAGCTTGGTCGCGATTAGCTGACGGGTGAATAGTTGCTTTGCTGATGGCTCGTTCTTGATGCGACCCAGCCAATTGACATTGATTTCGGAATTGATTCTGTGGCGCGGAAATTTGTTTTAGGCAAGTCTACCGTGGCGGACGGTGGAGGACTTGAACCTCCGCACCCTTTCGGGCTCGCCGGGTTAGCATCCCGGTGCATTACCACTCTGCCAACCGTCCATCGCCGGTGTGGGGAGGCGGTTGCCCGCCTCACCCTTTGACATTCACGACCTGGCGCAGCGTGTGCACGACTTCGATGAGATCCTGCTGCGCTGCGATGACGGACGAGATGTCCTTGTAGGCCGCCGGACTCTCATCGATGATTGCGCGGTCCTTGCGGCACTCAATGCCCTTGGTCGCCTCGCGATGATCTTTCAACGTGATCTGCTGCCTTGCTTGCGTACGCGACATCGCACGGCCGGCGCCGTGTGAGCACGAGCAGAAACTGTCAGCGTTGCCGCGGCCGCGCACGATGAACGAGCCTGTGCCCATCGACCCGGGGATGATGCCGAGGTCGCCGGCGCGAGCGCGGACAGCACCTTTGCGCGTGACCCATACGTCGGCGCCGAAATGGGTTTCCTGAACGGCATAGTTATGGTGGCAGTTGACCGCCATATCACCGATCTGGAATTTCGGCAGGTGGCTGCGCAAAGTGCGCAACACGGCATCCATCATCGCCTGGCGGTTCTCCCAGGCATAGTCCTGAGCCCAGTTGAGCGCCTCGATGTAGTCATCGAAGTGCTCGGTGCCCTCGGAAAGATATGCGAGGTCCTTGTCCGGCAGGTTGACGAAATGCCGCTTCATGTCGTTGCGGGCCAGATTGATGAAATACTGACCGATGACGTTGCCCGGGCCGCGCGAGCCCGAATGCAGCATCACCCACACGTCGTCGTTTTCATCGAGGCAGATCTCGATGAAGTGATTGCCGGTGCCAAGCGACCCCAACTGGTGCGCGGGCGCCTTGTGCGAGATCCGCGGATGTTTTTCGATGATCGTACGATAACGGTCGTCGAGGTCACGCCAGCGGGTGCCGACTGAATTGGGCACGGTCTCCCAACCGCCTCGGCGCGCGCGGCCCTTGGTCGACACGAACCCGTGCGGTACCGCACGCTCGATGTCTGAGCGAACGGCTGACAGGTTGTCTGGCAGTTGATGTGCCTTGACGGTCAGCTTCCAGGCCATCATCCCGCAGCCGATGTCGACGCCGACGGCAGCCGGAATAATCGCGCCTTTCGTCGGGATCACCGATCCAACGGTTGCGCCGATGCCGAAATGGCAATCCGGCATGGCGGCAACGTGCTTGTGAACGAACGGCAACTTGGCGACGTTCTTCATCTGCTCGATGGCGGCATCGTCAATGTGGACGTTCTGGGTCCACATTTTCAACGGTGCGCCGCCCGGGACTTCAATATCTTCGTAGGTCGACATGGTCTTGCTCATGAATCGGTGTGCCGGCTTGGTTTGGGCAGCACGTTCAAAAAAAGATGGTGGGTCCCCGAGGAATCGAACCTCTTGACGCCACCCCTCTGTTTCATAGTCCGCGGGATTACAATCCGCTGAGGGGAAGGAGACCCAGTGTGAGTCCCTTAAGAGGCATTATACAAGGATTACGGGATTTCACCTGAACCACAGTGCGGTACCGCTCAAGGGTGCCGCCACTGCATGAGCGCACGGGCGCTCTCGACGATGCTACCGGCTACTGAGCCGGGATCGTGACGGCGACGCTGTGGGTCGCAAATATCGCAGGTGGTTTTTCATAACGGCGCGACTGATAACTGTTGCTTGTGTCGAACGCAAGGCGAAAATTTGGTGTTATTAAAGGAATGGTTGAGGCGGGCGCCGGGCACGTTTGGGTTTTTGGGAAAGGGTGAGCAATATGCGGACTGTGAAATTTGGCGCCAATGGACCGCCGGTGGCTGCGATCGGGCAAGGGACATGGTTCATCGAGCAGGCGCGGCGGGCGGATGCGATCCAGGCGTTGCAGCATGGCTTGACTTGCGGCCTGACGCATATTGATACGGCGGAGATGTACGGCGATGGCGCGGCTGAAGAGATTGTAGGCGAGGCGATCGTGGGGCGCCGAGATGATATCTTTCTGGTATCGAAGGTGCTGCCGTGGAACGCCTCCTATGAGGGGACGATCGCCGCGTGCGAAGCCTCACTGCGCCGCCTGAATACGGATTGGCTGGATTGCTATTTGCTGCACTGGCCGGGGCAGCACCCGCTTGACGAGACGTTTGCTGCCATGGCGCAGCTTGAACAGGACGGCAAGATCCGTTCGTTCGGGGTGAGCAATTTCGATGTTGATGACTTGGATGACGCCGTGGCCGTCGTTGGCGAAGGGCGCCTGGCCTGCAATCAGGTGCTCTATCATCTTGAGCAGCGCGCAATCGAGCACGCGGTGCTGCCGTGGTGTCGGGAACATGGGGTGAGCGTGGTGGGCTACAGCCCGTTCGGACATGATGGATTTCCGAGTGTGCGGTCATCCGGATGGGCGGTATTGCAGGAAGTCGCCACGAAGCACGGCAAGAGCGAACGGCAGATCGCGTTGGCATTCTTGGCTCGTTTCGAAAACGTCCTGCTCATTCCGAAGTCGGTCGATCCCAAGCATCTCTCCGAAAACTCGGATGCTGCCGCGATCACGTTGGACGACGAGGACATCGAGCGATTGGACAGTGCGTTTCCCCGCGGCCGGAAGCCGGCGGGCCTGCCGATGCTTTGATCTTGGGCAAGACGACTAGCGGGCGGTTGGCGGAAAAGAGTGGGGATCGAACCCACCAGGGACGTCTAACGCCCCTCACCGGTTTTGAAGACCAGGCGCCCCACCAGGGTGCGATTCTCTTCCATCTCCACAGCGTCAATTATAAAGTGAGCTTTTCAAGATTTCCATAGGTTCTTTTGATTGATTTCGGAAGGGGGAGAAGTGGAAAACACGGAACAACAGGAATCGTAAACCCGGCACAGCCACCCTCGCCACATAGCGGAAATTTTTGTGCGCTCAGCATCGCTGCCAATTGTAGCGCACAATGGTATCCCTTCCCTTGTTGTGGGTCTGATCGGGACCGCACTCAGCTTGGCCAAAGCCACGCTAGGTAGGTGATATAGCTAAGACAAAGAACGGCACCTTGCACGCGCCCGATCCGCGTTCCAGTGCGCAGGAACAACAACATTGTAACGGTGGCAGCCAACAGAACGAAATTGTCAAAGCGGACAATTTCTGCCGGAATGACAGTTGGCGAAATGATCGCTGTCACACCGGCAATAGCGAGAAGGTTATACACACACGAGCCAAGGATGTTTCCAAGTGCGACGTCTCCGTGACGGCGTAGGGCGGCGATGACACAGGTCACAATTTCGGGCAGCGACGTACCTATTGCGACGATTGTCAGGCCGATAACAGTTTCCGAGACGCCAAATTCGGTCGCGATACCGCGAGCACCGTCGATCAGGAGCATCCCCCCGATGATCAAGGTAATAAGGCCGCCGACGGTCAGGGCAAGAGGAAACGCGAGCTGCTGGCGTACTGCCAGTGCCGCGACCTCACTACTCATCGCTCTCGTATCAAATTCATCATTACGTTCGGCCGAACTCGATGAGTTTTCAGTTTGAGGGTCGCCTGTCGTGGCCTCGTGACGGTAACTCGTCCCAATGTAAAGAGCCAACCCGAGCAGCAAACCGGCGCCGGCAGCCCTGTCCAGCGGCAGTGTTAGCCCGATGACGACAAACAGCAACGTGCTGCCAAGGACGAAAAGTCCATCACGGGTCGCTGCGAGCGGATGCACGAGGATTGGTGCGACGAGCGCGGACAGACCAAGAACCAGAAGAATGTTCGCGATATTTGAACCGACAATATTGCCAATCGCAATACCGGGCGAGCCAGAAAGGGATGCTTCGACGCTCGTCACCATTTCAGGCATCGACGTTCCAAAACCAACAATAACAACGCCGATAAAAAGAGACGAAACGCCGAGACGCTCGGCTGTCGACACCGCGCCGCGAACGAGCATCTCGCCACCGCCCAGCAACAAAGCAAAACCAACGGCAAGCATCAGGTAATGAGACATGATAAAAGTGGGCGCCTTCCAATATCGTTCCAACGTTGGGCTCGGCGCTCCAGCGGCATCGAGGCCTCAACGAACAAAAGCGAACGCCGGCATTTAGCTAGCCCAGCGAGCGGTTTGACTGCCTATTGCTGCCGGTTGCCCAAGGATTGCAGCTGACCGAGATCGATGTGGTCGAGGGTGCCCGATTGCAGCAAATCTTGCGCCGTATCGAGAATTTCGCCATCAGCGAGTTTGGTTGGATCGATGCCGGCCTGATTGAGCAACTCGCTCAGCTGATCGATCGGCGCGTTGGCCAGAATGGACGGATCGAAATTCGCTGCTTCAACAAGATCGGTCAGATTGCTACCCAGAGCATCCGACGCACCGCCTTGTTCGAAGAGACCGCTAACTTTCTCAATGATCTGTCCAAAATCAAACATTTTCTGCTCCTGTATTTGCGGGCAACAACCAATTGAACAGCTGCCTTGCCGTCGCTGATATGGGAGCATTTCTGGTAGTCGCAACGCTTATTTGGGCAAATTATTGATAGAAATTATCTATCGACAATAGCTGCGCTTTTAACTGGTCGTGACTACAGAACCGTGCAACTGGGAAATGTGCGCCGCACCGTTTCCTTGATGTGCTCGGCCAGTTGCTCGAACTCCGCGCCGCGCGCAGAGGTTTTGCGCCAGAATATGCCAATGGCGCGATAAATCGCCCGTCCCTTGAGTTCGATAATTTTGATCGATCGGTCCTTGGCAACCGTGCCGTGAACGTAGAGACCGGGGAGAAACGAAATGCCCATTCCCATGCCAACCATCTGCCTCAGCGTATCGAGGCTGGTGCCTTCGAAATTGGAGAGTGGTACAGCGCCAAATTCCTCACATATCGCTTCAACCTGTTCGTGTAAGTGGTGGCCGCTTTCAAGCGTTAAGACCGCTTGGCCTTTCAAATCCCGCCTATCCAACACCGTTGATCCAGCCAGAGGTCCATCCGCCGGCACGGCAAGATAAAGTGGCTCACGATATAGCGGAATACTCTGCAGTTCATCGCCGACAACCGGCAGCGGCATGACAATGACATCATGATGACCTTCCTGCAGCCGCGCAGGCAGTCCATGGGGAACCTCTTCGCGCACGTAGAGTTTGAGGTCCGGATAAGCCTTGTGAACACGTGGCACAAGATGGGGCAACAAGTAAGGCCCGATTGTCGGCGGTAGTCCGAGCCGGATCGTGCCTGAAAACTGACCGCTTTGAACGGCGCACAAGTCGCGCATCTCCTGGACATCGCGCAGGACTTGCCGAGCAACTCGCTCGACGTCCTTCCCAAGCGGCGTCAGCATGACCCGTGACCGGCTCCGTTCAACGAGCTGAGCACCAAGACTTTCTTCGAGCGTCGCAAGTTGTGCGCTGAGTGTTGGTTGACTAACACCTATCTTCTCGGCGGCACGTCTGAAGTGGGATGTATCCGAAAGTGCAATCAAATATTCAAGCTGTCTGATGCTCGGCATCTCACAGTCATCCTGTCTAGATCTTCGATCGATAGATTTTTTCTATCAAAATACCGTACAATTGCATATGGCGCTGGACAATAGGCCTCACCACCTCAGTCGAAGCATAATCGACGATTGGAGGATGATCATGACCAGTTCTTTGAGAGCAAAACTGCAGAAGCGGCTTGGCGCTCTGACCGTTCGCAAGTCGAAAATCGAGCGGTTGATTCAGCAAGAGCTGGCAAAGAGCATGCCGTGCTGGCTTACGTTGCAGCAACTGAAAAGACTGAGATTGCGCCTCAAGGATCATTTAGCGTCGCTTCAACAGGTCGGATTGGCGGATCGCAGCACGAGCAGGTTCTGACGTTGTCCCAGGACACATCTGCTCTGTGCGGGCACGGCAAAATTACCGGGGTTAGATCTTGATTGCCCAATTGAAGCGTCCTGATGCATTAGCCCGCGGCGCGCAGGCATTTTCTCAGAACCCGGTGGCAGGCGGGATGATTGGATGCATGCCGCCGCCCTACGTACTTGGATGCTGGCCGGCTCAATCCTGTCAGCCATCGGCGGCGCACTTTTAGTCAAGGCCTCCCTGCCGGCGGCTACCGAGCAGCACTCGACGCCAATTGAAGCACCCGCACAGTAAGTGGAAGGAGGTCAGAATGGAAATGCCCTGTGACTTGCACGAAGGATATCGAAGATTTCGCGCTGACCGGTTGACACTTGAGGCGGACCGCTATCGTTCGCTGGCTACCGAGCAGAAACCAACGACGATGATTGTCGGATGTGCTGACAGCCGGGTGGACCCCGCAACGATATTTGATGCAGCACCCGGCGAACTCTTCGTGGTGCGCAACGTCGCTGCGCTGGTGCCGCCCTATGAGGAGACCGGCACGTATCACGGCACGTCAGCGGCGCTAGAATTCGCTGTCACCGGATTGAAGGTCTCGCAAATTGTTGTGCTCGGTCACGGAATGTGTGGTGGCATTGCGGCGTCGCTTGCCATCGCTGAAGCGCGACCAGTGGGCCGATTTGTAAAGCCTTGGGTCGAGCTGATCAGCGATCTGCGCGATGAATTAACCGATCGCGTACCGGCTTCTCAGCCGGAAAAGCGGCAAAAGGCATTGGAGCGAATGGCCATTCAGCAGTCGCTCGACAACCTTTTGACCTTCCCGTTCGTTGCCGATGCAGTGGAGAGCAACCGGCTGTCATTGCATGGAGCATGGTTCTCGATTGCGGATGCAGAACTGCAATGGCTCGACAGCACTAACGGCGTGTTCGAACGCATTGAAACAGAGGCAACGTTATCGGCGGGGTGAAAGGAAGAGACTTCCGTTTCACATCCAAGACGTGCTTCTGAGTTGGTCGAAAAAATCCGAAGGGGTCTTCGATGTCAGTGCAGGCATGGTGGAATGCTGCAATTGAATTCGCCCGCGACAATGAACGGTTCATTGAAATTGTATTGTTTGGGCTGGGTTTTGCTGAGTCTCTGGTGTTCGTGTCGTTTTTCGTGCCGGCAAGCGCTTTGTTTCTGGCGATTGCAGCCTTGGAAGGCGCCGCTGGAAACCCACTGCTACCGATATTATTTGCCGGTGCAGCCGGTTGTTTCGTTGGCGATATGGTCTCTTATTTCCTTGGTCGCCGAATTAAAGGGGGTACCCAATCGCATTGGCCGTTCACCAGGCATCCTCACTGGCTGAGTGCGACGCAGGCTTTGTTTCAGCGGCGCGGATTTTCTGCAATCTTTATATCCAAGTTTGTTGGACCGCTTAGACCTGTCGTGCCATTTGTGGCGGGCGCCATGCATATGTCGCCAGTTCCATTTGTCGGCGCCAGCATCGCTTCATCCATACTTTGGGCAATGGCCTTTCTGATACCGAGCTACTACGGCATCAAGTTTCTAGGAGGATAGGCGCAATCGCTCACCGTCAAAAAAATGGCAAGAAGCGGCTTGAACGAACTTGTCCGCCTCTTGCCCAGTGAAAACAACTGACAGCTATCGTTTAACGTCCAGCTTTCTATTTCATACCGAGTTCTTTCAAGGCTTTGAGAGCTCCCGGGTGGTAGGGCATCATTGCCGGTGCGCCGAAGGTGCCCTCTTTGATCCGATTGAAGGCACCCATGGAACTGGCCAGATGAGCCTTGTTGGTCGCAAGGGCCTTGGTGATTTTGTAAACCTCCTCCGCGCTCGCGTCCTTGTGGGTGAACAGGAGATAGTCGAACTGAATGATGTTCGTTGCCCCCTTAATGCCGGGCATTTTGGTGTTCGTAATGTTGATCAAGCTACCCGGAGGCGCAACTTTTTGAAGTCGTGCCACAGCAGCGGGTGATGGATCGAGATCAAGATAAACCCAGCCGCCTCGACTGCGCATTTGGGTGTTCGCCTTACGGCCAGCGCCTGACCCGAGGCTGATCCAAGTTATTTCCGCCTTGCCTTCGCCCAAGGCCTGAATACCCTTCACAAAACCCGATACCGGAACCTTCTCGAAATCTTTGTAGGACAGGCCTCCATTTGCAAGCGCTGCTGCCATCCAGGTTTCGATCACGGCAAGCGACGTATACTCCGAGGTGATTTTCTTGCCTTTGAATTTTTTCAATTCGGCCATTGTCTTGATGCCCCAGTCAGCCGGCACGGCCACACCGGCGACAAGCGGGAACATGCGACCAATCATGCGTAGGTTCTTTTGTGGGCGACCTTTAAAGGAGCCCTCGCCCACAACTGCCTGATGAGCCTCGAGAGCGTTGGTAAATCCGTAATTGACCTCACCTCGATTGACAATTGGAATATACGTGGTCGAGCCACCCATTGGACGCGGCCGTCCAACGAGGCCGTCAACTTTATCGGTTACGGTTTTGGCAACCGCGATTCCCGTGCGGTAGCCCAGACTGCCTTGCGGATTGGTCGCGAATGTAGCCACACTTTGTGCCTGCGCAGGCGCACTCATGACAGCTGCGACAGTGAACATGGTCGCTGTAGCTAATCTCTTCATTCTCTGTTCCTCCTGTTTACATTGTTTTGATGGTTTAAGTTAAAACAAACACGGTCGTTAGGACAATTCAGCTTCTAGAACAGACTGTTTTGCGACAAACTTTTCATACAAGAAAACCAGGCTTCCAATAATGATTCCGACCGCGTTGATGATCGAAGCCATTGGAAAAACTTCGTAAGGCAGCATAGCCGCGAGACCTGCTGCGAACAGGACAATCCGAACTATCGGGTTCAAGGGGCGGGTGAAATAGCCGACGACGCCGAGGGTCGCCAAGTACGTGCCTACAATGGCGGTTGCCACGTTGATGGCGATGTCCTGCGCTGCACCGATGAATAGAAGGGTCGGCGAGAAGACAAACAGGAACGGCACAAAATATGCTGTCCACGCATACTTCATGCCGACAAATCCCGTCATCATGGGACTGGCCTTGGTCAAGGTCGCCGCCGCGAAGGCTGCCAATGCAATTGGCGGCGTGGTCATTGACATCATGCCAAAGTAGAGAATGAACAGGTGCGCCGAGATGGCGTCGACGCCCGCTTCGACTATCGCCGGCGCGATCAACGCGCCCAGCAAAACATAAATCGCGAGCGTTGGCATCCCCATGCCAAGGACGATGCAAATGACGGCACTGATCAGAAGAAGAACTATGAGGCTATTGCCCGCGAGACCGGTTAAGGAGAATGTCAGCGCGAAGCCTAGGCCGGTCAGATTTAGGATGCCGATCACGAATCCTGCTGTTGCGACGATCATGAGAAGCTGGACCACGAGATGGCCGGTGCTGTGGAAAATATCGAACAGGTCGGACCACTTGAGCTGCTCCCCCCGGTAAGGCTTGAAGAAAGCTATTACCAGCGAGCCGGTCGAGAAAATGGCGGCTTTCTCCGGCGGCATGTTGAGCCAGAAGAGCGAGTAAATCAGGACGGCAAAAGGGACGACAAAATGCCAACCCTCTTTGATCACCTCCCTGAAGGCTGGCACCTCTTCCTCGATGAAATTAATGTTCTCCTTCGCCGCAACAAGGTCAACATGCACAAAGATTGCAAAGTAATAGAGGATTGAGGGGATCACCGCCGCGAGCGCGATTTCGGCATAGGGAACCTCTATCATTTCGGCCATCAAGAACGCCGCTGCACCCATGATAGGTGGCATGAACTGACCACCGGTCGACGCAACGGCTTCGATGGCGCCAGCGTGGGTGGCTCGGTAGCCTGCCTTTCTCATCAACGGAATGGTCATGATACCGGTCGTGACCACATTGGATACGGCCGTTCCGGAAATTGTGCCAAACAGTCCGGAGGCAACCACGGAGATTTTTGCTGCGCCACCCCGTCGCCGGCCAACTGTTGCCATGGCAAGGTCCGTGAAGAACATACCGCCGCCGGCCTTAAACAAGACCTGACCGAACAGGATGAACATAATGACGATTGTCGTGCCGACCTGAAGCGGAATGCCGAATAGGGCGTTCGGGTTGAAGCCCATATTGATTGCCAGCTCCCAGAGCTGGACTTTGGTACCAACCAAGGGGCCCGGCACGAGATGACCCAAAGGTGCATAGATGACAAAGACCAGTGCCACGCCAAGCATGACATAACCAGCAGATCGCCGGAGGCCGTCGATCACCAGGATCATTATGATCGCACCGAGAGCGACGGCAAAGTTGGTGCTTTCGGCAAGCCCGAACTCCCGCAAGTACAGGAAGTTCGCCGCGATATACATAAAGACGACAAAGGCAATGCCTGCCAGAAGAAGGTCATACCACGGAACACGGCCGCCATTTGTACGGTCAATGCGGACCGTCAGAAAAACCACCGCCATGGCAAAGGCCATTGAAAACGCGTAGAACTGTTCCTGGACCAGAGCAAAGCCGAACCACTCCAAAGAGTCCACATTCCAAAGAAGCGCGAAGAACGTCATCAACGCGGCCAGCCATTTCCATAGGCTGTTTACCCACGGTTGCGCCTCACCCCATTGCGCAACAACCTTCGTTCTTCCATCCTCAGAAATACCATCACTCCTTCTTGCAGCCGTCGCCGATGTGATGACGCATCAGCAATTTGGTCGTCTTTGCACCACTTCAGCTTAACAGCCTTTTGGATGAACGGACAATTTGCTGATTGCCCCTTTCGGTCCTTAAGGTATGGCGCAGGCATTGTCGGTCTGTTCGCTGAGTGGGGGCGCCCTGCCAGTTCGGGCTTTGCTGTCCTTTTTCGAGTTAAAAACTTCGTAGGTGCTTGTTGAGGCCCTGCGCGATCTTCCGTCCGAACTACTGGCTTGAAATGCGTGGACGATGCGGGTGTAATGATCAACTCATCATTCCTGGAAATGGAAACGACAATGAAAATAATCGACCTTAGTCGGGATATGTATCACCGTATGCCGACCTATCCTGGTCAGCCACCGCTGATTCATGGGTTGTGGAAGTCGCACGAGGAAGCCTTTGAAGAATCGGGAAATGTCCACGGAAATGCGGTGATGCATATTTCGATGTCTGACCATGCCGGTACGCATTTGGATGCACCGCGCCATTTTGGAAAATCAGGCATGTCGATTGACGAATATCCGTTGGAAAATTGTTACGTCAGAGGTGTTTGTCTGGACCTTTGCCACATTGAGCCAAGGGCCGAGATTACACCCGATGACCTGAAACGCGCAGTTGATAAAGCAGGTGTTGCGATACCAAAGCGCGGAACCGTTCTATTGTGCACAGGCCATCATGAGCGGACGTTTCCAACTAGGTCTTATACGTACGACAACGCTGGCGTGAATGTTGCCGCGACCGAGTGGCTAGCGGCGCAGGACATTGTGCATTTCGGGATAGATTCCTTACGACCCGGACCGGAAGGCAAGATCAATGCGCTGGTGCATAAGGCCTGCCTTGAACTCGACATCACTCATATAGAAAGCTTGTGCAATCTTGAGCAATTGTTTGGCAAAGGCGAGTTTCAATTCATAGGGCTGCCGCTAAAATGGCGTGGCGGCACAGGTTCGCCAATCAGGGCAGTCGCTTTGTTGGATGACAAATGAACGGAGCGTTGGATCCTTCCGGCTCATCAAGATCGAACTGGCGCAGCTCTCAATTGATATAGGTTCGTCGTGGCTATCTGGCAAACGCGGGCGATTGCAGCCTGGCATTAGAAGGATTTGCAGTTCTTCTGATGAGTTCCACATGTGAAAATGGCGAAGCAATTTGCTCGCAACCCACCGTAAAGACATCTTTGGCTGTGGTCGCTGTCACGGGACAACCGTTCCCAAGGTGCCCTGGTGAAGATCACTCATTCCAAAATGGTCTGAACGGTCTCTTCGTGAGCGGCATCACTTGCCTTTGCAGCGCACGAACGCTGTCAGACCATTCCCCCGAGGGTGAGTTGCTTCCAAAGAGTTCTTTGACCTCAAAGTCACATTGGCAAAATGGGTCGTCGGTTTGCCCTCGGGGCTGCACTCCATGGCAACCAATTGAGAGACGGTGCCACGTTTCTTGTCATGCACTGGATTATCGGCAGCAAGTAATTTGCAGCTCAGAAAACTCGTCTCGGTAATCTTGTGGGCGTTAGTCGCACAGCTGTCTTGATCTTGGGCCCACGTGCCAATGAATGACTGATGGATTGGCTCTGCAGCGGCTGGACCAGCAAGGCTGAGCATCACAATGAGTGTTTGGGGGTAACGCATTTGTATGCCTTTCAAATTGGATTGAATGGACGTCTCGACACGAACTGCTGAAAACCTGAAAAGGTTTTTGGCTGGTCTATGCAGGGTAGGGACGAGCCATAGAACGGAGATAATTGCACGCTATGACGATCGTTGCCTCTGACCAAAGTTGAACCATCGCAATCATTGCGCACTTGTCCGGATATATGTTGTCCACCGTCAGCAACCATGAGAGTGGTTGAGGCGAATATAAAGATAGGACTTTGAAGTTAGCGCAGCGATTGTGGAGCCAACATGAGAGCAGGATTGATTCCGCACGTTCTGTAATTCATGAGCGCGTTTGCACAGGTGCGATAGATCATGAGCATCGACGCCCGCTTCTTGAGGGCCTGGATAATGATATTGTGACCGTTCCTCAATATCCCGATATCTATCAAAGTGTGGGTTGGCAGCAATAATCTGCTGCGCAGCGGCGGTACAGTACAACGAGCGAGATGCCGGAGAAGCATGACAAGTTATACCGCACGACCGAAGGAATGTTCAGAGGTCCTGCTCCGCTTCTATCGAGCGCTTGATCTCGCGTGCTTCGCCCCTGCGCGCCGTGTACCCTAACTTGTCAAAATATTCGAGGACCTCGATTGCCATGTTTCGGCCGATGGCGGTGGCATCTCTGAACGCGCGGACATCGAGGGCACCGGCGGCGTCTTGCGCGGCCGTTCGCTCGGCATGTTCACGCAGCGTCCCTAGCTGGGTTTGGGTCAGGTAGCGGGTGTTTGATATGCGATGCGCCAAACCGTGTCGTCCGGCACCGGTCAAGAACGATTGCAGCTGTCGCTGCGGGATGTCGAGATTGTTTGCGATGTCGGGCAGGCTGCCAGGGCGCAGGCCGCCGGATTCGATATAGTTCTCTACTCTCTTCCACAACGCCGCGTCTTCGCCCTGGAGGCCGGCCTGATGACTTGGCAGCCGCAAACCTAGACGTTCGCGGACGACTACGCGTTCGGCTTCAAGCGCATTCGCAATTGCATGTGCGACCGGGTCGGCAAAGCGATATCCAGCCTGTCTCAAGAGTTGCACGTCGGCGAGGCCTACTTGATCGGGATGTTTGGTGTGCCAGGTTTGCAGGGTGGTGAGGATTGCTTTTTGGCAATTCTCCCAATGCTCCACGCTGAACACACGCTGCCGGGCTTCGGCGCCGACGATGCGGCCGGAGAAACTTGACTTGATGGTGCCAAGCTCAGCTTCGGTGAGATTGCGCGCGTTTGCGAACGACGACAGATCAATGCCACTTGGCGCGCTCGCAGCAGCCGCTTCGAGTGCCGTGTTGTGATCGCTCGCTTCAAGGGCGCGGAGAAGTACCAGTCTGGATTCGGCGGCGCGACGGCGCAGGGGTGGGAAGATGTCGATGACATGGCCGCCGCCAACAGTGCGCGTGGCGGATTGATCGCGAACGATGAAACCGTCTCCGTGATGCGCACCGAGCGGCTCGTCGAGGACCAGTTGTGTCAGTGCCGAGGTGCCAGGCGCGATCGACTTGCCTTCCAGGACTGCCACCCGTCCGGTGGTTTCCGCGGCGCCGAGATGTACGTGGACGGGCGTCCAGTGAGCGAGCGGCGTGCCTTCGCTTGCGAGCACGTGGAGGCGCGCGTCAAATTTCTCCGTTGGCGCCGCACTTGAGCTTGTGACAATCCAATCGCCGCGCTGAACCCTATCGCGACTGAGGCCCTGACCGGTGAGATTGAGTGCGGTGCGCTGGCCGGGGGTTGCGGTTTGGCGCTCCTCGTTTTGCGCGCGAATGGAGCGGATGCGGTATGTCTCCGGTGCGCCAAGGATGCGGACCTGATCGCCAACCTGGCAGGTGCCGGAAAAGATCGTTCCGGTGACGATCAGTCCAGCGCCGGTGATGTCGAAACGGCGGTCGACGGCAAGGCGGAAGTGACCGGCGGCGGGGCGCGCATGAAAGGCGCGCGCCTTGGCGGTGAGGTGGCTGCGCAGGTCGTCAATGCCGATGTTTTCGAGCGCCGAGACGGGCATAATTTGGGCGCCGTCGAGCGTGGTGCCGAGCAGAAGCTCCTCGATATCATCCTGCACCTCCGCGAGGCGGTCGGCGCTGACGCGATCGGTCTTCGTGAGGGCGACGATGCCGGATTTGACGCCGAGGAGGTCTAGAATGGCGAGGTGCTCGCGACTCTGCGGCATCGGGCCATCGTCGGCGGCTATAACAAACAATGCATAGTCGATACCAGCGACGCCGCAGACCATGTTGCGAATGAATTTCTCGTGGCCGGGCACATCAATGAAGCCGATCGGCTCATCGTGGTCAGCTAGCGGCAAGTAGGCAAAGCCGATGTCGATCGTGAGACCACGCTTTTTTTCGTCCGGCAGGCGGTCGGTATCAACACCGGTTAGCGTCCTGATCAGCAAAGTCTTGCCGTGGTCAACGTGTCCAGCGGTGGCAATGATCATTGCGGTACCTCCAGCTGATTGAATGACGCCAGCAGTTCATCTGGCCGATCAAGGCAGCGCAGGTCGAGGATGAAGCGGTCGTTGTGGATGCGACCAATGACAGGCTTGGGGAGGCAGCGGAAGCTGGCGGCAAGCGAGTTGAGCCAGTCGCCGACGGACAGTGCGGCGGAGTATGCCGGGGCAACGGCAATGCCGACGCTCGCGACGGTGCGGGTTGGCAATGCGCCGGAGCCAATCTGGCTTTCGCACGGAATGATTTCGACGGTGGCAGTTTCGCCGAGTGCCTGACGCAAAGAAGCGGCAATCGGTTCGGCAGTTATGGCAATATCCTCGGGAGAGCGGCTCAGCCAGCGCAGTGTCGGAAGGCGTTGTGCAAGCCGATCCGGATCCTGGTAGAGACGTAACACCGCGGCAAGGGCCGCCATCGTCATCTTATCGCAGCGCAATGCACGCTTCATCGGGTTTGCCGTAATTCGATCGATCAAGTCCTTGCGACCGACGATGATACCGGCCTGGGGACCACCGAGGAGTTTGTCGCCTGAGAACGTGACGATGTCGGCGCCGTCCTGCAATGCTTCCATTGGTGTCGGCTCGTGGGGAAGACCGTGGTCTTCGAGGTCAATCAGTGTGCCGCTGCCTAGGTCGTTGATGAAAGGAACATCGTGATCATGCGCGAGTTTGCTCAAGGCCGGTTCTGGGACGACGGCCGTGAAACCTTCGATGACGTAGTTGGATGTGTGGACTTTCATGATCATGCCAGCGCCGTTACCGAGGGCGGCCTGGAAGTCTTTGAGATGCGTTCGGTTGGTGGTGCCAACTTCGATTAACTCGCAGCCGGAGCGTGCCATGATGTCGGGGACACGGAAGGAGCCGCCGATTTCGACAAGTTCCCCACGGGAGACGGCGACACCTTTGCCAAAGCCAAGCGTGTTGATAACCAGCATGACGGCAGCGGCATTGTTGTTGACGACCGTTGCTGCCTCGGCACCGGTGATGGCGCAGATCTGCTGTGCGATGTGATCGTCGCGCTCGCCGCGGCGGCCCGTATCAAGATCGTATTCGAGGTTGCTGGCGCCTGATGCGACGGTGATGATCGCGTCGAGTGCTTCCTGGGGTAGTGCGGCGCGTCCGAGATTGGTGTGCAGCACGGTGCCGGTGAGATTGATGACCGGGCGCAAAGACGGCAACTCGGATTGAGCGAGTGTGTTGGCTGCGATCGCGAGTACCGCCGCCGGGCTGATGTCGACGGATCTGCCGTTGCGCAGGTCGTCGCGCAGTTCGGCGATCGCGATCCGGATCGAGTCGGTTACAGCTTTGCGGCCGTGGTTGTCAATCAATTGGGCTGACACGTCGTCGAGCAGTACGCGATCGACGGAGGGAAGATTGGCGAGTTGGGATGTCAAGGCGGGGACTGTCATATATGTCCAGGTCGTCCAGTGATGGGGATGGTGCCGGATATATAGCGTAAATCTCCGTTAACGGCCCTGAAAAACTGGTTTCCGTTTCTCAGCCCATGCCTTGAGGCCTTCTTTGTGATCCGCAGAACTGCCGGCCCGGGCCCGGTTGGCATCGTGCGCCGCGCGATCAAACGTCCCATGGGCGATGGCGTTGATTGCCTGCTTCATGCCGGCGACGGCCAGTGGGGCGTTGGAGGCGATTTGGGTCGCAAGTGTATCAACGCGGCTATCAAGTTCGTCTTTCGGGACGATTTCGTCGAGATAACCCATCGCGAGCATGCCGTCTGCTTCGACCGGTTCGGCAGTCATGAAGAGGCGCTTGGCATTGTTAAGGCCGAGGCGGGATACGTAACGGCGCACACCGCTCTCATAGTAGATGATGCCGAGGCGTGCGGCCGGCATGAACATGCGCATGCCTTCAACGCCAATGCGAAAATCGCAGGCGAGCGCGAGGTCCGTGGAGCCGCCGTAGACGCCGCCGTTGAGAGCCGCGATGGTCGGGATTGAAAGGTTTTCGAGGGCATCGACCATGCGCTCGAAGCCGTTTGGATCATATTCTGGCTTGCTGCCGGACTCATCCTCGCTGAGTGCACCAATATGAAAGCCTGACGAGAAGCTCTTGCCGGTGCCAGTGATGATGAGCACGCGGGCATCCGGATTGTTGTTGAGGTCCGTGAACATCTCGGTCAGGACACGCAGGTCGATCGGTTCGAGGCGATTATGCTCTGCCGGCCGGGACAGACGGATTGTGGCTTTGCCATTGCGAATATCGAGTTGCGGCGTTGTTGAGGCGGGCGGCGTGTCGGTGGTGGTCATGATGCGGTCACTTGTGTTTTTTGTTTGCCATAGAAGGATCAGTTGGCATTTGAGAGCTTGTAGAAACGGCCGGCCGTTCCAGAGAAGAGATCAGTTTTCTCAGCTGCGGAGAAGTTGGCGGCATAGCGTTTACAGGCATTCCAGTAGATCTGGTAACTGTATGAGCCTTTGTCGACCGGAAAGTTGCTTTCGAACATACAGCGCGATGGTCCGAAAGCTTCAATGCAGGTGTCGAAGTATGGTTTCCAGGTTTCTGCAAGCAACTCCGATGTCGGCGGCTTTTCTTCATCTTCGTGGCGGAAACCGTTGATGCGCATACCAAGGCCACCAAGTTTCACATGGACATTCGGACACGATGCCAATTGCCTGATTGATGCGACCCAAGTTGGAAACACCTCCTGGTGTTTGCCGGCATAGCTTGCTGCACCGAGCGGCCCGCCGACGTGGTCGAGGACGATTTTGGTGTCGGGGCAGGCGTGTGCGGCGGCCGTCAAGTCGTCAATTTGAGGATGATACAACCAGGCATCGAAGGTGAGGCCCTGGCGACCTAGTTGGCGGATGCCGTCGCGGAACGTCTCATCATTGAGTTGATGCTGCGGAGGCGCATAGTTCGGATTCATCAAGACTGTGTCTTCAGTCCAGGCGACGATATGGCGAATGCCGCGGAAGCGCCCGCCAGCGGCGGCAATGTGTGCATCGAGCACGCGTTCAACATTGCGTCCCAAGGTCATGTCGGCAAAGCTGACGATGCCCTCGCAAACACGCGTGGGGCTGTATGCCCCGCTTTCGGACATGGCAGCGACGCCGGTTGCGAATTCGGTTTCGCCAATCGGCTGCATGTCAACGTCGCCGCCGGCCCGATGGAAGGCACGGCACTGGACGAAAACCGTTGCGATAATATTGTGGCCTGAGTTGGTGTCGGCGAGGATATCGTCGAGTAAATAGCGATTGCCAGGGCGGTCCCAGAGATGGTGATGGGGATCGACAATTGGTAAATCCGGTTCGATGATGTCTTCACGGTAACGATCGAGCCACTCGTGACGCACGGGGATATAGTGCATCGCGATCGTTTCAGCGGACGGATTTGTCGGCATTTCTGTTTCTCGCGACATTTGTTTGGTGCACTCTCAATCGGTCTCAGCACGGACTTCGGCAAATACCTTCTTGGCAACGAACGTGGCTTCGCGCACCAGCGGCACACCGACATAACCTGACATATGGAACATGGTTTCGGTCAGCTCTTTTTCCGTCCAACCCTGGCGTAATGCGAACCGTAAATGGATTTCAAGTTCCGGATAGCGGCCGGTCGCGATATCGGACACGACGCAAATCAGCGTGCGCGTCTTTATGTCAAGGCCGGGGCGCGACCAAAGAGCGCCGAAAACCGTTTCGGTGACAACGTCGATGAATTCCTGGCTGACCGGATCCTCGGCATACTCAGACACGTTCTTTTGAAATTCGGCCTCGCTGCGCAGGTTCTTGCGCATCTCCAAGCCTTTTTTGTACAACTCGCTTTTTTCGCTCATGGTGCGGAACTTTCAGTTGAAAAATGCGTGAGTTACTCAGCTGCGCGAGGGGCGAGGACCGGGCGTTCCGGTACTGGCATTTTTTCACAGAGCGGTATGACCTCTTCGGCGAAGCGACGCATCATGCGATGGCGCACGTCACGTGGAACGCCTGCCATGGCGTTCGAGATCAGCATGTAGTTGAAGCCGATAGCACGCAATTCGTTGATGCGCCGGGCGACGGTCTCAGGCGTGCCAACTAGGCTGCGATCGATGATGGGGTCATTCTCGGCCGGATCAGCCATCAGCTTCATATTGCCAAAGATTTTGGCGAATTGCTCGTAGCCTTGAATGTCTGCCCAAGGTGTACTGTCCGTGGTGTAGTGCTCAGCCTGGAGTTTGTAGAAGCTGGCGAGGTAACCGCGCGCCTCTTCACGGGCTTCTTCGTCAGTGTCGCCAATAAAGCACTTGGCAGAGATCGGCATAATGTCGGAAGTCGCCTTGCCGACATGAGCATTGCGAGCGGTCCACTTGTCGAGGATCTTGATCAGCATGTGATCCGGGAACTGGGCCAACGTCAGTGGGCGCAATCCCAGATCGGCCATAATCTCGGCACTGCCGGGGCTCCCGATGGCGCCGAAGAATTCGATCTTCCTGTCTTGATCGAGCCCGGGGCGGATCACAATTGGGCGCTCGAGCTTGATGTATTTTCCGCGGTAGGTGAAAGCTTCGCCTTTGAGACCGAGCTGTGCCACGTCCCAGCACTCGCGGAAACGGTCCCGGGCCTCCTCCATTGAAACGCGCATTGCATCGTATTCGAGCTTGGCGGTTCCGCGACCCATGCCGATGTAGAGCGGTCCCTTGGCCACCGTGGCGACCATCGAAACATCCTCGACAAAGCGGATCGGGTCGTACCAGGGCAGCACCATCACGGCCGTGCCCAAGCCTAGGCCGGGGCACGCAGCGGCTAAGTGTGAGAGAAATACGAGTGGGTTGGGCGTCGGGTAGTAGTCCGAGAAATGATGCTCGACCAGCCAAGCTGCATCATAGCCAAGTTCGTGTGTCAGCTTAGCGTCGAGAACGGCTTCGTTATAGAGGTCCGCGTCCTTGACGCCGGTGCGATCGACCGCACCGATCTGGACACCATAGCGCACCGCTTTCGTCATGGCCGGGCTCCCGAGATGGCCTGAAAAGGCGGAATGCTAGGCACATTCCGAATGCTTGAGAAGCGGGCGGCAATGACTATCACATATGGTGTTGGGTCGTGGCGCGTGAGATCGCTAGTGCGACCTGTCGCTTTGCGCCCGTCCATGCTATCGACGCTGGGACATTCCAATCCAGCATGCAGAATCCCCGGAGACGATCAATGATTAAGTTCTATTTCTCAGGCGCGCCGAATCCGATGAAGGTGGCGCTTTTCCTAGAAGAAGCGGGCATCGCGTATGAGCCAATCCCGGTCGATACCCGCAAGGGGGATCAGCACACGGCGGATTTCAAGGCGATCAATCCGAATAGTAAGGTGCCTGTTATCGTTGATGGGGATGCTGTCGTGTTCGATTCGAATGCGATTCTGCTATATCTTGCTGACAAGACAGGCAAATTTTTGCCTCCGGCGAGTGATCGGGGGCAATTGCTGTCGTGGCTGATGTTTGTCGCAACCGGCGTGGGGCCGTTCTCGGGACAATCAGTGCACTTCAATCACCATGCCCCGGAAAAAGTCAGCTATGCGATTGAACGTTATACATTTGAAGTGAAACGCCACTATGGCGTTCTTAACGACCATCTTGCTGATAAGACCTATATGGTCGGTGATACGTACTCAATAGTTGACATGGATGTCTGGGGATGGGCACGGATGGCGCCCTATGCCACGGCGGACGACAATGTCTGGGCGGCTTTCCCGAACTTGAAGCGACTGGTGGATGAAATTGAAGCGAAACCAGCAGCGAAGGCGGCGCTTGCCATCAAAGACAAGTTTACCTTCAAGGCCGAAATGGATGACGAAGCGCGACGCAATATGTTTCGGCACCTGTCGACATAAAGAGGCAAATAAACAAAAATGTGTTGTTTGGTCTGATTGCGGTCAGCGTCGAAATACGTAAGATGCCGCCGGACGTTCACGCAAAGGAGCACTCATGGCTGACAAGCTAGGCATCGGCGATATGATGCCGTCGGTAACGATCAATGTTACGGACGGGTCGTCGCTCGAACTGCCGGGCGGTCTCGATGCAAGATATAAGGTTATCTTGTTTTATCGGGGCCACTGGTGACCATACTGCCGCCGGCAGTTGGTCGGTTTCGCAGAACAAAAAGCAGAGCTGGATGCCCTGGGCATCAAAGTGGCTGCGGCCAGTGTCGATCCCATCGACAAGGCAAAAGAGGTCGCTGACGAGGTAAATTTCCCCGTTGGCTATGGCGTTACAAAAGATGTCGCGGACAAGCTTGGATCCTGGTGGGAAGAACGCCGCCAGATTATTCAACCAACCGAGCTCATGCTCAATGGTGAAAACCAAGTTGTCGGATCCAGTTATGCCGATGGGCCACTTGGTCGTATTCAGGCAACAGAGATCATTTCGCTCATCAAGATCTTCGACTCGCGGGCCAAGTAAAGACCTGAGTGTTGGTGTAAGTAAGTCGACGAACGGCGGTCAGGAACATCTTGGCCGCCGTTTTTTGCGCGGTGGAGCAGTAAACGAGCATGCGTAAGACTGAGTTTCCGGTCATCAAGGATATCGTCTTGCTTGGCGGAGGGCATGCGCATGTTTCCGTGTTGCGCAACTTCGGCATGTTTCCAATCAAGGGCGTGCGCCTCACTTTGATTTCTCCTGAATCGGACACGCCCTACTCGGGCATGCTGCCAGGGTTGATCGCGGGACACTACACCTTTGACGAGGCGCATATCGATCTCGGGCCGCTAGCCAGGTTTGCCGGTGCGCGGTATCTGGAGACACAGGCGAGCCGGATCGATCCAGAGCTCAAGTTAGTACACTGCGCAGATGGACGTCCGCCTATCCCTTACGACGTGCTGTCGATCAATACTGGATCGACACCGGTGTTCGATGATCAACTTGAACTCGCGCGCAGCGTCATTCCGGTGAAGCCTGTTTCTGAGTTTCTCAAGCAGTGGGCCGGCCTCAAGAGGCGCGTGTTGACGGAGCCTGGACGCCGCGTCGGGGTCGTTGGAGCGGGAGCGGGCGGCATTGAGCTGCTGCTATCGATACAGCATGCTTTGGAGCTGGAGGCGGGAACGTCGTCCGGCCGAGGGCCGGGGGCGCTGCATTTGTTCACGCGAGATGACGGCGTGCTCAAAACGCATGGCGCAACGGTCCGCGACGCCTTTCGGACGGCATTATCCGAGCGCAATATTACCGTGCATGCCGGGTTCGATGTCGTTCGAGCTGATCCGGATGGTGTGTCGGATGGCGTGCGAACGGTGGAACTCGACGAGGTGATCTGGGTGACAGGCGCCGAGCCACCGGCCTGGCCCGCTGCAAGTGGATTGAATGTTGATGGGAACGGCTTTGTCGTCGTCGATGATCACCTGCAATCGACATCGCACCAAGACGTTTACGGGGCGGGCGATGTTGTGTCGATGGTTCACGATCCACGGCCAAAATCAGGCGTGTTCGCTGTTCGGCAAGGGCCGGTATTGGCTTACAATCTAAGGGCGCGGATGCTCGATCAGCCGCTCAAACGATACAGACCGCAACGCGCATTTCTTAGCCTGATTTCGACCGGTGATAAGAACGCGATCGCGTCTTACGCAGGCTGGTCTGTGCAAGGCGCCTGGGTGTGGCGCTGGAAGGACCGCATCGACCGCGCTTTCATGCGTCGCTTTAACGAATTGCCTCGAATGACTGAAAAACCTGAAGCGACGATTCCCGTGGTTGCTGGTGTACCGGACGAGGTTGCGGAAGCGCAGTTGCCCGAGGCGATGCGTTGTGGTGGCTGCGGTGCGAAAGTGGGTTCTGCGACCCTGCAGCGAGCGCTGGCACAGATTCCCGGAATTACTACGGGGCAAATGGGAACGAAGCATGGGATCGTGCTTGGAGTAGGCGATGACGCAGCGGCGATCGACGTGCCGGCTGGTCACCTTCTTGTACAGACTGTCGATAGCTTCCCGGCGATGATTGATGACCCGTTCACGTTCGGGCAGATTTCCGCCAACCATTGTCTTGGCGATATTTATGCAATGGGGGCTATTCCCCATTCTACGCTCGTGACTTTGTCGCTGCCGTTTGCGCCGGATACGAAACGTGAGGCTGATCTCGTTCAGCTTCTCGCCGGTGCGAAGACGGTGTTTGATGCGGCAGGCTGCTCCATTGTCGGCGGGCATACGAGTGAAGGCCAGGAACTGACTCTTGGATTTTCGATCAACGGCCTTGCCAAGCATGATGCGCTGATGCGGAAAGGAGGTCTTGCGGACGGTATGGCGTTGGTTTTGACGAAACCGATTGGCTCTGGCGCCTTGTTTGCGGGGCATGGCAGGGGGCAGGCAAAGGGGCGCTGGGTACGAGCGGCCGTTGAGAATGCCCTGCAATCGAGCGCAAAGGCAGCGGAGATTTTACGGGTACACGGTGCGCAGGCCATGACTGATGTGACCGGATTTGGCATCGCTGGACATCTTGGAGAAATGCTGACGGCATCAAACGTCAGGGCGAGCATTCGGCTTAACGACGTGCCGCTTTTGGTGGGCGCCGAAGATATTGTCAAGCGAGGCATCGTCTCGTCGCTGCAATCTGCGAATCTTGGCTGGCGCCGCGAAGTGGAAGCGACAGGATCAATCTCCAGATCACCAGAATTTCAATTGTTGTTTGACCCTCAGACTGCTGGTGGCCTGCTTGCTGGCCTTCCGATGGACAAAGCAGAAGCGGCCGTCGCAGCCTTGCGAGAAGCGGGCTATGCGAGAGCGAATGCGATCGGTGAAACTGCGACGGCCGAGGGCGCTGGCCCAATGCTGAGATTGATTTGATCGATCTCAGCATTGGACGGACGCGCTGTTCGGTTCGACAATGGACTATTCGGCTGCTTCGACAAGCCCCTTGGCGGGTTCGATGCGTGCCGCGCAGAACTTGAACTCGGGTATCTTGCCCATCGGGTCCAGTTGCGGATTGGTCAAGATGTTGGCCGCAGCTTCGGCGAAACAGAACGGTACAAACACCATGCCTTCGGGTACGTCCCGATCCTGTCGCGCCTTGAGTATGACATGGCCGCGCCGCGTTTCGATCTTAACGAAATCGCCAGGCGCGACATTCATGCGGGTCATGTCATGACGGTTCAAACCGGCGATTGCTTCAGGTTCCAACAGATCCAGGTTAGCTGCCCGCCGCGTCATTGTTCCAGTATGCCAATGCTCAAGTAGCCGTCCCGTCGTCAACACCATCGGATAGTTTTCGTCGGGAAGTTCGTCCGGTGGTGTCACATCGGCTGGCACGATCTTGGCGCGTCCGCTCGAAGTCGGAAAGCGATCACCGAAGATGATGTCATTGCCTGGTTTATCGGGTGCATCGCAAGGGTATGTCACGGCATTTTCACGGTCGACCCGATCCCATGTGATGTTGTTCAGAGAGGGCATCATCACGGCCATCTCGGTGAACACCTCGCTTGGGTGTTTGTAGGGCCAGTTAAGGCCAATGCGGTTTGCAAGTTCAGTGATGAGCTCCCAGTCCGGACGTGCCTGACCTGGCGGATCAACAACAGGACGTGCCATCTGCACCTGGCGATTGGTGTTTGTATAGGTACCCCATTTTTCCGCGTGTGCGGTCGCAGGCAAAATGACGTCGGCATGCCATGCGGTTTCGGTCAAAAAGATGTCCTGCACGACGAGATGCTCAAGCTTGGCAAGCGCTGCGCGCGCGTGATGCTGGTCCGGATCCGACATCGCCGGGTTCTCGCCGAGCACATACATTGCCTTGATCTCGTCCGCATGGATGGCGTCCATGATTTCAACGACGGTTAGGCCCTTCTTAGGCGGCAGCGCGGCGCCCCAAAAATCCTCGTAGGCCTTACGAATCTCGTCGTCCTCAACGGACTTGTAATCGGGGAAGACCATTGGAATGAGGCCGGCATCTGACGCGCCTTGCACATTGTTTTGCCCACGAAGTGGATGCAAGCCTGCTCCCGGACGCCCGATCTGTCCGGTCGACAGCGCCAGCGCAATCAGGCAGCGCGCGTTGTCGGTGCCGTGAACATGCTGTGAAATCCCCATTCCCCAGAAGATTATCGAGGCTTCCGAGCGCGCGTAGGTTCGAGCTACCGCCCTGATTGTATCTGCTTCGATTCCACAGACTTCGGCCATTTTCTCTGGTGGGAAGTTGGCGATGTTGGCCTTCAGTTCGGCGAAGCCTTCTGTGTTCGCCTGCACGTACTGTTCGTCATAGAGTTCTTCAGTAATGATCGTATGCAGCATTGCGTTCAATAGCGCGACGTCGCGACCGGGTTTGAACTGCAGCACTTGCGAGGCATGGCGTGCGATGCCCTGGTTCTGACCGCGTGGATCCATGACAATGAGATGCGCACCACGCTTGGCTGCATTCTTCAGGAAGGTGGCTGCCACAGGATGGTTCTCGGCAGGGCGAGCACCAATGACGATGATGCAATCGGCATCAGCCGCCGCTGTGAACGGTGCCGTCACGGCCCCAGAATTCAGTCCTTCCATCAATGCTGCGACCGACGAGGCGTGGCACAACCGTGTACAATGATCGACGTTATTGGTTTCGAAGCCTTGCCGGATCAGCTTCTGAAAAAGGTAGGCCTCTTCATTTGAACACTTCGCCGAACCAAAGCCGGCAATGCCCTTGCCACCTTCCCGGCCGTGGACGGTCTTGAGACCTGATGCAGCCTTCTCCAAGGCTTCATCCCAGCTTGCCTCGCGGAAGTACGTCGAAATCTCGTCTCGCCGGATTTGAACGTTGCCGGTCTTCGCCGGCGCATCATCACGACGAATGAGTGGCATCGTCAGTCTGTCAGCATGATGGATGTAATCGAAACCGAAGCGACCTTTGACGCAGAGCCGATTATCGTTGGCTGGGCCGTCGGCACCGTCAATATGCAGGATTTTATTTTCCTTGACGTGAACCTTGGTCTGGCAGCCAACGCCGCAGTAAGGGCATAGCGAGTTCACGGTGCTTTCGGGGAACTCCGTGCGCACATTTTTTGCATTGACGAGATTGGCTTCCATGAGAGCACCAGTCGGACAGGCTTGTACGCATTCGCCGCACGCCACGCAAGTGCTCTCGCCCATGCCGTTATCGAAGTCGAACACGATCTTTGAGCCATTGCCGCGATAGGCCATTCCGATCACGTCGTTGACCTGGACCTCACGACACGCCCGGACACACAAATTGCAATGAATGCATGCATCCAGATTGACTGCGATTGCTGCGTGCGTGCGATCCGTCTCAACCTTATCGCGCTTGGGTAACCGGCTTGTTGACGACACACCCATATCATCGATCCAGTTCCAAAATTTCGATTCCGGATCATGCGCCTGGTCTCGCTCGGGTTGATCTGCAAGTAGCAGTTCGAAGACCATGTCGCGTGATTTTTTCGCCCGTTCCGTTGCCGTTTTTACCTTCATGCCCTCGGCGGGCATACGCACGCATGAGGCTGCCAAAGTCCGTTCGCCTTCGACCTCGACCATGCAGGCACGACAGTTGCCATCGGCCCGATAGCCTTTCTCCGGTTGCCAACATAGATGCGGGATCGTTGTCCCGACACGTTTGGCGACCTGCCAAATCGACTCGCCTTCTTCCGCTTCGACTGGCGCACCGTCCAGTTCAAACGTGATCTTGGTCATGCGAGATCCTCTGGGAAAAACTTAATCACGCTGCGCAACGGGTTTGGCGCGGCCTGGCCGAGCCCGCAGATCGAGGCATCGGCCATGACATTTGACAATTCTTCTAGTAGATCGCCATCCCAATTTGGTTCAGTCATCAGCTTGACTGCTTTCTCGGTGCCATTGCGGCAGGGCGTACATTGCCCGCAACTTTCATCTTCGAAGAATTTCATGAGATTGAGGGCTACAGCCTTGGTGTCATCCTGATCGGAAAGGATGACGACGGCGTGGGATCCAACGAAGCATCCGTGCTTTTCAAGCTGTCCGAAGTCAAGCGGGATGTCCGCCATCGATGCAGGCAGGATACCACCCGAAGCCCCACCAGGCAGATAACCTTTGAATTTGTGCCCGTCGAGCATGCCGCCGCAGTGGTCGATCAACTCTGCGGCGGTTGTGCCGGCTGCGACCAGGACGACGCCCGGTTTCTTGACACGACCCGACACTGAATACGAACGCAAACCCTGTGCGCCATTCTTGCCCTTGCTCGCAAACCAATCCGCACCGTTTCTCAGGATCTCGGGGATCCAGTACAGTGTTTCGACATTATTGACCAGGGTCGGGCGTCCGAAAATGCCGACTTGTGCGACATACGGCGGGCGGTGCCGTGGCAACCCACGTTTGCCTTCAATACTTTCAAGCATCGCCGACTCTTCGCCACAAATATAGGCTCCCGCGCCACGCCGCAGAATTATCTTTGTGTGGTTCGATAAACCCGCCGCTTCAACCTTGGCGATCTCCTTGAGCAGGATTTCGCGCGCCGCCGGATATTCGTCACGCAGATAGAGATAGACGGCTTCGGCCTCAACCGCCCAGGCACCGACCAGCATCCCCTCAAGGAATTGGTGCGGCTTGGTTTCCAGGTAGTGGCGATCCTTGAAAGTGCCGACTTCACCTTCATCGGCGTTGACAGCCATGAGCCGTGGCTGCGGTGCCGCGCGCACGAAGCCCCACTTGCGGCCGGTTGGAAAGCCAGCGCCACCAAGCCCGCGGAGCCCGCCATCGGAAAGAACTGTAATGACATCGTCGACCGAGCGATCTCCGGATGTGCAGGCAAGCAGAATCTCGTAGCCACCGTTGCCGCGATAGGCCTCAAAACTCTCGTAGTCCGGAACGTCAGCGTGGAAATGCTTGTTTTCAATCACGCTTGCGACTTGTTTAGGCGTTGCGCGATCAACGTGGTGATGACCAACTTCGCAAACAGGTGCTGTCGCGCAACGTCCCATGCAAGGTGCGCGCAGAACGCGGACATCCGCATTGGCATCTGCCTCAAGCGCAGCGATCAGGGCTTCGCTTCCTGCAAGTTCGCAGCTCAATGACTCGCAAACACGAATGGTCACCGGAGCGGGCTGTGCTTCACCATCACGTACGATATCGAAGTGCGCATAAAAGGACGCCACCTCATAGACCTCCGCCATGGCGAGCCCCATGATGTCAGCGAGGGCGTGCATATGGCTGGCCGGCAGGCAACCTTCACTGTCTTGGATAAGATGCAAATATTCGATCAATTCATCACGTTGCACCTCGCGATCGCCGAGCAGCGAACGAACGGCTTCCGTTTCTGCTGCCAGCAAAAGTCGTCCCTTTGGGAACATTGGCGCCTTGCGCCGCCCAGAACCAGGGTGAATTCGTCCGGCGCCACGGCCCGATCCGTCGCCTCCAACTGCGTCATTCATCGCAATGAGCCTCACGCGTTAACCGTGAGATTGTGTACTCGAACATGAAGTCTCCGTTAAAACTCTGGAAGCAGCTCTGGAAGATACCGACGCTAGACGTTTTGATGTGTGCTTGCCAGTCACATATTTGGTATACCAGATTAAATACACCAATGGCCAAGTTAGCGATTTACCTCCTGTGCCAAGGTTTCGGTGCCACCGCTCGATGGAGATTGACGACTAGGGGGAGAACGATCGAACATTAGTAGTTGCGGAACGGATCGTCATCTATATTTTCGCTGACTGATGGCGACCTTCTTGTATCCGGTATGCGCTCGCCAAGCGAATTTGGCCACGACGTCAATTTGTCATGGTGAAAAGTGCCAATGTCGAAACGATGAGGTGTCGAAGCGGTCCAAAGTTCATCACAGCGACGGCCGCAAACAAAATGACATTGACGATGATCAGTACGGCCGCTCAATTTGGATTTCTGGCATTCGCCGCTCTGTTAGGGTTCAATCAATCAAGTGTCTCGTGGTTGTTGCCATTAACGCTCTTGTTGGGGCTGGTGGGATGGCTAACCGATCCGCACTGGAAGATTCGATTCTACGATATTTATAGTATTCGCATGTGGGCTCGATTCTGGTCGGAAACTCTGTTTGGGCTGATTTGTTTGATATTTGCCGCCTATGTTGCCGGACGGATTGTGTACGGCATTGCAGACTTCTACGCCTTTGCTCCGTAGCGCGGGCGCTAACTGGACCACCAGACCGAATAGCTGTTCGGCGCCAGCATCAAAGGGAGATGGTAACGTTCGTCGGGGTCAGGCATTTTGAGACGAATTACGACGTCACTCAGAAACTGAGGCCGCGCCGATTGTTGGGCGTTGATGGCAAAGTAGTTTCCGGTTTCAAAGATCAGTTCGTATGTCGCCGACGCATCAGGGTCTTCAACCGTTTCCGAAAACCGTCCGCCGTCGTCCGTTGCGGTTTGAAATACAATGGCAGACGCGTCGGTGGAACCGAGCTTGCGGAGTGTTACGGCAATTCCGGCGGCATGCGTTCCATCTACGGAGTTTAGCGTATGTGATGAGACGATCGCCATCCTGTGATCTCCCTATTCGATTGATGCTTTGTCGCGCTTATTGGTTGTCGCCAGCACGATCGGACTAATCACACCTTTGGCCTTGACGTTCAGGCAAGCTGGTTTGCCACTGGCGATGGCGCGCTTCAATGCTGGCCCCAATTGGTCGCGCGATTCGACAAGTTCGCCGTACCCACCAAGTCCGTTGAACAGGCCGTGGAACGGAATATCGCGAAAGTCTGTTGCAAAGTGCTTGCCGTTCTCGAACAAGCGCTCCTGCTGCTGTGAGATACAATCCAGCCCGCCATTGTTGTCGATCACCACAACAATCGGCGTCTTTTCCTGAAATGCGGTTTCAATACCTAGGCCACCTGACAAGAATGCGCCGTCGCCGCTGATGAGGACGACGGTCGATTCTGGGTTCGTATTCTTTGCCGACAAGGCCAACGATACCCCGACCCCGAGTAGACTGTAGGAGCCCGGATGCATGATGCGTGCAAGCTTCCCGCCCTGCCAGCCCGATACGTTGACTGCGATTTCCGACCAGAAGTGCGTGTTGCCGCCATCGAATACCAGCCAATCGCTTTCGCCAAGTCCAGCGTTGACATCAAGCGCAAGCTGCAATGGATGAATCTTGTCACCGGCCGTTTCACCTGCTGCGGTCTCTATTGCAAGATCAGCAAGGGTCTTCTCGACCCATTCTCCGCGTTTGGTTTTGTTGGCATCAAACCAGCTCTTGTCGAAAGGATCTAGGCTCATCAGTGCATCAAAGAAGGCACCAGGATCGCTGAGAAGGACATCATCGGCAGACCGGTTGAATTCCAATTCTTCGTGGGAACCGTTCACGCACACCAGATGGCAGGTGTCGGGAAAGAGCGGTGGATTGCCGAAGTTCATCTGGTTATCGAGCCGGCCACCGACCATGATGGCTACGTCACAGTTCTGCAGCGCGTATTCCGACGGCGGATATTGATGCACATCGGCAAGTCCCATGTAGGGCGCACTGTCTTCAGCCATCAGCTTTTGATGGTAAGGCACGTTGAAAACAGGGATGTTTAGTTTCTGACCTGCTGCTTGCAGCTTATCTTCGTTCTTTGACCACCAGACTCCGTGACCGCCGATCAATATCGGGTGCTTCGCACTCGCAATCCGTTCAAGCAGCGGGTTGAGATCGCGTGGGTCTGGCCAGGCGCGTGGTGCTGGTTTGTCGATGCGTTTGAAGGGGCGCTCATCGCGTCCGGCATGTTCATCAAACGATGAGAACATTATATCGACGGGCACACTGAGATGTACCGGGCCTGGGTAACCGCTGGTTGCAATCTTCCAGGCTCGATCGACAAACTCGCCAATTCGCTCGCCGTCCGTGACACTTGCTGAGTATTTCGTCAGTGGGGCGGCGATGGCAACGTCGTCAATTTCTTTGAAGCCCCCCGCGCCTTGCCGCTTGAGGGTGCTTGAGCCCGTTATGAAGATCACCGGTGAGCGTTCTCCCCACGCCTCCATGATGGCCGGCACGGCATTGGCGAAGCCCTCCGGCCCGACGAGACAAACCGCGGGCTTGCGTGTCACTCGCGTATGCCCGTCTGCCAAATGGCCGGCGATCTGTTCGTGAGGACAGTTGATGACGGGCATTTGGCGTTCCATGAACCCTTCGAGTGCCGGATTGCAAAAACCACCTGCGAGAGTGAAGACGTGATCAACACCCTTCTCATGCAGCGCGCGGGCCAGCAAATTGCCGCCGCGAATTCGCCTGCTCTCATTCATTTTGATCTCGTTTGCTGTAGCTGCCGGATCGTGTTCGACCAGTTGTTAACTCGCGGCAGACGTCAATTCCGTTTCAACCGCCAAGATCGGTTCTCCCTTCAGAGAGACAGATGCCTTGCCATCGATCCCAGTCGGCACTTCACCGACCAGCGTGATTCGATACAGCTGACGGTCGAAATCGGACGCAAAAATATCTGTTGGTGCGAGGTGCGCGGTCGAGCGATTATCCCACATGGCGATATCACCTGGCTGCCACTTGAAGCGGACCGTGTATTCGGTGCGCACAACGTGTTCCCATAGGAATTGAAGTAGCATTTCGCTTTCGCGCGGACTGAAACCGACGATCGACTTAAGGAATGACGGACTGACAAAAAGTTGCCGCTCACCAGTTTCGGGATGCACGGTTACCAAAGGATGCTCGGTCTCCATTTCCCGGCGTTTGACTCGCTCGTTGTAAGCTGCGTTGCCTGTATCCGCAGCGGCCTGAAAGCGATGAACGCCGCGCAGACTATCGACAATGCTACGCATCGTTTCGGATAGACCCTGATAGGCAACGGCAAGGTTTGTCCAAAGCGTGTCGCCGCCGTATGGCGGGACTGTCACGCCGCGCAAAATCGATGCCATTGGCGGGTTGATGGCAGCGGTAATATCCGTGTGCCAACCGGTCCAAGGTTTTGCCATTTTCATTGCCGGGTTCACCTGTGCGGTACGAAACTTGGCAACCGAATAGATCTCCGGATATTCTTCGACATGCCCGAAAACGGCATGACCGATCGTCGGCTCGCCCATTTGACGTGCGAAGGAAACATGTCCGGCGTGATCAAGATCCTGACCACGGAAGAATACAACCTTCCACTTCAAGAATGCCTCATAGATCGCTGTACGCTGTATCTCTGAGAGCGGTTTACTCAGATCGACACCAGAAATCTCGGCGCCAATATGGAGCGTCATTGGATCGACTTTGACGACATCGCTAGACATTCGTTTCCTCCATGAGCTGAGAGCAGTGGCCTGAAACATTCACTAAAGTGATTAGCGGCGTTCACGTGAATACCCTAGTTGAACCTTAGCTTTGACATTACCGCGTTTCGCGTACAGCCGACAACGTACAAACAGGCATCACATGGATAGTATCAAAGATCGGTTGGTTTGAGCCGCTTGTGCGCCGAATGCCATGTGAGGGTTGAAAACTCGGCGCAACGAAATGATGACCGGCGTGGACCCTAGTTCCATCCTGCAACCGGGCGTGCTTCATCTTGTACCTGGGTTCGATGCATAAGACGGCGGGTTGTTGGATCGAGCTGATTGCGACGATGCAGGGCACAACGGTTATCCCAAATAACCAGATCTCCAACTTGCCAATGTTGGGTCCAAACGAAATCATGATTATCAATATGGGCCCAGAGTTCATTGAGGAGTGCGTTGCTTTTCTTGTCTGAAAGGCCAACAATCCAGGCATTCGGGCGACGGCCAAGATAGAGTGCTCTACGACCCGATGCGGGATGGCGAACAACCAAGGGATGCACGGCGCCGGGCCGATCTTCGTTCGAGTAAGACTCTTCATAGCCGTGTCGCAATTCGCCCGATGATGTTCGCGTTGCGTCGTGTTTGCAGAAGACATTCTCGATACGCTTTGCAAGGTCTGATGGAAGCGCATCATAGGCCGCGTAGAGGCTGTAGAATTCCGTTTCACCGCCTTCGTCCGGCACTTCGATTCCATAAAGGAGGCTCGCTTTCGGCGGCAGCTCGTTGTAGCTCATGTCTTGGTGCCATACGAGTTCAGAGTTGCCGAGCGCGCCTTGCGGTTTGCCGTCGACCACAATGTTCGACAGCACCGTAATTTCCGGCCTCTCCTCTATGTAAGGTCTGCCCGTTCGCGTCACCGGTGCCATGTCGAGCACGCCGAAACGGCGCGAAAATGCCGCCAACGCATCGTCATCCAGTTTCTGCCCGCGAAATCGCAAAACGCTATGTGTGTGCCAGGCATCTTCGATTTGCGCGAAGGCCTCGTCGTTCATATCCTTCTGCAGGTCGATCCCAACAATATCAGCGCCCAAGGCGGCGCCGGATGGTACGACGTCGACGAATCGGCTTGTCGTGGTGGTTGTCATCGCCTGCTCCTTTCAGAAAGAATTCTCGGTCCAGTGCGAACACTTCACGCCGGCCGATCGCCGGATACGGTTACGCGATAGCCCAATCGCTTCTGCGGAAAATAATCCCACAAAGCGTAGTGCTGCGCACAGCGGTTATCCCAGAACGCGAGTGACTTCTCACGCCAACGAAAACGGCACTGAAACTCAGGCGTACGGACATGATCGAACAGCATGTCTAGTATGGCCTGGCTCTCGTTGGGGCCAAGACCATCGATCCGTGTCGTGAACCCGGAATTGACAAAAAGGCATTTTCGCCCCGTCTCCGGATGCGTGCGCACGACTGGATGCAGCGCGCGGGGATACTCCGTCGCTACTTGTCCCAATGTCCCGCCCAATGTTCGTGCGCCTTCATGCCAGGCGGACAATCCCGAAAGGAAATCACGCATCGGCTCAGACAGGGCTTCATAGGCAGCGTACATATTGGCGAACATCGTATCACCGCCCGCAGGTGGTAACGCATACATATGTAGAATGCTGCCCATCGGCGGTTCCGCATCACATGAGACATCGCTGTGCCACCGGTTGCCGGCAATCGCCTTCGATGCTTCATCTGCCTTGATCACCAAGACCTCGGGATGGCCTTCGGCAGAGGGTGCGGTTGGGTGGACGTGCAGCTTGCCAAACTGTCGGCCAAACGCTTTATGCTGCTCGAGATCCAACTCCTGGTCGCGAAAGAAAATCACAAGGTGATCCATGAGCGCCTTTTGGATTTCGGTGCAGGTCTGATTGCCAAGCGGTTGCGATAGGTCAACACCACTAATTTCGGCGCCGATTACTGGCGTCAACGGTTCGACCTGGATGGTCTCATAAGTGGTTTGTTGGGTCATACGTGTCTCCCTAATCGGCTTTGGTGAAAAGACCCGTCCATTGTCGCGCATTGTCGATGCAATAAGTAAAGCGGTTTCGCAGCGGCACCCAATCCCGAGCATGATTTTGCCGTGCCAACTATACCACGAAGCCGTCACTCGGTAGAGTGCCGGCGAACGCTGCTATTATGCAAAAGCACCAAAGGAAGCACCTGTATGGACCTCGGATTGAAGGGTAAAAATGCAATCGTCACAGGCGGCAGTCGCGGGATCGGCTTGGCGATCGCAGACAAGCTGGCACGTGAAGGCGCCAATGTTTCGATCTGCGCGCGTAACGAAGATCAGTTGGAAATAGCAAAAGGTGAACTGGAGAAGCATTCGGTCCGGATCCACAGCGCAACATGTGACGTGGCGTTGCCGGATACGCTCAACGCTTACATCCAAGAAGCTCATGGTGTGCTTGGCGGCCTTGATATCTTGATTAACAATGCCAGTGCGTTCGGGCGAAGCGACGATGAGCAGGGATGGCAATCAAGTTTCGACGTTGATCTGATGGCGAGCGTGCGGGCGTCGTGGACTGCAACGCCGTTGCTTGAAGCCGACGGCGGCGGCGCTATCGTTCACATTTCATCCATTTCCGGTTTCGCAGCTTCGACCCGCACGCCACCCTACGGAGCAATCAAAGCCACGCTCATGCAGTATACGAAAACCCAGGCGCTTGAACTCGCCAAGAAGAGTATTCGTGTCAACTGCGTTGCTCCAGGCTCGATCTTTTTTGAGGGTGGCACGTGGGATGATGCCCGTCAGAACAATCCTCAACTCTATAAGGCTATCCAGAATTCGATTCCACACGGACGCTACGGCCGTCCCGAGGAGGTTGCTGATCTCACCGTCTATTTGGCGTCCAATGCGGCTTCCTGGGTTACCGGTCAGACCGTGGCCGTCGACGGGGGGCAGATGTTATGAGACATGCTGTTCCCGTGCGTCGCGACATGCGAAGCGAAATCGTTTTCTCTCGATTGAGGCGAACTTGATATGCCGGACAATCTCATGTTTCCGAAGATAAATGCCGAACGTGTCTGGCAACGCCATATGGAACTGGCGAAAATTGGTGAAACGGCTGGCGGTGGTGTCCATCGGCTCGCACTCACGGATCTCGACATTGAAGCGCATGTTCTGATCAACCAGTGGGCGCTACAACGCGGTTTTGCCGTTGAACTCGATGCCATCGGCAATATGTTTGTCAGCCGGCCGGGAACTGCAACAAATGCTGTGCCTGCCGCCAGTGGGTCGCACACCGACACACAACCTTTCGGTGGCCGTTTCGACGGCGCGCTGGGCGTCCTGGCGGCGTTTGAAGCACTTGAAACCCTCGAAGATCATGCGATTGATACGCATCGCTCAGTTGAAGTCGCCATTTGGAACAATGAAGAAGGGGCCCGTTTCATGCCCGGCCTTTCGGGCTCCGCGGTCTATACGGGCGAATTGGCGCTCGATGATATGCTCGCATGCACTGACGGCGAGGGCATAACTATGCGTGATTGTGTCGAGCGGCTGCATCAGGCACTGCCAGATGTGGGAAAGCGTGAACTCGGTCGGCCTTATGTCGGCTTCGTTGAGGCGCATATAGAGCAGGCAACTCTGCTTGAAGAAGCCGGGCACACGATTGGCGTCGTCACGGACATACAAGGCAATCGGCGTTTCGAAGTGGAGGTCCTCGGGGAGGCTGCGCATTCCGGCACGACGCCAAGGGGGCGCCGCAAGGATGCGTTCATTGCGGCCACTAATATTGCAACTGAGCTGCGTCAGTATTTTGAAGTCAACGATCCAGACGATATCGCGCGCTTTACAATCGGAATATTTGATGTCCAGCCTGGCGCAAAATCGATTGTCCCCGGCAAGGTTGAATTCTTTATCGATTTTCGCCACCCATCGGCGGATGCTTTGAAAATACTCGGTGATGAGGTCGCCGTTATTGCCAAGGCGCATCAGGGGCCTTGTATGGCAGCTGTGCGGGAAGTATCGAGTGCTGCTCCCGAGCCATTTTCCGAGGACATTGTTTCGAAAGTCGCGGCGGCGGCCCAACGTCACGGCTATGCGAGCCAACGGATGATCTCCTGCGCCGGCCATGATGCCCGCTTCTTGTCGCGGCTTTGTCCAAGCGGCATGGTGTTCATCCCTTGCAAGGACGGTATCAGCCACAACGAGAAAGAAAGTGCACAGCCAGACGATGTCGCGGCTGCAGCCCAGGTTGTGACTGATGTCCTTTTGGAACTCGCGCAACGGTGATGATAAATCCAGCGACCATGACCGTGAGTAACTTTTGTTCGCTTACCGTTTTGGTGGAGGCGGCAAGCGCTGACATGAAACGGGCCGCACCGTGAGCGCACGCAACTGGCGGCGCATTGCGATTGGAGCGGGCGCCGGCATGTTCCTTGGCATGGCGCTCGGGCGGTTCTCCTATTCGGCGATGATTCCGGCGCTGATTGAAACCGGTTACCTGGATGCCGTCACAGCCGGTTATATCGGCGGTGCCAATCTGATGGGATTTCTGGTCGGTGCGGGGGCTTCGGCGTTTGCGGCGAAGACACATCGGCTGGAAGGGCTGTTGATCGCCGTCATTGTTGCAGCGGTCGTCGCGTTGGCGGCGTCGGCGGTTCCGTGGGGGGCGGTGTGGTTGGGGGGATGGCGGGCGGTCATCGGTGTCTCGACCGGATGCATCATGGTGCTTGGCCTTGCGATCACGGCGCAGGCGGCGCCGCCGGAGCATCGGGCGCGGGCGATGAGCTATATTTTTGTCGGCGTTGGAAGCGGGATCCTGTTTGGCGCGACGGTGGTGCCGGCGGCTCTCAAGATCAGCGTGATGACGGCCTGGCTGGTGGTCGCGGCCGCCGGCGTGGTCGCCGGCGGGTTGGCGATTGCCTGTTGGCGCGGCGTGCGCCATGAGACGGATGCGGCAGCGCCGGAGGATGCGAGGCGGCCGCCACAGGCGCGGGCGGCTTGGTATGCGGTGATTGCGGCGAGTTTCCTGTTTTCGTTCGGGCTGGTGCCGCACACGATTTACTGGTTCGACTATCTCGCACGGGATCTCGGGCTCGGATACGCGGTGGCCGGCTGGCATTGGACCGGCGTCGGGCTGTTCGCGATCCTCGGGCCGATCGCGGCGGCGTGGCTCGCGAAAACCGTCGGCACGGCCCAGGCGATCATCGTCACCTACCTGATCCTGGCCGTGGGTCTGATGATGCCATGGCTGGCGCATACGACAACAGCCTTGATCGCATCAACCATCATTTTCGGCGTGCAACCGGGGGCGTCGACGCTGCTCGGGGCGCGGGCGCGGGATCTTGGATCGGCGCCGGAAATGCCGGCGATGATGCGTTCGATTATTCTGGCAAACGGCATCGGCTCAGCGCTGGCGGGCATCGCGGTGCCGAAACTGCTGGACCTGACGGGATCCTATGAACTGCTGTTTCTGACCGGTGGCCTGGCGATGCTGCTTGGCGGGCTGCTCTGCCTTGGTACGTCATGGGGCACCGCGCTCAGGCGGTGACGGTTCGGCCGTGGCAGACGGGGCGAGATAACCCCAGAGCTCGACCGGGGCCTGGCGGCCGCGCAGCGCGGTGTCGCCGAGATTTTCCCAACTGTCTTGCGGGTCGATGCCGGCGTGCGCGATGATGGCGCCGGTCGCGAGCAGCGCGAAGTGCGTCGCCTTGGTCGCCTGCTCGACGCGGGAGGCGACGTTGACCTCATCGCCGATCACGGTGAACTCCAGGCGCCGCTCATCGCCGATGGCACCGACGATGACGCGGCCCAAATGCAGCCCGATGCCGATGCTGACGGCGGCCTGGGCGGCATCGGCACGGCGCCGGTTCCAGGCGTCGACGCGGTGCAGCAACTCGGTTGCGGCGTCGACGGATTGGCGGGCGGCGGTGGCGGCCGGCACATCGAGGCCGAACAGGATGAGCGCACCATCGCCGATGAACTTGTCGACAATGCCGCCGTGCGCTTCGACGATGTCGAGGATGTGGGCGCGGTAGGCGCTGAGCACCTGGCTGGCGGTCTGCGGATCTTCGCGCTCGGCCATCCGGGTGAAGTTGCGGATGTCGACGAACATGATGGCAAGCGTGGCCGCGCGCCCGGTGCGCAGGCGCTGCAGCGTTTCATCGCTCATATCGGTTGCAATGCCGCGCGGCAAAAAGCGGGTGAGGTTGGTGCGCTGTTCGGCTTCAAGCGCGATGCGCTCGAGCAGGCGGCGTGAGCGCAGGGTGGCGAGCGCAATGACCAGGCCGGCTGCCACGATCATGACGGTGCGGATGAGGTTGGGCGGCAGGCCGAAGGTGATCTTGATATGCGTGAGCAACGCCTGATCGGCGGCGAGGACGTGAGGATTGGAGGCGACGGTGAGGCCGACCAGGAGACCGACCAGCAGGGTCATGGTGATCTGGATGGCGGGGCGAAAGCGCAGCGCGCCGAACGTCAAAATGAGCGGGATCATCAAGGCCGACGGGAACGACAGGGCAAACAGCGACGGGATGCCGGCATTGTTGATGCTGAGCCAGACGTTGGCGCAGATCAACACGACATCGAGCATCGCCGTGACCCACGCCATCCACATCCGGTAGCGCCCGCTGCGCACGATGATGACGGTTGCGAGGCCGACCACAAAATAGCTGGTGATGACGGCTGATGCGAGCAGGATCTGCGTGTCGAGGACGGCGCTGACCGGCCGGCTCGGGGCGTTGACGGCGAGCGCAAGGACGAGCGCCAGGGCAGCCGCAATGACGATGCGCACGATGCCGAGCAGGCCTTCGGCGTCGCGGTCGGCGTCGCGCAGGATGGCGGTGGTTCTGTTCATAAGGGGCGGACCATGATCGGGCGGGCGCCTGCTCGGTGTTGCCGGTTGGGGTGCGATCTGCGGGTTGGGCCTAGTTTGCAGGTCGGCCTTTGCAAGGCAACGGGCGGCGGCGGCCAATCCGTCGCGGCGGCGTTGCGGCAAACTGTCTGGGTGCTGTCTGGGCGACAGATTGCACGCGTTTACGCGCTTCGCGCGGCGGGGCCGCCGAAGGGATCGAGCATTGAGGGGTACGGGGCGACAACGCGACCGCATCCGATTTAATTTTTGAGCGACGCGCTGTCGCCCCGTGCAGGATTTTTCGCGAAACCGCCCAGCTTTAAGATGCGGCCACCGGGGACTTTCACCCACGGCGCGAGCGGGGGACGTTGCT
>JAGDYV010000029.1:0-89450 GCA_049116495.1 Hyphomicrobiaceae bacterium | reverse complement strand
ATGCGGTTTCTGTACGCCGGGGCTGCTCTCTTCGGCGTATGATATTGTGCGCCGGGTACCGGATGCGGATGGCTCGCGTATCCGTAAGGAACTTTCCGGTAACCTGTGCCGCTGCACGGGATATCAGGGTGCCGTCAATGCGATCACCGAAGTGCTCGGCAGCGCGCCAGCTGCCGCTGCTATACAGCCGTTGCCACGGTCGCGTGGTCGCGCGCGCGTCACAACGCCCGAAAATGCAGCAGTTGCCGACGCATCGAATGAGCGCGAAAGCAGCGCATTGACCGTGCCGCAAAACATGACGGACGGCGTCCGGTTGTCGCGTCGTATTGCGATAGATGCGTCGACTGCGCAGGTCTGGCCGGTGCTGCAGGAGATCGAGAGCGTCGTGAGCTGCGTGCCGGGCGCGGAGCTTGATGGTGTGGCGGATGGCACCAAAGTCCGTGGGCGCATGATCGTCGCGATTGGACCGATGCGCGCGGCATTCAATGGCATCGCTGATGTCCATTATGAGGCGGCAGTGCATTCCGGACGCGTAATCGGCCGCGGCAGTGATCGTGTCAGCCGGTCGGCTCTGGATGGTGAGATGACGTTTACTTTGCACAGCGCAGGTCGGGAGCAATCGGAGCTTGAGTTGGATATACTTTACCAGCTCAAAGGGCCGCTGGCGCAATTCGGGCGCCCTGCAATTGTTGCCGAGGTTGCCGATCGGCTGCTCGCTGATACGGCGAGAAATATCACGGCCAAGGCCACCGGAGCGACGTTGGCGCCCGCCGCGCAGCAGCCGGTGGGCGGACTGGGGTTGATCTGGGCCGCGTTCGTTGGCCTCTTCAAAGGGCTGTTTGGCAAGCGCTAGAGATTGCGGTTGGGTGTCAATTCAGTGCGTCAAAGGGAATGCCTGGGCATCATACTCGGCGTGGTCCAGGAATCGTGTGCGTGCGCGCTGATCACGCGAACTGCCGCGCCGTGGTCGGATGACTAGCTGAGGGGCGTCAGCGGATCGGGCAGTAGGACCTGATCATCTTCGATGCGCACGGCATAGCGCTTGAGTGGCGGCAATTGCCACCCGCCCGTACATGCGCCATCCTCAACGTTAAATCGCGCGAGATGATGCGGGCATTGAAGCGTACCATCGACCATGGCGCCTTCTGAGAGCCGAGCGTGCTGGTGGGGGCACAACCCCTGAACCGCAAGGATCTGGTCCGACCGGGCGATCAGTAGCACGACGCGACGGCCGACGCGAACATCGAGCAGGCCGGCTGCATCGACTTGATTCTTGGAGGCGACAACCTGCCACGCAGTTTCGTTGAGATCAGTCATACTTCTCGTCGGTATCTCCGGGTAAAACCCTAATCTGTGGTAATGTGGACGGTTCACAGTCCGTTTTCGGTCGTTATGGCGTCGAATTTCCGTCCTGACGGCCCGTACTCACCAGATAGTACAGATGATGCAAAGCTTCGTAACCAAACGATTTCAAGCAGCGACAGGTGCCGTGCTCCTCGTCGGCATGTCGATCTGTGGGCAGATAATAGCGACTGATGCAAGGGCGCAAGGACGAGCCGCAACCGTGTTCGTCGACAAAGTCGATGAACGTGAGATTCGGGACACCCAGGCCGTGATCGCGCGGCTGGTCGCGACGCGCCGCTCGAACATTGCGACACGGATCGCCGGCGTCGTGCAATCAGTCGCGTTTCAGGTTGGCGACCGCATTAAACGTGGCAGTACGATGGTCAAGCTGGACGCCCGGCGTTTTGAGATCGAGAAGCAGGCCAACGAGGCAGCGATCGTGGCTGCCGAAGCCGGGCTAAGCGTGGCGCGGGTAAAGTTAAAGCTGGCCGAGCAAACGTTCAAGCGGCAAGCTCGACTGAAGGATTCAACTGCCTTTTCGCGAAGCCGTTTTGATGATCTCAAGAATTCGGTCGAGCAATCGCGCAGCGAAATAAGTCAGGCACAGGCACAGTTGCAGATGGCCAAGGTTGGACTTGATCGTGCCAACTATGAACTGACGCACACGGTAGTTTCGGCGCCGTTCGATGGTATTGTCATCGCCCGTCAGGCTCAACCCGGTCAATACATGTCGGCCGGCGGTGCAGTCGCGACGTTGCTTGACCTCAAAGATCTTGAAATCGCGGCTGATGTGCCGGCGGTGATCGCTGATGGCCTGGCGCCGGGTACGCGAATTGAAGCAGTATTTGAAAGCGGCACTGTGCGACCGGTGACGGTGCGCACCGCAATTCCGGTGCAGAACAGCTCAACACGGACGCGTGCGGTCCGGTTAAGTGTTGATTTGTCAGGTGTGCCCGCAACCCAAGTGGCCATCGGTGGTACGGTGACGCTGAAGGCGCCGGTCAGTGCGGCGCGCAAGGTGATGACGGTGCCAAAGGACGCGCTGCTGCGTGGCCGTGGCGGCTGGATGGTCTTTGCTGTTGTTGATAACAAGGCTCAGCCTCGGCCGGTTGCCCTGGGACAGGCTGTTGGCGACCGGCTCGAAGTCAAATCCGGCGTCAAACTTGGTGACATCGTCGTCGTACGCGGCAATGAGCGACTTCGCCCGGGCCAGGCCGTACGCGCGAAGCGTGTTGCCGCGCCGCGGCCGCAGGGTTAGAGTCCCGCGCCCATTGATTGGTGGAAGGCCGAAATGGATCCCATTCGCATTGCGATCGAACGCCCGATAGCCGTCGTTGCGGCCGTCCTGATGACGGTGCTGTTCGGCCTGTTGGCGCTGTCGCGCATTCCCATCCAGTTGATCCCGGATGTGCGCAAGCCGGTTATCCAGGTTCAGACCAACTGGGGAGGCGCGGCGCCAGCTGAGGTCGAGCGCGAGATCGTCAACCGCCAGGAGGAAGAACTGAAGGGTGTCGATGGTCTCGAAACCATGATTTCGCGATCGGAGACAGGGCGGGCGCGCATAACGCTGGAGTTTGCGATCGGCACGAATATGGACCGTGCGCTGCTGCTTGTGTCGAACAGATTGGACCGGGTGACAGGCTATCCAGATGAGGCGTCTGAGCCGTCGCTCAAGACATCGGGTGCGAACGACAATCCGATTGCCTGGATCATTTTGAAGCGTGGCGCCGGCAATTCCAAGCCGATGGCGCATTACGGCAATTTCGTAAACGACATCATCAAAGAACGCCTCGAGCGCGTTAATGGTGTTGCGACATCGAATGTCTTTGGCGGCGTTGAGCGCGAATTGCAGGTTCTCGTCGATCCCGAGCGACTGGCGAAGTTCCAGCTGACGGTGCCCGAAGTGCTCGGCATATTGCGCCGTGAAAGCATCTCCGTGTCAGCCGGCAGCGTGGATGAAGGCAAGCGCCGCTACGTTGTGCGAGTTGAGGGTGAACTGGATACGTTGAGTGCCGTTGGCAACGTTGTCTTGCGCAGCGGCTCGGCGCCTGCTCGATCGACGGCTGGCTCGAACGACTCGTTTAGTGACGCCGCGCCGCTTGTCACTGGCAATGCCGGTCGTGTTTTCCTGCGCGATATCGCCAAGGTGACGTTCGGCTACAAGGAGCCTTCAGCGCGCATCCGCCATCAGGGCGAGCCGGCCATCGCGATCAATACGGTGCGCGATACCGGTGCCAACGTCATAACCACGATGCAGGGTATCAAACGCGCCATCGCAGCGCTGCGCGATGGGCCGCTCAAGGTCGAAAACCTGACGCTAACGCAGGTCTATGATGAAACCGTCTATATCGATGGCGCGATCGATCTGGTGATCCAGAATATCTGGATCGGCGGCATTCTCGCCGCCGTCATCCTGCTGCTGTTCCTGCGCTCCTGGCGTGCGACATTGGTGATCTCGTTGGCGATTCCCGTTTCGATTGTCGCCTCTTTCGTGGCGATGTCTGCGCTGGGCCGAACGCTGAATGTCATCTCGCTGGCCGGAATCGCATTCGCTGTCGGCATGGTGGTCGATGCAGCGATCGTCGTCCTTGAAAACATATACCGCCTGCGTCAGGCTGGGGTCGCACCGAAGGAAGCTGCCTATCAGGGGGCTGCCCAGGTATGGGGCGCGATCCTAGTGTCGGCACTCACGACTGTCGTGGTGTTCATTCCGATCCTGATCATGGAACTCGAAGCGGGGCAGTTGTTCCGTGATATCGCCGTCGCGATCTCGGTCTCGGTGATGGCATCACTCGTCGTCGCAATGACGGTTATTCCTGCGCTCTCAAGTCGGTTGCTGGTCGGTCGCCACAGGCAACTTCAGGTGACGGCGCTGCCCGGCGTCGATCACATCGGGCGGGCATTCTCGTCAATCGTGCGAGGATATGCGCGAACGACGATCGCCAATCGCCTGGTCGGTTTGCTTGCGGTCAGCGCGATTACCGTCGGTGCCATTTGGGGAGCTGCAATTTTTCTGCCCAAGCTGGAGTATTTGCCGGAGGGCAATCGCAACTTGGTTTTCGGTGTGATCCTACCGCCGCCGGGCTATAATTTGCCGACGACAACAAAAATCGCCGAGCGCATTGAAGCCATCGCCCAACCGCTTTGGGAGAAGAAGGAGACCGGCGACAAGAGCAGCCCGCCGGCCATGAAGCATTTCTTTTTTGTTGCGGTGCGCGGGACGACATTTCTTGGTGGTTCGGCCAAAGATCCAAAACGCGTTGCCGAACTCATTCCCGTGCTGTCGAGACCGATCTTTGCCGAGCCGGGCACGTTCGGCTTCATCAATCAACGTTCGTTGTTCGGTCGCGGCATCGGCGGTGGCCGCGCGATTGAATTGAATGTTTCAGGCGACAATATTGAGGATATTCTGGGAGTCGCGCTGCGCTTGACGGGCAATATCGCGCGCCATTTGCCGCGCCGGCTGGGCAATCAGTTCCGTCCGCAGCCAGGGCTTGAGCTTGGTGCGCCAGAGTTGCGTGCGATCCCCAACCGCGTGCGGTTGGCTGATGCCGGCGTCGATGCACGAACGCTCGCCCTATCACTCGATGCCTATAACGATGGCGTCCGTGTCAAGGAGATCACGATCGGCACGGATCGCGTTGACTTGATGCTCAAAGGGCTGTCGTCATTCAACGACAAGCGCCGCACGCAGGAGATTTCCACGTTTCCCGTCGTGGCACCGAACGGCCGCATCATTCCAATTTCGGCATTGGCAGACATTCAGCTGACCGCCGGACCGGTCGAAATTCGACACCGCGAGCGGTTGCGCACGATCACACTCGAAGTGCGTCCGGCTGCCAATCTGCCGTTGGAGACGGCGCTGTCGATTATGCAGGAGAAGGTCGTCGGGCCGGTTGAGGCGCAGGGCCTTCCGCCCGGCGTGCAATTGTCGCTGACGGGCGCTGCCGACCAGCTGACCAAAACCTGGAACGCACTGAAAACTAACCTGCTGCTTGCGATCGTGATCGTCTATCTGGTGATGGCCGTTCTTTTTGAGAGCTTCGTGCTGCCACTCGTGATCCTTATCTCGGTGCCCGTGGCCGGAGCGGGCGGTGTCGCCGGGCTTACGATTCTCAATCTCTACCAGCCTCAGGAACTCGACATGCTGACGTTGCTCGGTTTCGTGATTCTGATTGGCATCGTGGTCAACAATGCGATTCTATTGGTGCACCAATCGCTGCACCATTTGCGCGAGGATGGCATGGCGGTTAACGATGCGATATTGGAGGCAACCCGAAATCGGATTCGGCCAATCTTCATGAGCACGTTGACGAGCGTCTTCGGAATGCTGCCGTTGGTGACTTTCCCGGGGGCAGGTTCCGAGCTTTATCGCGGGCTTGGATCAGTGGTCGTTGGAGGTTTATCGCTATCTGCGATCCTGACCCTGCTACTGGTGCCACCATTGCTGCGACTGACGCTCACCGCAACTTCGGTTGCAGCGTCGCCGGCTACGGCTGCTGCACCGGCCGAGTAGGAAGGCGTTCCGAGAGATGTTCGGGCTGCAACAGTTTGTCTGTCGGCTTGCCCGATCTGACGTCACAAATCGAGATTGATTCATGACACGTGTTACCTGGCCCAATGGCGCACGATTGGCGCTTTCCATTGTCGTCAACGTAGAGGAAGGCTCTGAGCTATCCATTGCTGACGGAGATCGTGGTCCCGAACCGGTAGACGAACTTGGCGTGACCCTGAAGAAGGCGTTGCGCAACTACGGCAATGAAAGCAATTATCAGTACGGATTGAAGGCCGGCGCGCCGCGCGTGATGAAATTGCTCGAAGAGCGCCAATTGCCGGCGACCTTTACAGCCGCCGCACTAAGCCTGGAGCGGGCCCCCGACCTGACGCGCCGCATCGTATCAGGTGGCCATGAGGTGTGTGCACATGGCTGGCGCTGGGTCCATCAATTCCATATGGACGAAGCAGCAGAGCGCGACTTCATTCGAAAGGCGGTGGCGTCTATCGAGCAGACGACCGGCGAGCGCCCGCAAGGCTGGTTGTCGCGCTACCTGCTGACTGACAACACACGCCGGTTGCTCGTCGAAGAGGGCTTCTCCTACCACATGGACGACTATTCTGATGACCAGCCGTTTTGGGACGCGGTCAACGGCAAACCAATTTTGATCGTGCCTTACGCCGTCGATAGCAATGACATGAAGATGTGGGTCGCACCGAGTTTCATGCCTTCGGACTGGTATCAATACGCGCGGGATACTTTCGACTGGCTCTACCGTGAAGGCGCCGATGAGCCACGCATGATGTCGCTTGGCGTGCATCTCCGGATCATCGGGAGGCCAGGTCGGATAGGGTATTTCGAGAAGTTCCTCGACCATGTGATGGCGCATGACGATGTGTGGATCACGACTCGGCTTGAGATTGCCCGTCATTGGGCTGATAAAAGCCCATACTCAGCGACGTGAAGGGGTGGTAGGTATGGCGGGTGGGTATTTCAGGGAAGCAGATGCCGGGCGTCTGTTACGGGACTATCCGATCGGGGCTGATTTTCTGGCCGGTCCCGCGAGTCTGAGTGCCGACGCCTTGCGCGCGATGCAAGAACAGCGGTTCGCCGACCTCATGCGGCGGGGGTGGGAAATTCCATTTTATCAACGCCACTGGGCGGCGGTTGGACTTGAGGCCGGAGACATAAAATCGATCGACGACCTGGCCAAGCTGCCGAGCTTTTCCAAGTCGGACTTGATGGCGAGCGTCGAAGCGTATCCGCCGTATGGGGATTTTCACGGGATGGACGGCGTCGAAGGCCGCCGCAGCGTCGTGATGCACACCACCAGCGGCACGACAGGAACGCCGCAGCCGTTGTTCTTTGGCGCCTGGGATCGTGAAGTGCAGAACGCTCTGCTCGCGCGTGCTTATCTGTTTCAAGGCATGACGGAAGAGGATGTTGTCCACTCGGTCTACGGATTTGGGATGGTCAATGGCGGTCACTATATTCGCGAAGCAGTTTTGCATTTTACCGGCGCCTTGCTGCTGCCGGCTGGAACCGGTTTGGAGACTCGTTCGGAACAACAGGTCGACCTGATGCACCGGTTTGGCGCAACAGCAATTGTTGGTTTCGCGGATTACATTCTCAAGCTGGCTGCCGTCGCGCGCGAGAAAGGATTGGAGCCGGGGCGTGATATCCCGGTGCGCATGATATCGGGGCACCTTTCGAGCGACGGCCATGCCGCGATGGCGAAGGCATGGCCGGGTGCAGCGGTCTATGACTGGTACGGTGTTGGTGACACCGGGATTATTGCAGCCGAAGGACCGGACAACGACGGACTCTATATTTGGGAGGACGCGCATCTCGTCGAGATCCTGGATCGCGACACGCTCGCTTCGCTGGATGATGGCGAGACGGGTAATATATGTGTGACGACGCTGTTCAAGAACACTATTTATCCGATCATCCGATTCAATACGAACGATGTCTCGACGGTGTTGCCGGGACGCGGCGGCATCGGTGTCAATTTCCGTCGGTTGGCGGGCTTTCAAGGGCGCAGCGACAACATGGTCAAGCTGCGCGGCATCAATGTTTACCCGACCGGGATTGGTGCGATCCTCAACCAGATCGACAGTCTTAACGGAGAGTATGTCTGCCGGCTGGTGAACCACGAAGGACGTGACGAGTTGATTGTCATGGCGGAACAGCGCGCGCAGGCAAATATCGATGAGGCGCAGGTCGCGGAACTCCTGCGTCAGAGATTGGGGGTTGCCGTGTTGATCGATCTCGTGGGTCCTGGTGAGACCGCGCGGCTCAGCCAGGTGGACTCGCGTCAAAAGCCCGTACGATTGATTGATGAACGATGACAGATCCGGCAGAACTTGGCGTCGTCGATGCCGTCACGTCTTTGTCCAGCGGCGCTGTGACAGCATCGGATTTGACCGAAGCCTGTCTTGCGCGGATCAGCAGCGATCATGGGCGGGCGCTGAATGCGTTCATCCACGTCGCGGGTGACATGGCATTGGAAACGGCACGGGCCAGCGACAAGCGGCGCGCGCAAGGCAATCCGCACTCGCCGCTCGACGGCGTGCCGATTGCCATCAAGGACAACATCGACGTGCTCGGTATGCCGACCACGAACGGTCTTGCAACGCAATGGCTGCCGAAAGCCGATGCGCCGGTCATTGCACGCCTGCGCGATGCCGGGATGATCTTTCTAGGCAAACTCAACATGCATGAAGGCGCGCTCGGCGCGACGACGGATAATGCGCATCATGGCCGCTGCATGCATCCTGACTATCCTGGCTACACGCCGGGCGGCAGCAGTGGCGGTTCGGCGGCCGCTGTCGGCGGTCATCTTTGCCCTGTAGCGCTTGGTACCGACACGATGGGCTCGGTGCGTTTGCCGGCGGCTTATTGTGGGGTCGTCGGGTTCAAACCATCGCGTGATTACTGGCCGCTCGACGGCGTGATGCCGCTCGGACGCGGGCTCGATATGATAGGACCGCTGGCAAGATCGGTGGCAGATGTTGCAGCTGTGCTTGGCGAGCGAATCGAGCAGCGGGACTTGGGTGCTATCCAGTTCGGCTGTCTCGACTTCGCCGGGTGTGTTGACGTGGAGCCGCAGTGTCAGTCGGCGCTGGATGCGGCCTTGGCACGGTTGACGGCTGAAGGTGCTCAGTTCAATCCAATTGTGTTTCCCGGGCAAGATTTTGGCCGCACACGCCGTGCCGGCTTCATCGTCTCGGAGGTGGATGGCGCGGCGGCGCATGATCGATTGCTCGATGAGCAGCCGGAAGCCTTTTCATCTGAGTTTTTGTCAATGCTGAATTATGGCCGACGCGTTTCACCAGAGCGCTACGCGGCTGAAAAACAGATGATCCAAGCTGCGGGAAAGGCGTTGATCAGTTTGTTCGACGACCACGATGTCCTGGTGACGCTGACGGCGCCGCAGCGTACATTCGCATTCGATACACCCGTGCCGGTCAATCAGGCAGACCTGACGGCGCCTGCAAACTTTGCCGGTTGCCCGGCGATCAGTTTACCGTTGCCGGTCGCCGATATTGAACGCCCGGTCGGACTACAGTTGATGAGTGCACCTGGGACAGACAACGCGTTACTGTCCATAGCAGTGCAGATTGAGACCGCCCTGCAAAGCTAAGTCAGAGGGTTTCTGATGCCGTTGGCCGAACTGAACAATCACCAGATGTACTACGAAGTGCATGGCACGGGAGAACCGGTTGTCTGCTCCGGTGGTTGGGGCACATACTGCCACGGCGCGGAACGTCATCTTCCGCAAGGCTTGACGGATCGCTATTCAGTCGTGATCTTCGATCACCGCGGCTTGAGTCAGTCGAGTGACAATCTCAACCAACCGGCGACCACCGAGCTTTATGCTGATGACGTCATCGCCTTGCTGCATCATCTCGGGATCGAGCGAGCACATTTTCTGGGGCTGATCGGTATAGGCGCCTGCATTGGCCAGGTGGTTGCGCTCAAACGGCCGGATTTGGTGCGCAGTCTGGTCAACACCGGTTGCTGGGCGCAAGTTGACGACTTCTTTCGTGCACAGATGCTGCAGTGGCAGCAGGTGCACCACGACATTGGTTTTGATGCATTCCAGCAGATGGTGGTGCAACAGGCCTTCCCGGCAGAATTCTACAACGCCAAGAAGGATAGGTTGCTCGGTTCTCAGGGAGGATGGTCGGAGCTGCGTGACAATGCCGTTGCGCACGACCGATTGACCGAAGCCGGGATCGATCACAATACACTGGATCGATTGACAGATATTGCCGCGCCGACGTTGGTTATACACAATGGTCGCGATTTTATCACCGGGCCGAGGCTGACGGTGCCGGTTGAGCAAGGCATTCCAGGATCGGTAGGTTTCTGGCTACATGAAGCCAGTCATGTGCCAACCGCTCCTGCCGACCGCGCGGCCTTCCGAGACACGATCATGAGTTTTATCGGGCGTCACTGATCGGGTTGCGCTGCACGAATTGCAATAGCCGGGCACTTGTTTACCTTTCGCTTACCAAGAACGTTGATTGATCGAAGCGGCAAGAACCAAACCAGCCGCCGCTGCATCTCTATTCAGTGCGCACAATGTTGGGCGCTTGTTGGCTGATGATGCAATGGGAAGGCTTGAGCGCGCGATGGACCTCGATAGTTGGGACGGCGACATCAAGCACAGTGACGAACCTTTTGAGGATCGTTGCGATGTGGATCGCAATACGCAGAACGATGCGGCTGATCCAAGTGGGGACTTGACGCTCAATGTCATCGATTCGATGGAGCAGGGCGTATTGGTCTGGTCCGCCGATGGTACATGCATTATGCACAATCAACGCATATTCGACGTATTGGAACTGCGCTCAGGTGACATTTATAAAGGCCGAAGCCGGCGGGATTTCTTAGAGGTCGCTGTCAAACGTGGCGAGATCACTGAGGAAAAAGCCAACCAAACAGAACATCGATTTCGGAGTTCTGCACCCTTTCATTTTGATCGCCAGATGCCGTCCGGACGCGTTGTTGCGACCAATGCTCGGCCGATGAGCGCGGGCGGCTTCGTCGTCACGTTTACTGATGTTACGGCCTCTCGGCGCAATGAGGTGGAACTGGCAGAAGCGATGCACCGTGCCGAAGAATCCGAAACGCGAGCCAAGCAGGCGCTCGTTGGCGAGCAGGTGCGGCAGCGCGAAATGTCCTTGCTCTCGGAGTTGGATGAATGGTTGCAGTCTTGCCAGTCTCTTGCCGAACTGTTCCAGGTCGTAACGGCCTTCATGGAGAGAATACTGCCGCAAACGTCAGGTGAACTGTACGTCTACAGCAATTCGCGTGATGTTCTTGACGGTGCCTGCCATTGGAACGGCTCTGGAGCCATTGATCACATTCAACCGGATGCGTGTTGGTCGTTGCGGCGCGGCAGGCCTTATGAATTCGGAGCAGGTACGATCAGCATGCCCTGCACACACGTTGAGCATCAGATGCCAAGTGTTGCAGACCAGCATTACGTCTGTCTGCCGATCATCGCGCACGGTGACACAGTTGGTCTCCTTCATATCAAATTCAATGAAGATCTCGATGCTCCATCGACGGGACAACAGTCATTGGATCCGCGCCGCTTTGCCATCCAATGTGCGGAGCACATCAGCCTCGCCATCGCCAATGTGCGGCTTCGCGATGAGCTTCGTGATCAATCCACGAAAGATGTTCTTACCGGCTTGTTTAACCGGCGCTACTTTCTGGAAATATTGCGCGGTGAACTCGGGCGGTCGCAACGTACTGACTCCGAAGTGGCGATCATTTCGTTCGATGCCGACAAGTTCAAAACCTTCAACGACAATCACGGTCATGACGCTGGCGACGTCGTGCTGCGAGAAATCGCTGAGTGTATGCGTGCGACATTCAGCAAGGACGATGTCTTGTGTCGGTTTGGCGGCGAAGAGTTTTGCGTTCTCATGCCAGAAACATCGTTGGAATCTGCCTTCGAAATAGCTGAGAAATTCCGTAAGGCTGTTGAAGCCGTGTCGATTATCTACAGTGGCGGCAAGCTACCGCGGGTGACCATATCCGGTGGCGTGGCCGCCTTCCCCGCCAACGCCAAATCACCCCAGGACCTGTTGGCTGCCGCCGATCAGGCGCTTTACAAGGCAAAGGCGAACGGCCGCAACAAAATGTGCAAATACATAGACTCTTCCGAGGGCAACGTCGATTAAGTCGAACCCGCGCGAAAAGTCAGCCTGGTGTCGGCATGCCGTGGTCTTGCGCCTGGCGACGCTCAAAGGCTTTGCAAGTATCGTCATGACAATGCCCGCGGATGCCGCCGCGAACCGTGCCAGGCTCTATCGATCGATAGAAATCTCCCCAGCTCTCAGGCAGGCGAACCGAGTCAGGCGGCGCCAACCATAGGCGATGCAGAAGGCGTTTGCGCTCCGGCTCTTCGAAGTCGACATAGTCGGTACGTGAATGCAGCATCGTGTGGTTGTTGATCAGTTGCAGGTCGCCGGGTTCAAGCCACATCGTGAACATCACATCCGCGCGCTGCAGGATGGCATCCATCGTATCCATCGTTTCGCGCTGTTGGCTCGAGAGTTGTGGGACACCGGGAATCTTTTGCGCGGATTGAACCCGATTGCGGTTCCATTTGCCAAAAACGTGTCCTTCGCAAATGTCGAACAGCGGTTGCCCGTAGGCTGGCGTCTCGTCCTCGGTCTCTTCCTGTTGCCGGCTGAAGTAGAAATCCTGATGCGCGACCTCGGCAAGGTCCGGCCGTTCGGCGACCAGAATCTCGCGTGCCGTCACACTGCTTGAGACCATGCTCTGGCCGCCTGACTGGGCTTTGTTGAAGCAGGCCAGCGCGGCGATGTCCGCGCCATCAGCATGGAAGTCGAGCCTGGCATTTGAGGAAAAACCGCGACCACCCGCCGAGCGGTAATCGGTGCCGACGTCGCGAACCTCGGAGATGTATTGGGTCGCTTTGCCTTGCGGCCGTGGCACGCCGAGATGCAGGCCGATGCCCCAGGTTAGGATGTGGAACTCCGCCTCGCTCAGTGCTGCACGAGGCAGATTCTTGATCAACGCCAGGCCGCGGCCATGATGTGCTTCGTGTGCTGCAGCCCTGAGAAACGGCAATGCCCTGAAGTCGAAATCTTTACGGGAATAGTCGAACAATGGGCGCTCGGGATCGAACGCCGACTTCACGGCTGAGGCAAGTTGCGCAGATGACGCCGCATCGAGCGCAAAGATCCAGGATCGGTCCTGCAGATCCGCCACGCGCCAGGCCGCTGGCGCGCTCAATTCAGCTGTGGTCATGTCGTGTCCAACCGTCTTGCTCGCGATGTTTTGATCAAGTCAGATGCCAAGGTCCTTCAGGTTATAGTCCTTGAGCTTGGGCATGATCTCGGGCGACCAGCGATATGATCCAGCTTCGTCGCGGAGTGGTTTGTAGTCGAAAGGTGTTTCTTCGGCAAAGCGCTGGCGACGTGCATCGATGCCGTACATGATCATGCCGGAGCGTTCATGGATGTAGTCGGCGTCGTACACCGTGACGTCGTTGTGGACGCCGCCGCCTTGCACGTCGAGTACCGATTTGCGGTTGTGGAAGCCGAGATTGAAAGTCACGCGCATCTTCGAACTGGTATTATTGAAGGAACCGTGTACCGCCTGGCGGTTGGTGATTGCGACATCACCCGGCCCGCAGATCAGCGGGACGGCATCTGGCAACCTTTCCGAGCCGGCCGCGGCGACCATCGCCTTGATGTCTGCTTTGCGGCTGCGGTGCGTGCCGGGTATCACCCAAAGGCCGTTCTCTGCGTCGCAGCCGTAGAGCTGCGCCATCATATTGAAGCCATGTGAATTCTCGTGGAAGTCGGGGCTGTCCCAATGCGTCCAGCCATCCTGGTGCCAGGCAACCGATCCGCCCAGGCGCGGATGCTTGACCCAGATGCTTTCGTTAAAGGGGACAAAGTCGTCGCCATGAATCGACGCCGCTGCCGCCAGCAACCTCGGATGGCCATAGAGTCGCAAATGGGCCGGCGAGAACTGTAATGTCCCGAGAATGAGCTGCATGACATATTCGGGCGCATCCGACGGCGCCTCGATTTCAGTCATTTTGACGGGATGGCGACCAAGATTGGCATCGGTGCCGCCATAGGGGTCCGACAGCGGCTTGACCATGCTGACCGTCCGCGCCTGACAATCTGCGCCAAGCGCCGGCCGGCCTTTCGCATCAACCTTGCTATCCTTGCCGGTCGGCGCACGCTCAATCATGTCGTGCAGGTCATGCTCCAGGTCCGCGAGCTCAGTTTCGCTCAGCAGGTTCTCGAAGATATAGAAGCCGTGGCGTGAGTAGGCATCAAGAATTGCCGGCTCCAGCCTGCCGTTGTCGTCGAGACGCAGTGGTCCGCGATTGTCCATGGCGAGCGCGCGTGCCGTACCTTCTGCGCGATACGCTTCCATCGCAGCTTGATCATCGCCATAGTCGACATCGACTGCCGTTTTTGTAAGCGGTGCACTAGCCATTGCTCTTAACCTCTCTGATCGTCTTTGAGACTGGCGAATTCTTGATGTTTGCCAAAATTCGTCAAGCATCATGCGTCGCCCATTTTCGGACAGCAAGGCAAAGAACATCTACGTGATCGTCAGGCACCCGTTGTTCAGCGAGAAGTCGCGGCTTTAGAGCCCTTCAGACTGAGATGGACCCATTCTGCCGAGGCGGATTTGGCCTGAGATCAAGTGGACCGTCGCCGTGCGTGGCGGTGCTACGGACAAGACGGGACGCGCCGAGATCGGGGCAAATCCGCCCGGCCCATTTTCGTGTCGATCATTCGATCGCGAACTTCGAGTGGGTTCGCAAACGGCGGCCACCCAGTAAACGCCCATGGGCGTCGAACGGCTTGCCCGCAGCACCGCTGCGCGATGCGCCGCTCTCCTGCTGGTCGACTCACCGTTTGCGAACAGAATTGACTCCATCTCAGTCTGAAGGGCTCTAGCTTGCCACACGGGTAGGTTCTGCTCGCGCACGATGCATGACGAGCTGTGGAAACGGGATAACCCAACCGTTTTGGTTGGCTGCTGCGACCATCGAATGGGCGACGCAGCGCTCCACGTCTTCGTAGCGGCTGGCCATTTTTCCGGCGATGTCCGTCTCGATTTCGAAGATGATCGCCGAATCATCCGTTCGCAGAAGGTCCACGTCGATGTTTACAACAGCCTCTTCGCCGAGCAATTTGACGAGATCCATTCGAACGTATTCGGCCAGTTGCGTCGGAATCTCATTCACGGCAATGGCCTGATGCTGGTAGTCAAGTCCGAATTCGGTCTTAATGCGATATCCGGTTGACAGGTTGCGCGGCGCGTCGGCAAGAAACGCAGTCGTCTCGAACGTGCGCCTCGCGCCGCCGAGTTCAACGACTTGCACCAATTCTGGTGTCTGACTGACGACCTTGCCGATGTGTCCATCGGCAAGTTGCACCCAATCGTCTTTTCGCGTCGGAAACCAAGCTTCGCCGGCCGCTGCTGGACGGGAGTGGTGGCCGACGAGTTCACGTACGGGCACAGTGAACGTGCCACCATCGAGCGCCGGGTTGACCAATTGAGTATAGAGGTCGAGTCGCTTGACCAGCCACGGTACGCCCGCAAAAAGCAGTCGCTCGTTCTCCTGAACGGCGCCAAGGTCAAGCAGGAGCGTAATCTGCTCGACGAGTTGTGGTAGCATTTTCAGACTGATCCAAACTGCCGCAAGGATGAAGACGGTCGCGACGCCCATCAGCAGCCAGTCGTTCATCAGATTGAATACGGCCAGCATGGCAAGCAGTGCGAAAAGCATTGTGACCGAACGAAACACGAGGCTGATCAGGCGGGTTGTAAACGAGCGCTTATAACCGCGCTTTCGACGAATAAAGTCGGCCGCCCGTGCGACGAGGCTCATCAGAATAAAAACGCCTCCGAAGGCCGCAAGACCAAGCAGTAGATTCAAGCCACGGTGACTGAAATACTGTGTCGCGAAGATGCCGATTCCACTCGGTGTGTTGGCTTGTTGATCGAGGCGTAACTGGAGCTGCTGCTGGGCGGTCTCAACGAGGTGCTGCGCCTCTTTCTCGCGTTTCTCCCAATCTTTGGCGAGTGCGGCGAGGTGGTCGTTGATTTCCCCGTTCGTTGCATCCCCTTTCTGTTTTTCGATTGAAAGCAGCAGGGCAAGTCGCGCGTTGGCGCGCGTCGCCGCGCGTTGCCGTTGATCGGCAGCAGCAATGGTGCTGCGCAAGGCGTCGATCTGACGCGTGTTCTCAGTGGCCTCGCGCATCATCTTGATGAACGGTTGGACAAGGCTTTCCAGCTCGGCTTTGAGGTCGAATTTGGTCGTTTGATCGTACTTGATCTCCGCCTCGGCCACACCGGTCGACAAACCGGAAATCTGGGCATTGATCTGGGCGAGTTTGCTGTTTTCTGCTTTGATCTTTTCTTCTAATTCCTTTTTTGTCGCGTCTTCGTTTGCTTGGCGCAGCTGGGCTTTGAACTTCTTGATGACGGCCGCCTGCTCCTTGCGCGCCGTCAGCAGGTCGGCCAGCGTCACGAGTGAATTGGCAGCCTCTTTCCGGCGTTTCTCGACACGCTCGATATCTGCCTTTTTCAACGCCGGCTGTGCGCTCGCAGTGATGGTCTGCAGATTGGTCAAAAGGAGCAACAGGGCAAAAGCCACACTCTTGATGACAAATAGGGGGCGAGTCATTCGGTGAGAATCCAGTTGTGATGATTGCGTGCCGCCAGTGCGACCAATGCATTTTGGCGAGCCGGCTCGCTGTCAGGCGATCTGCAGCCAAACGGCGGTATCGTGGAAAGCAGCACCGCCGTTGGGCGGAACCGGGTCGCCGCCGATGAGCGTGTTGATCGCCTTGTTCTCTTCAAACGCCTCCGCCGGCCAGATACCTTCCACGATGAGTGTGTTCGGCATTTGACCATCATCGATCTGGGCAACGAGTACGATCGACCCGCGTGCGTTGCCAATGCGCACGCGGGTGCCGGCAGTGATCTTGTTTGAGTCTGCCACTTTGCTGTGGATACGAATGCGCGGGCCGCCCTCTCGGGCAATACTTGTCGGCGTTTCCGAGAATGTTGAGTTGAGGAAGTTGCGTGCGGGTGGGCAGACGAGTTTGAAGGGATAACTCTTTGTTGCGGTCTCAAAGTCCGTGCTCCAATCCGGCAGAGGTGGCATCCGCTGGTGGTCCGGACCGATGCGTGACCAGTCCGGCTTAAAATGGAAGCGCCCATCCGGTTGCGGAAAGCCATCAAGAAAATGTGCCTGCTCGAAGGTGCGTGCACGATCGACCCAACCGGTTTCGGTGAGGTCTGCCAGCGATGGCAGTCCGCCGCGCGTCAGTGCGGCATCGAGCAGATCGCGGTCATCCATCTTGAGGCATGGGTGGTCGGCGCCGAGGCGCTTGGCGAGTTCGCGTACGACAAAACTGTTCGGGCGGGCATCGGCGAGCGGCTCGATAAGCTTGGGTGCGCAGGTGAGATGAGTGTGACCGAGCCCGTAGTAGAGATCGTCGTGTTCGACAAATGTCGTGGCCGGCAGAAGAATATCGGCGTGTCGTGCGGTCGGTGTCATGAATTGCTCGTGCACGACGAGAAACAGGTCGTTGCGTGAAAGGCCTCGCAGGACCGCTGATGTGTCAGGAGCAACGGTTGCCGAATTGGCGTTCTGCATCAGCATGGCCATGACCGGCGGGCCGCCCTTGAGCGCGTCCGGGTCGCCACACAGCACGGCACCAATACGTGACTGATCAAGGACCCGAGTGTTCGGGTTGATGGTCTCGCTGGCATAGAGGAAATTCGTGTCGAGGCCCCAAATCTTGGTGTCGTAGGTGAGGAAGAAGGCGCCGCCGCCCTCGTGTTGCCAAGCGCCGGTGATGGCGGGCAGGCAAGACACAGCATGCATTGCAGCTGAACCATTGCGCGTGCGTGTGAAACCGAAGCCGGCGCGCAGGAAGCTTTTCGGCGTCCTTCCGAACAACCGAGCGAAGTCGACGATCTCGTCGACAGACAGACCTGTGATTTCGGCTGCCCACTCGGGCGTCCGGGTCATGATGTGCTGCTCGACTTCGTCGTCGAAGTCGGTGTATTTCGCCAGGTACGCGCGATCGGCCATGCCTTCGGAAAGCAGGACGTTCATAACGGCAAGGGCGAGTGCGGCGTCGGTCCCGGGATTTATGATCAGCGCGATATCGGCCTGTTCGACAGTTGGCGTGCGATAGACATCGATGACGACGAATTTGGCGCCGCGGGTTTTACGCGCTCGCGTGACGTGGGTCATGATGTTGACCTGTGTCGAGACCGGATTGCCTCCCCACATGATGATCAGGTCCGAACGGTCCATCTCGCGCGGATCACAGCCGGTCAACTTGCCAACGCCGGCAAGCCATCCCGACTCCGCCGGCGTGACACAAATCGTTGTTTGCTGGCGCGCGTATCCCATGACGTTGCGCAGGCGGTCGAGGCCGTAGCGCTGCAGCACGCCCATCGTGCCGCCGGAGTGGTAAGGCCAGATTGTTTCCGGGCCGTACCGGTCGGCAATGTCCTTGAAACGTGTGGCGATCTCATCCAGCGCGGCGTCCCAGGCGATCGGTTCGAACTGGCCGCTGCCCTTGGCGCCGGTGCGTTTGAGCGGTGATTTAAGGCGGTCTGGGTGGTAGATCCTTTCAGCATAGCGCGCAACTTTGGCGCAGACGACGCCTGCCGTGTAGTCGTTTCCCTTTGCGCCGCTTATGCGTCCGATATGGCCATCCGCGTCGATCGATACTTCAAGCGCGCAGGTGCTCGGGCAGTCATGCGGGCAGGCTGACTTGTGTCGAACTTTCATGGCATCCTGCATCGTCATGGCTCCTGATGAAAGGCGTCGAGGTATCGAAACGGAGATACAACTTTGAACGTGTGACGATGCTTTGCAAGGGTGCAGGAGGTTGTGATCACATCAATATCGGCGAGATGCTGGGAAACTTGATCGAATGGCTTGGATAAAGTCCGGCACTGCCTGACTGGCAGTCGTTACTCGCTAACATAGCCTCCGTCGCGGTCGCGCTGTCGGGCCTCAGCGGAACGGTTCGCCGGGTCGCCCCAGCCACCGCCACCGGACGTTTCGAGCCGGATGCGGTCCCCGGCGACAAGTCGCACGCCGGATATCTTCGAGGGCAACTGCATGGTCCCTGAGGTCGTCACATGCGAGAATCGGCCCGGCCGGCCATCGTTGCCGCCTGCCAGTCCGTATGGACCGTGTCGGAATCGCTCGAAGCTGCCCGAGACAACGCCCCAGTCGGCGTTCAAACGCCATTCGCGGGCGAGGCCAAGGCCGCCACGATGCTCACCATCGCCACCGCTATTAGGGATGAAGCCATATTCGGTGAACGTAATCGGGAATAGAACTTCGCACATCTCTACGGGTGAATTGGCGAGGTTATGGAAACCGCAGGAGAAGCCGTCGGCACCGTCCTGCGTTGGGTGACCGCCCCAGCCGCCAACTTCCACTTCGAAATAGACACGAGACTCCCCTGCGACGACCGGATCCGGTGCCTGCAAGGTCATCACATAGGAGACGCCGTAGTAGGCCGCGGGGATACGCTCAGGCGCCGCCTCGGCAAGCGCGCCAAGGACGGCCGTGACGATCCGGTGACCTGTTGCCATCCGGTTGGCAACGGGGGCCGGCGCCGTGCAGTTGGCGATGGAACCTTCCCGGCAGATGACATCGATCGGTCGATACGCGCCCGAATTGGCCATGACAGCACCGTCTGCGAGACTGAGCAGGGCGCAATAGACGGCCGACTTCGACATATTGAGTGTGCAATTGACCGGTCCCGGTGCCTGGTCGGCACTCTCAGATAGGTCGACGATGCATCTGTCGCCGGCAATTCTTACGGATGTGACTATGGCAAGATCGATGGCATCCTGACCGTCGTCGTCGACAAAGTCGTTAAACCTATAGGTGCCGTCCGGCAGGCCAGCCAAGGTCTCGCGCATGGTTGCTTCCGACTGGTCGAGAATGGCGGCCATGGCCGCCTCCAAGATGTCGTGCCCGTAACGTGTTGTGATGCGGCCGATGGCGGCCGAACCAACGTCAAGACAGGCAAGTTGCGCATGGACATCGCCGCCGATCTTGTCCGGTTCGCGACTATTGCGTCGGATGATATCGACAACGGCGTTGTTGGTGCGGCCGGCCTCGACGAGTTTGATCGGAGGCAAGCGCAAACCTTCCTGGTAAACCTCGGTCGCCTTCGCGTAGTAGCTGCCGGGTGCGCCACCGCCGACGTCGACGTGGTGCACGATGGCGGCGGCAATGGCGATGCGACGGCCGTCGGCAAAGATCGGTTTGAACGCGACAAAGTCCGACAAGTGCTGGCCACCCGCGTAGGGGTCATTGGTCAGGATCACGTCGCCGTCGTGCCATTGATCGATTGGTATGGGGCCAGAGATGATGTCCTCTAGGCAGACGGACATGGAGTTGAGGTGGATCGGAATGCGCGTCGATTGCGCGACCGCCTGACCGGCGCCGTTGAACAGCGCGGTAGAGTAATCGAGGGTTTCCCGGACCACAGTGGAGCGCGCCGTCCGCCAGATTGAGACATTCATCTCTTCCGCGCCAGCGATGAGTGCGTTGCGAATGACTTCCTGCTTGACGGGATCAATTTGGGTCATCGTACGTTCTCCCTCATTCGTTCGGCCATCAGGCATCCGTCATCGATCGCGCGGATCGTCCAGCCGGCGTCGATCAGCAGGGATGAGTAGGCCTCTTCGATGAGTACGGGACCATCGATTGGCGCCGTGGTGATCGTGTCGCGTTGGCGCACTGGCGTATTGTGCCAGCCATCGCGCAGATGGATTGGTCGCGAACGGTTTGTGTCATCGGTGGCATGCCGCGACCGATTGTTGCCGACTTCAATTTCGGGCTGCCCAAGCAATCCAATTGCGCTGGCGCGCAGCGTGACGATTTCAACGGGCTCATCGGGCGCGTTATGGGCATAACGGGTGAGATGAAGGTCGTGAAAGACGGCTTTCAGGGATTCGATCGCACCAGAATCAACTCTGGTCGCTTCGGTCAGATAGGGCCAGGGGGTAACAATTTCATAGGCTTGACCGCGGTAGCGGCAGTCAGCCGCAAACCGAATCTGGCGCTGGGTAGAGGGCACATTGTCGACGTCGAGCATCGCGCCTGCTTCAATGAAGAGTCGCTGCGCGATCTGATTGAGTGGTGTGCTGGCCTCTGCGTCGAGCACAAAGAGCTCCGAATGGGACAGATCATGGCGCAAGTCGGATGTGAGAATGCCACCGGCGGAAAGTGTCGAAGCGGTCGCTGGAAAGAGGATCTGGTCAATATCAAGCTCCTCCGCGATTGCGCATGCGTGCAGACCTCCGGCACCGCCGAACGGCGCAAGCACATAGTCGGCCGGATCGGCGCCTTTCTCGAACAGGCTGAGCCGCACGGCACTTGCCATGCTGACATTGGCGACATCGACGATGCCGCGTGCGGCGTCATCCTGTGACAATCCGAGTTGAGCTGCAAGTGGCTGAATCGCGCTTTCGGCGGCCTGCTTGTTCAGTTGCATCTCGCCGCCGAGGAATGCGCCTGGGTCTATGCGGCCGAGCAACAGGTTGGCATCGGTGACCGCCGGGTCTGTACCGCCGCGTTGATAGCAGGCTGGACCTGGCATGGAGCCGGCGCTTATCGGGCCGACGCGCAACGCATTTGTCACTTCGTGTGCAATTGATCCGCCACCGGCGCCAATTGTTCGAATCTCAATCATTGGCAGGCGCACCGGCAGGCCGTCGATGTCTCCCTCTCCGGTCTCGCCGATTTGACCATCTGTCACCACCGATACATCGGAACTCGTGCCGCCCATATCGATGCCGACCATGTTTGAAAGTCCATGCGCACGCGCCAACTGAGCCATCGCCATGGCGCCGCCGGCCGGGCCTGACAGCAAGAGTTTTACAGGAAGGCGCGCGGCATCATCCGGGAGCGCAACGCCGCCGTTGGATTGCACGAGATAGAGCTGTGCCGAGACGCCGGCGTCGGCAAGGCGCTGCGTCAAACGTTTCAAGTATCCGGATATGACGGGCTTCAGGAGAGCGTTGAGCACCGTGGTCGAGATGCGCTCGAACTCGCGGATCTCGGGGCTGACCTCGTGTGAGGTCGCAATCGAAAGGCTTGGGAACTGGCTCAGGATCTCGGCAGCCTGTTGCTCATGTGAGGGATTGCGATAGGCATGAAGAAACGCGATCGCAACCGACGAAACGCCTTCTGCCACTAAGCCCTCGCCAACGCTGTGAACCGCAGCAGCATCCAAAGCCAATCCAATTTCTCCATTGGCCTGCACGCGTTCGGCAATCCCAAAGCGTCTCTCGCGCGGAATGAGAAGCGAGCGCGATTCGGCTTTGAGGGCATAAACGTTGTGCCGCATGTGGCGACCGATCTCGAGCACATCGGTAAACCCATGAGTGGTGAGTAGCGCGCCTTTTGGCAGCTTGCGTTCCAGCACGGCGTTGGTCGCGATCGTCGATCCGTGCAGCAGCATCGTGATGTCAGCCAGCGCGAAGCCGAACCGAGATGCCGCGCTGTTGAGCGCGGCAATCAGGCCCTCGGATGGGTCGTGCGGCGTGGACGGTGATTTGAAGTCATGAATCGCGCCGCTGTCGAGGTTGAGGACCTGTAGATCCGTGAAGGTGCCGCCGATGTCGATAGCGACGCGAATGTTCTTGTTACCCATGAAGCCTGCTCTGGATGGAACTTAGCGTTACGCGACTAGAGCACGACGGGGGCTGGTAAAACAGGAGACAAATTGCGGCCCGGTTTCAGTATTTCGGTGCTATCTCATCGGGGTTGCCCAGGATCGGAAGATGTTCACTTATCTTGCGCGATCGCCGCAAGTGCCAAAGCTGCAGCCTCAGCGTTCGTCGGTGCAACGTGAATGCCGGCGGACTCAAGTTTCGCCACTTGAGATGACCGGTTCTGCGGGTCGGCGTCGGTGCCGGTCACCGATGCAACAATCTGAGGTCGTGCGATTCTTGATTGTTGATTGAGTAGAGCGACCAGATGGCCGGCAGGATCGTGGTGCGATCCAAATCCGATAACAACATCGAGCAAGATGACCGCTGTTCGCTCGGAACTCAGAGCCTCAAGCAACGCTCGGTCCCGCACGGAAGGGTCGATCATCGGATGCGGCCGTCCCTTGGTAAACTCGTCGGCTCCAAGGTCCAGGAGCGCATGCTCATCACTGCCGGCGCTGGCCGATGGGGCGCCCGGGATTGGCGCATTGGAGACAAAATGCTCTGCTGCCGATTGGAATATCACCTGCGCTTCCGCACACAGGGTGCCGCCGGAAAAAAGCCCGTGAATTCGGCGGTGACTTGACGGGATATCGAATCCAGGAACGTGTGATGGAACTGGATTTGGCCGCTTGGATGCAGCATGTTCGGCAGCGCTCAACAGTGTTGCGACCTGAGTAGCATTCGCCGGCATCTGCAGGTTGTGCGCTCCAATGAAGCAAATCGTCGTTGGCTTGCGCGACGCCGAAACCCGTTCCAGGATTTTCGCGGCCACTCCGGCTGGTGGTGGCTTCGAAATCAAGACCAGGCGTTCGGTATTCGGATCCCTGTCCAGCATATCAAGCGCCATCAGCGTCGATAGGCCACCCACCATGTGGCTCAAGTCGCGTCCTCCGACGCCGATCGCGTGCGAGATGCCGCCGCCAAAGCGGTCGATCAGACATGATACTTCCTGGATACCGGTGCCTGACGCACCAATGATGCCGACGTTGCCGCGCCGAACCCGGTTGGCGAATGCCAGTGGTATGCCGTTGATGATCGCCGTGCCGCAGTCCGGTCCCATGACGAGACGGTCAAGTTCTTGCGCTTCTCGTTTGAGCGCTGCCTCGTCTTCGACGGACACGTTATCACTGAAGATCATTGCATCGAGGCCGCGCCGGATCGCCTTGCGCGCCTCGGCAACTGCGAAGTCGCCGGGAACGGAGATAAGTGCCAGATTGGCGTCCGGCATGCCATTGATGGCAGCTCGAGTCGTCTTCGGGCGCCACGAGAGCTGCTCGCCATCAGCAGCGCGGGACCGCGAGAGGAGACTTGTAGCGTCGGCCATTGCCTTGTTCGCGGCGTCTATATGATCGGCGCGGATCGCAAGGATAAGGTCGCCGCCCTGGGCCTGGCGACCGACATCGGCCAGCAGACGCGCATCCGCCAGGATTTCGATGTTGGCCGGCGTTCCCATCATCAGGGCAGCCTCTTGTACGCCTTCGAGGCATACAATTTTTTGCGAGAGCTGCATCAAGGCAACCGAATCGGCATAGTAGCCGCGGCGGACGTCATTGAGGATGACTTCGGTCATGCTGCATTTACCCGTTCGGCCAGTGCTTCGAGCGCTTGCTCGAAACATGCCAGCGGCGCGCGCACGACACCCGCACCGACCTGTCCGATCCCAGGCTGTTTGTGGGCGATGCCGGTATTGATGGTTGGAGCGAGTCCTGTTTCGACGACATAGCGGATATCGATACCGGTCGGGACACCGAGATAGTCGAGTGCCGGAATCGCCCATTCCGGATTCTCGCCGAACGTGATCTCGCGCATCGAGTGCGTAAAGTTGGCTGCTTCGGACGCAGTTCCGGCTCCGACAAAGCCGGCAACAGCAGGCGCAGCACCCATCGCAAAGCCGCCGAGGCCAATTGTTTCGACAATGGTTGAATCACCCATGTCAGGGTTGGCGTCCGCTTCAGTGTAGCCAGGGAAATACAACCCTTCGGGCATCTCAACCGGCGCCGTGAACCACTGGTCGCCCGTACCACTGACGCGAATACCGAAGTCAGTTCCATTGCGCGACATCGCCGTGACGATGCTGGAGCCTTCGATATCGCGCACCGGATCCATCAGGGATTTGCCAAGCGCCATCGCGATGTTGAGAAAGAACTGATCGTTGCTCGCGACAAAGGCCAGTGCTTTCGAAAGGGCCGCATTGTCGCGAGAGGTGGCCGCCATCGCTGGAGCCATTGCGCGCAACATCAGGCCGGAGCAGCCAACGTTACGCTGGTGCATCTCATCGCCCATGGTCAGGCCACGGGCAACAATGCTCTTGAGCGGGACGCCGCCATCAGCACGTAGCGCTGCCGACATCGCCGGCCCGAGCACTTCTCTGATCCAGCGCAATCGCTCCAGAACTTCATCATCGTTGCCGCCAAAGCGCATGACCTTGCCGAGACCTTCATTGATCGTACAGAACGCACGATTGCCGAAGGTTTCATTCTCAACAACCATCACTGGTTGACTGACCGTGGTCATACCGGTCATCGGCCCGACCGCATCGAAGTGGTGGTTGGGATGGAATTCGAAGGCGCCACCCGCTGCCATGTCTGCTGCGGTCTCGAGATCCGGTGCCCAACCTTCGAAAACAGCAATGCCCGTGATTGCGCCGCGCATCGGGCCGCACATGCGATCCCACGTGATCGGCGGTCCCGCATGCAGAATCATCCGATCCTTAAGCGCCGGTATGGCTTCGGAGGCAGGAACGACGTCTTTGAGGATCGGTGTGCCCGACAGCATGCGCTGCAGCGCCTCGCGATTGGCGGCTTCAATGATCTCCATGGCCGCTATGTCCCGAGCTTGGAGAGAAGTTTTGCCAGACGTGTGTTGCCGCCCGCAGGCGGCTTCCAATCAACGTGGACAACGTCAACATCCTGCTGCTTCAATTCCTGAGCGAAGCCTTCAAGGCCGACATTAACGACCTTTAGTGGCGAATTGAGAAGGCGGTTCTTTTCGGCTTGGTGCATACAAGGTCGTTCCCAGGCACGGTGGTTTCGTATTGTCGATGAGTGCGGAACATCGCGTTGCTCACCTCGTCAAGTTCGCGCTGGCCCGTCTAACACTCCGTTTTCAGATTGCCAAGCGTGCGGCCATTAGGGCACGAGGACGATCTTTCCATGGGCGCCCGGTTCCAAGACCGCGATATGTGCCGCTTCGGCTTCGGCCAGCGGAAACTGCTTGCCGACCACCGGTTTCAGTGTGCCGTCCGCAACGCCTGCTAGGATGTCGCTCAAAATCGGTTTCATTTGTTCGCGGGTTGAGTTCCACAAGGCAATGCCGCGAATGTCCAGCTCTTTCATCATGGCAACACGTGGCGTGATCGTGATCTCACCGCGATTGCCGATCACAATGATACGCCCGTATTTGGCGGCCAGGTCCATGTCGGCAGCAAGATTTACGTTCGCCAGCATCTCGAGGATCAACTCGGGTCCCTTGTCGTTGGTGAAGCGCCGGACGTCATCAAGATAATTGGGAGCCGTATGATCGACGGCATGGTCGGCGCCGGCTTTCATGATCAGCTCAAGGCCTTTGTCTGTTCCACCGCTGCCGATAACTTTGAGGTTTGCGCGTTTGGCGAGTTGGACGGCAGATGTGCCGACCGAACCACTCGCGCCATGAATGAACACTGTCTCGCCCGCCTGCGCATTTCCGCGCATGAACAAGGCATAATGCGCCGTCGTGTAGGAAACACCGAAAGTTGCCGCTTCGGCGAAACCCACTCTATCCGGCAGATGTGCGATCTCGCCGATCTTCCGTTTCACTTTCTCCGCATAGCAGCCCGTGAAGTCGAAACTCTGGGCGGTGCCGGCGAACACTCTATCACCAACCGCATAGTCAACGACGCCTTCGCCAACGCTCGCAACGATGCCTGCAGCATCACCGCCCGGGACATAGGGGAGTTCGGGCACGATCGCGTATGTACCGCTTCTCATGTAGGTGTCGGCCGGATTGACGCCCGCTGCGCGTACATCGATGACGACTTCGCCTGCACCCGGTGTGGGATCATCGACGTCATCTAGTTGCAAAACTTCCGGCCCGCCAAAGGAATGGGCCCTGATCGCTTTCATGTTGGGATCTCTCAACAGTTTTGAGTTTGTCGCTTGATGCTACGTGACAGTGTGCCTGCCGGCAATACGGTATGGGATGTCGGGTTCAATCCGAATCTCCCCGGCTGGGGTCACGTGGCGCTCGCTTAGTCGGTTAGTCATTTCCCGACTTGAGCAGCGGGATCATCCAGATCAGGCATGAAATGACCCAAACGACGCTACCAATGATCGTCAATGGATCGCCGAAATTGATGCCGGCGGCAATGAAGACGAGCCCTGCTATAATGAATCCCACCAGCCCGGCCAACTGATAGTTGCTCTCCTTCATGTGCGCTCCTGGCAATTTGTTGCCGAGTATTTGCAGCGGCGCATCCGCAGCTACGACGCGCGCAACTTCGGCAACAGCTCTTGTGCGATCCGTTCGAAAGTCGGGATCTGTTCGGGTAGGACCGGGTAGTAGAGGCTGAGTTCGCTGAAACCGGCTTCCATAATCTGGCCGGCCATATCTTCAAAGGCATCAACCGACTCGTAGTAGCTGAACCCACCACCGCTGGCGCGTGCGGCTGGGTCAAACATATGATAGGAGCGCCGCAGCGTCGCCGGATCTCGCTCGGCCTTCGCGCAGGCTTCATTAACGATCTTCACCTTTTTATGCAGGTCTACCAACTGCTCGGCAAACGTTTTGGCGAAGCTCATGGTGTCCCAGGTGTCGGCGACGCGCGCGGCGAAGCGCAGCATCACCGGTCCGAGTGCGGCGATCACGATCGGCGGGCGAGGCTGTTGGATCGGTCTCGGTTTCACGATCGCATCGTTGATCGTGTAGTACTCCCCGGTAAAACTTGAGACCTCATTGGAAAGCAGTCGATCGACGACCTCGACGTATTCCTTGAAACGAACGACGCGCTCTTTGCCATCCCAGTTCGGAATACCCATCATGTCGTAGCTCGGATCGATCGGAATGCCTGTTCCCAGGCCAATCTCCAGGCGCCCGTTCGAGATATGATCGATGGTCAGCGCCTGTCGTGCCAGCATGGCCGGGTGGCGCAACGGGAATTGCGTCACATAGGTTGCGATTCGGACCCGCTCTGTCGCCATGGCGACGGCGGCGAGCACGCTCCAGCCTTCATGCCAGTCACGCGACGTATCGCTCCAATCGCAAAAGTGATCGGCCGTCGTAACCAATTCGAATCCGAGTTGCTCGACGTGCTGGGAGCGTTTGAGGATGTCAGACCAAGCGATATTGGGCAGGACCAGGACGCCGAAGCGAGGTGTGTGAGGCATGGATGATCTCCATCAGGGGGCCGACATCCAGCATATGGCTGCGGGTCGCAGGACGCCAGTACCATAGTGTCATCGGTGGAAGAGGCGCCAGCACGCCTGCGGACACGAAGGATTCGTTGATAGCTCGGCATTTCAGAGATGAAGAACGTAAAACCTATGGATAAAAAAGATGGTCCGATGAGATGCTGTTCCATGCACTGTCTCACCACCGAAGTTCTTTGGGCAGGCTGTCTTGATGGATAAGTACGACAGTACGGAAGGGTGTCGACATCGGTGACACGTTTACGGACGTCGTGCTTGAGGTCGGCGCAGCGCAGTTCTCAGCGAAAGTGCTGACCACCTAAGCGGCGCCAGATGACGCGATCATCGACGGTTTCAAGCAAGTCAGTGCGAAGGTGGGTATCGACGTCTCCCATGTCGGTCAGATCATTGATGGCAAGACGTTGGCGACGAACGCGCTAATCGAGCGGAGCGGGGTCAAGGCAGCACTGCTAACGAGGACGATCGATGGTTTCAAGACACCGGTCGACCTGAAGGTCAAGCTCGACATCCACGAAGATCACATTACTTGTGATTTTTCCGGTACGTCCGGCGTCGACAAAAAGGGCATCAACGTGCCCTTGGCCTACACCAAGGCATATGCTTGCTATGCTCTGAAGTGTTGTGCTTCAATCCGGGCGGTTCCGGTGCGCGTCCATCTTCCGATGGCCTGAACGCAACGGCGTTTCCAGCGGGTGTCATGACCGTGCCGATTGAGGCGACGGAGCAAAACGGCGGCGCAGCAACTTATGGACCGGCGCATTCCGGTTGGCACGTTGGTGCAGGATGCGTCTTTCGCTGCGAATTAGCTGAATGACGGGTTTACGTTTGTCGCTTGTGGGTCTGATACGGGTTTGTTGGCCAAAGGCGCGGACAGCCTTCTGGCAACAGTTAGGGATAAAATATCATGAGTTTTGCTGCGTCGCGATTATCGGTTGTCCAGCCGTCGGCTTCGATGTTGGTTAGCGATCGAGCCAAGGCACTCAAAGTTGACGGACATGATGTGATCGATCTCGGTCTTGGCGAGCCAGACTTCGATACGCCAGCCCATATCGTCGAAGCAGCCCATCAAGCGGCGCTCGCCGGCAAGACGCGCTATCCGCCAACCGACGGAACGCAGGAATTGAAACAGGCGGTCGTCGACAAGTTTCAGCGCGAGAACAGCCTGACCTATATGCCGGGAGAGATCATTGTTTCGAACGGAGCCAAGCAGGTGCTGTTCGACGCGTTGATGGCAACACTGGAGCCGGGGGAGGAAGTCCTGCTTTGTGCGCCCCACTTTGATATTTACAAGACCATGACATCTGTCGTTGGTGGTGTGCCGGTTGTCATTCCTTGCATGGCCGAAGATGGGTTTCGCCTGACGCCGGCGGTGCTTGAAAGGGCGATCACCCAGTCAACGCGCTGGCTGTTCCTCAATCTGCCGTCGAATCCTGCCGGCGCCTGCTATACGGCGCAGGATCTGAAGGAACTTGGTGAGGTGTTGGCTCGCTACCCCAAGGTCCTTGTCCTGGCTGACGAGATTTACGAGCATATCTTGTTTGATGGTCAGACATTCGTGTCGTTTGCAAGTGCGTGTCCCGAGTTGCGCGATCGAACGCTGATCGTCAATGGTGTCTCGAAAGCCTATGCCATGACCGGATGGCGGATCGGCTACGGCGCCGGCCCAAGACAGTTGATCGTTGAGATGACGAAAGTGCAATCTCAGATCACGTCCGGTGCCTGCTCGATCGCCCAGGCTGCCGCCACGGCGGCACTTAACGGGCCGCAAGACCATATCGCCCAATTCTGCGCGGCGTTCGAGAGGCGACGTAACATCGTTGTCAACGGTATCGCCGCGGTGCCCGCGCTGACGCTCGATCCGCCGGGCGGTGCGTTTTATACCTATATCGGTTGTGAAAACGTTATCGGGGCCATTGCACCGGATGGCAGTACGATAACTGACGATGTGGCCTTCGCCCAATACTTGCTCGATGACGGGTTCGTGGCTGCCGTGCCAGGCAGTGCCTACAGTCTCAGTCCGTTCGTGCGCCTGTCGACGGCCACGTCGGACGACAATTTGAGCAAAGCGATGACGCGCATCGCCGCAAGCGTCGCCAAGCTCAAGTTGCGCAACTCGGTAGGTCTCTGAAGGGGCGGCAGCAGCCTTATTCATGCGGGCAAATTGCGCGTAGGGCTTTCCATTGAGAAGCGTTAAGTGATGGCGTTGCCACGTACGACGGCGCGCGGCGAACGACTTCGAGGCGCTGCTGCGGATAGGGGTGCGTGCGCAGAAAATCGAGTGCGAGCTTTAGAGCTTCGACAGACGACTCCTTCTGTTCTTCCGCGAGGCGTTGGAAAAAATCCTCCAAGCCTTTTTTCGAGATTGCGGCCTGCCGAAGCAAGCGGAGTGCTTGTTGATCGGCGGCACGCTCGTCCTGGCGGCGATACCCCGTCTCTAGAAGATGCAGACTGAAGCTGCTGAGCAGGCCGGTGCCGCCGCTGATGATTTCGAGCAGGAGAGACAACCCGAGCGCGCGGATCAAACCGGCATCTGGATGTCGTTCGATACCGTGCCCAATTTCGTGTGCGAGAACGCCTGCGATTTCATCCGGCGATTGCGCCTGTGTGATCATTTTTTTTGTGATAATCATCTGGCCGCCGACCGTGGCAAAGGCATTACGGAAGGGAAGGTCAACGACTGTAACTCTGAACATTTCTAAGGTGGGCTCTTGCCCGAGCAAGCGCGCGACAAGTTGGTTTATGGCCTTGCGACCGGCGGGGACATCGCAAACCTGACCTTTGGCTTTGAAGTGCTCTACCACGCTGCGGCCGATCGATTGGCGCATGCGATCGGGTAACATATTTGCAATGGTGCGGGCAGGCTTGACATCCAGTGCCCATATTGCCGCGATCAAAGCAATAATCACACCGGTAACCACGAGGAGGGGCGTCAGCCAACGTCGACGATTTCCGGACACTGTGAGTTGCGGCGCAATCCGCTTGAGCTGCTCGATCGCGCTGGCGTCGCGAATGAGTAACTGGGCGCCGGGGGTATCGCCGCGCTCGACGATCATTTCGGCAGATCGCGCTTTCATCGTGTGACTGCGCAGCTGACTATACGGCCAAATCTGCAACTCGTATTCGTCGCCACGATCGATCGACAACCCATTGGCTTCCAGCCGAATTTCGCACCGCCAACTTCGGGCCGATTGACCATCCGAATACTGCGCCCGCCAATTGGCTGTCATTGTTCTCATGCCACGTCAATGTCGAACGTCTCGGCCAAACCCTCGCCGTACTTGACGTCAGAACCGGTCGCCTGCGTAATCTCATTCATCGCTAGATTGCCGCGGGCAGATAAATTTGCAACGATATAGCCGGTTGAACGTGCCTGTGTGATGGGAGAGAACAGCATGGGTCCCAGAACGAACATGATCGGGATGAGGTAAAGAACCAGTTTTCCGACCGGATTGCCATCGCCCGATGTTCCCCCCTGCAATTGGATCGTCGGCAGCGCGATCGCTAGTATTAGTATGCCGACGCAGAGCATCCCCGCGATCATGATCAGGTAGTTTGTGACGCTGATCCAGATGACGCCAATGGCGTCCAGGTTTCCGTCAAATCGCGCTTTGCCGATACGTGTATGGTCGGCGAAATGGTTGATCATGCGGGCACGATACCAGGCGGTTGCAAGGGCGGAAACAAAGCCTGCCACAATGAGCGCGGCAAAAGTCACGCCCACTTCCCAGGCAGACGGAACAAAGGGCACGTTGGCAACTTTCTGAAGCTGCAGCTTATTGAAATACAGTGCGGTGACGAGCGAAATGAAGCCGATGTAAACCGCCAGGCCGCCAATCCATGCTAGCGCAAACGGTCCGTAGAGTGGCCCGGACTTGGCGTCGAAATCGCAGTACTGATCACCAAATTTCGTATGATTGGTGATCATTGATTGCAGCTTGGTGGCGCGCCACGGCTGGATCCAACCAAAAGTGAAAGGAATGAGAATTGCCGTGCACGCGAACGTCCAAGCATATGTCAGACCATCGCCCTCAAGAGCGAAGCGGATGCCGCGCCAACGGGTACGCGACAAGCGATAGCGCTGAGCCCGATAGACTGCCAAGCCGAACAGAAAGAAGAAGCATGCATAAAACAGGAGTATGCCGACGTTCGTGACGGGATGCCGAGGACCAAACGCAATCGACAGGCCTGTAATCAACAGGATCGCCGGAAGAAAGACGGCACCAACGACGATGACAAAGCCAAGAAACAGTTCCATACCGCGTCCGGTATAGGTCAAAGGTTCATCGTTGATCCGAATGGCCGACCAGAGCCGCTGGCGCACCTCGGTCTTTGCCCAGAAGTGATAGATGCCGAGCGTCGTCACGCGAAACAGGAAATTGATGACGGAGAGGTCAATCAACCCTGGGGGAAACTGCCAGTCGATCGAAAGTCTATCTGGGTGACGCGTCTGGTGCCTGCGTGGTCCGTCGAAATGAGCTGCCATCGTTCTGCCTTTGCGATCCAAGGAAACCAGTGGCGGCAATGGAAAAGGTGCGAATTTGTGACGGCGCTAAAATCAATTGATCGAAACTAGCGCTATGCTTGCAGCCTGAGGGTCAAACCGTACCGAACAGATTTTGGGCTTCCTTGACTATCTGCCGGAATGAGAAGCGAGCGATTGACTTGAGGGCCGGCCGCTTTTCCAGCTTCATGAAAATTGCTGAACGAATCCTGACAAGGGAATTATTTTTACGCCGCGCGACCGTGTTGCCGCTCCCGCTCCAAAGGACGCACAGCGGCACCGCGGCGCGACGACTTAGTCTAAGCGGCCGGACCGACCAAGTTTCACTGGCACTTCCAAGAGGTCGCGGCCAACGACAATGTTGCCGTCGTATCCTTGATGCATCTCATGCACCATGCTCTCCAGGATGCCCGGTTCATCCAGTGAAGCCGGCATGTGCGTGACAACTAGTGTCTTGGCGTTGGCGCGCCTGGCAATCTCCACGACATCGATATGCCCTCCGTGCGTGCGCGCGGTGAGGTCAAGGTCGTAGACGCCATCTTTGGCGAACACCTGATCCGTCAGCCGTGCTACGAGCGCAGGACCGAAAACGTAAAGCTCCGGCTTGTGACCGGCCGCATGATTAAAGCGTTGCAAGACAAGGCTTGGGCAATCGACGGTGTGATCAAAATGCAGATGCGTTAAGAAGAGGTGGGTGACATTGACAGGGCTCTGTCCTGCCTCAAGCAGACGATGCGCGGCGCCGGGAACATGATCCAGCACGATAACATCGTCACCGATTTCCAGCAGATAACCCGAGCTCACGCGACTTAGAGATGGGGCTGGCGTGCCGGTACCGAGCAGCGTCAATATCATGTCCTGGACATCGCACGCTGCGACTTGTCATTGAAGAGTCAATACACTAGGCAACGCGTTTGCCGAGTGTCGCGCATCATCCATAGGCGGAGCGGCTATCATTAGCATTCTAGCCGGCTTCGATCCTGTTGAAATTATTTCACCGTTTTCGGGCAACTCGTGCTGATGCATTTAAAGTGCTCGACCGGCAAAGTTACGCGTTCATTCGAAGGGAGCTGGACAACGAAATTGCGCGCGTCATGCGCGATGAGATTGCCGGAAATCTTGAGATTGCTTTCTTTCAATTGAAGCGTCACCGTATCGCGTGCCAACGTGGGGCCTGTGCGAAGGCGCGGTGCGGCGGCGACGGATTGCTCATTGCTGATTTCTGTCAACACTCGTTCCAGCTTCAGTCGCGCTTTTTCTTCCGCAGCCCAAGCTGCCGGTAGCTCGCCAGCGTTATTTTGTAACCGATCTAATCGCAAGCGCGCCTGCCTGGATTCTTCCACAGCGGCATTCAAACGTTCCGTGATGACACCTTCCGATTGCAGGCGCTTCTTCGTAGCAGCCAAGAGTTCGTCCATCTGACGTTGATCGTGAATCCCGATCGCAGCAAGCGCTTGATCTTTCTTCGCGCGGATGGATGCCATGCGTTTGCGCTTGGCGGCTTCGCTTCGTGATCTCTGCTCTGCCTCGCGCAACATCGCGACGCGCACGCGCTCGGCTTGTTCTGCGAGCAGTTGCTTGCGCTTGGCCGCTTCGCGCCGTGCCACTTCAACGGCTGCCCGCAACTTGGCGACCCGCTGACGTTCTGCCTCTTGCTCTTGCTGTTTCAGGCGACGCGCAGCTGCCTCGCGTTCTGCCCTTTCCTCAGCGGCGCGTTGCGCTGCAACGCGCTTTTGTTTCGCTACGTGTTGTTGCTGGAGTGCTCGTTTTGCCGCCTCTTGTTTCGCCTTTTCTTCGGCAGCGCGCAAGACGTCCAGCCGCTTCAGCTCAATCGCCTGATCTTCTTGCGGACTGGGTTGCGCCACTGGACCTAACAATTGCTGCTCGACGGCTCCCAAGGAAGTTAGGCTTTGATTATCGTCATTTTCGTCGGTCTTTCGTTTTCGCTTGGTGTCGTCATTTTCCGGGTCAGAGCTACTGGTCGCATTCAGTTTTCCCGAGTCGGCGGTTGCGCCTTTGCGCTCCGAGGATTCCGCCGCGGAGGAATGATCCGACAAGAATTCGGATCCTGACGCGTGAATTTGTTCCGGTTGTTCAGAGAGCTTCGCGACCTGGCGTTCTGTCGCACTATTCGACGCCGTGCCGAACAGATCATTGTCATTGCCCGGCAATGTTAACACCAAAGCCGCAACAATCAGTACCAGACCGATGCCGCCGAGGACGAACGGTGTTACTGGCTTCTCGTTGTGTGGAGACTTCAAATCAGACGTTTGGATGATCTGCTCGATGGGTGAAGCGTCATCAGCAGGTGGATGGTTGAGTTCGCCAAGCAGCGGACTAGCATTGCTCGGCGCCTGCGAAGTCGCCACAAAGTCCATATCGATTTTGGGAAGATCAGTCGGCTGCCTATTTTCCTGCATGACATCGGTTACGGCCTGCCGCACAGCACCGAGAACGCGCTGCTCCAATTCATCCCGTGTCGGAGGGGATGCTGACGCATTGCCCACTTGTGCAGTTGCACCTTGCAGGCGATCGCTTGAGGAATTCTGTTCCTCCACCGCGTCTCTTCGCTGTTGCCGCCGGCGCAGCTTAGCCAAATTTTTGTTCTCGTTCTCGGCGTCAGTCATCGTGAACCAATAGCCTGCCCTGTTGGTTGATACGGATATCAACAATCGTGAACGGCATTTTGTTTTTAGTACGCGGCTTGGACAGGCAATCAAAAGATGGCTCTTGCACGAGAGGCCACGAATTCAATCAGGCGAAAATGCGGCGATCGCATGGCCGCAGTCTCGTTCGCATATGTCTGTTTGGAGCATAGTGTGATTGTCAATTTGTTCGCCGGCAACACGAAATTCATATTCCATTTATGACGTAGACCATGTATCCGTTAAGACATTGTCAAGCTCTTTTGGCGGACAGTGCGCGCTGTAAAGCGCAGCTTAGAGTTTGTATGCGTTGGGAGGGTACATGAGCACGTATGGGGGATTTTTTGGGGGCAAAAGGCTGTTCGGACAGGGCAAGGGAAGCGCAGAACACTTTCAGGTTCGACCTTTGACCGAGCAAGTATGTGAAGATGATCCGACATTGCGGCTTTCTCCGTTGAACCCACAATTGCCTGCGCAACATATTGTTCCGCCGCACTCTGCGCAGTCGCAACGTGTGGCCGCACCACACATTCAACAGCATCACGCTGCTTCGCAGCAGGCCGCTATGCCTGTCGACACGGTGTCTGCGCTGCCGCAGGGCGGCAATAATTCTTGTCCGATCGGTCAAGCGCGCGCTCCACAATACGGACTGGCGCCTCAGCATGAGCCCGCACCGAGCTCGCCGGTCGGTGAGGTCTGGAATGATCAGTACGATCGCAGCGTTGCTAACATTCAGGACCACATTCACGCCGTTGCCGGCGCCGTTGCGATGCTCGATGCGGTCGAGCACAAGATGATTGCCATCAAATTGGAGCTTCAGCGCATTCACGACGCCGGCCTCATGATTGACGGCAACAAAGTCCTGGCCGCCTTGCAGACACTCTCCGATTACGTCAACCAGTCAATCGAAAGTGTCGACGATCAGTGCGTCAACATGCTGCGTGACGCGAAGCTCGATATTCGATTTGCGGAACTGGAATCGCGCGGTCAACCCGATGGCGTCGCCCTGACGATGATTTCGCTGGAGCGCCTGCTTGACTACAAGATCAAGTCGGCACTGACTGAAGGTCTTGTGGCGGATGACACACCTGAATTCGTGGACGATATCTGCTCGATCATTTCAAGCAATATTCAGGTGCTAACCAGCATCATGCTCGCATTGTTTGCGTCGCGCGACTACACACAGGCCGTGACGAAATTGGCGGCGCGTGAGAGAATAATTCCATCGGTTGCCAATGGTTCGGGCCAATCGGTCCGGCATTCGACGATCGATCAAATGCAGCTTGCCGGGATCGATCAGCAGATCGGAACACAGCACGACCAGCTCCAGCAGGGTCGTGCAAGTTTGACGGCCTTGCTGAAAGACCTGCGTGAGAACCGAGGCGAACTCGGCGCGTCGCTCAACTAATTTTCCAGGGACGCAGCGAAACGATGTCTGAAGACTTTCACTGCCAGGCATCCAAGCGCAGTGAACGGCGACCGGTCGGGTCAAAGCTCAAGGAGTTGCAGGATCGTCTGGTCGAGTTGGGTGGCCGGCTGATGCGGGAAACCGATGCGGATGCGACGAGGTTGGTTTCCACGGCGCTCGACGCGGTCCAGAATCAAAGATTGTCGGTTTCCATTATTGGGCAAGTCAATGCCGGCAAAACGACGTTGGTCAATGCATTGGCCCGACATCCAGACTTGCTTCCCGCCTCGCAAGCACCTTGGACCGCCGTCATTACACGATTGCATTTCGGGCTCCACGGATTTCCCGAGCAAAGCGCTCACTTTCGCTTCTTTGACGCGGATGAATGGCAACGGCTGTCTGAGCAGGGCGGCAAATTGCGTGAGCTGGCCGAGCGGTTTCTACCGGGCTTCAACTCAGAGCAACTGCACCAGCAAGTCCAGGCCATGCGCCATCGCGCAGAAGCACGCCTGGGGCCGGCCTTCACCGAGTTGCTTGGGTCGACGCATTCGTTTGCAACCCTGCAGCCAGAGGTGGTTGCGCAGTATGTTTCGGCCGGTCCGTCAGGTGATGAGCATAGTCAGACGCAGAACTTCGCAGATATTACGCGAACGGCCGATTTGTTTTTTACGCTGCAGCCGTTTGCCTATCCGCTGACTTTGATCGATACGCCTGGGACGAACGATCCCTTTCTCGTGCGCGAGGAGATGACGCTGAAAAGCTTGGACGGGAGCGACGCCTGCATCGTGCTCATCGATGCCACCAAAGGTGTCACCGACTCTGACTTGGGCTTGTTTCGCATCCTGCGCGGCGTGAATACGCAACGTCTGATTTTGTTCATCAACAAAGTGGACCTGTTGCCGGACGCGGCAGAGCAGCGCAGATCGATGACCGATCACATCACGTCAATCGTTCGTCAAGAGTTGGGTAATTCAACAATTCCAACCGTTGTCGGCAACGCATTGGGTGGTGCCGGCACCGGAATTACGACAGGATCGCCGATTGCCGAGGCTTGGCTTGACGAATTGGAAGATGCCATATCGGCGCTGATCCATCACGGCCATTCCGCACATTACGTGCATCAGGCTGCAGCCACTCTGATGACGCTTGCAGACGGGGTCCGCTCGCAGGCCGCAGCGCAGCTTGCCAGACTACAGAGCGAGCGTGCGATCAGCCGGGCCTTGTTTGACGACGAAGTGGAGCGAGCCCGAGCTGTCGCCTTCTCGGAGGATCTGGCACAGCAGATCAATCGGACTACGGATTCAGCAATTTCGTCCTTGCAACGCATCACATCGGCTTACGAACAACAAGCTCAATCTAATTTGCAAAATATGGTCGAGACGTTTGCGGCTACGAAAAAGCAGGAGTTTCTCGACCAATACCCGAACAACTTGCCGGCAACGACAATCAACTTCGACATCAGCGAGCTACGACAGCGTATTCTTGCGACACATACGCATGGTTATCGTCGGGTCCGGCGAGAGGTGACGAACGCGCTCCGCGTGACCACGGCTCAGCTGGCGTTCTTGATGAATAAAGTGCAGTCAGATGTGCAGATCAATCTAGACTTCAATGCGGTGTCCGAGGATTTTGTTTTTCCGTCGCAAGCGCCGTTGGGGCAGACACTGGCGATTGATTTGGAGGAGCCGTTCTGGCGCCGATGGTGGCGCCGACGGGTGACGCCCGAGGAGGCTGCTGATGCCCTAGAGGCGCTGATCCTGCAAGAATTTCTTCCGATCGTTTCGGAGTTAGTTGTCATCAACAAGGGCGAATTGGCATCCGAAATAGAGTATGCGTCTCTACAACTTTCAATCAATGGTACAAATCTGGCTCAGTCATTGAAGAGCCGGCAACTCAGTTTCGCCGGACCTCGTCAGGACTTGCCAGAAGTTCCTGACCTGGAATTGGTCCAGGAAGTCGATACCGCAAAACCGGCAAGTGTTCCGGCGCGCAGACCCGCTGCGCCGATGAGCTGGCAAAACAGATTCGATGCCGCACAGAGCCAGCATCATCGATCTGACCTGCTTGTGCGTGATCTTGCTGAGTTGACGGCGCAGTGCCAAGAGCTGCTGGCATAAATTTGAGCCGTCACTTGCTGGCGTCGTTTATGCCCTGTTTCAGGTTGATCAACCTTGCGGATGGTTCATGGCTTTACGGCCCCGGTAGAACCGCATAATCGGACCGGCGAGCGGCAGCAACAGCAGGATAATAGCGACGATCATGATCGGGCCGGAATAGGGCCGTGTGAAAAAGATCGAAACCTCGCCGCCACTGATCAGCAGCGACTGACGCAATGCGCGTTCTGCAAGTGGCCCGAGTACGATTGCCAGAACCGCTGGCGCCAACGGGTAGTCCAGTTTGCGCATCAGGTATCCAACGATGCCGAATAGTAACATTAACCAGACATCGTACATCGATTGGTTTGGCGCATAGCCACCAACCAGGCAGAGTACGAAGATGATCGGCGCGAGCAGGGTAAAGGGAAGCTTTAGCACCCAAATGAATGCTGGAATAAACGCGATATTTAAAACCAGGGCAAACAGGTTGGCGGCATAGAGTGAAGCGATAAGCCCCCACACAAACTCTGGTTGCTCGGTGAATAGGCTGGGGCCTGGCTCAAGTCCCCAAAGAACCATGCCACCCAGCAGGATCGCAGTTGTCGGAGAGCCGGGAATACCAAGGGTCAGCATGGGCAGCATGGAACCCGTCGAGGCGGCATTGTTCGCCGATTCAGGGGCGACGACGCCTTCAAGGTTTCCCTTGCCGAAGGACTCCGGGTCTTTCGACATTTGCTTGCTGAAGCCATATGCCATTAGCGAACCAGGTGTTGCGCCGGCTGCCGGCAGGATGCCGACGAAATAGCCCAGCACCGATCCCATCACCATCGTCTTCCATGTGCCAAGCAGTTCACGGATATTCGCCAGCGTGCGCTTCCATGAAACGATCGCTTCGGAGAGCTGCGATTGGCCGTTGGCGCGGCGGTTTTCTTCTATCGTCCAAAGCATTTCGCCGATGCCGTAAATGCCGATGGCAAGCACTAGGAACTTAATGCCATCCATGAAGTTGGTGATGTCAAAGAACACCAGTCGCGGTTCGCCGGATACGGTGTCGAAGCCAACGGCCGCCAAAACCAGACCGATGCAGATCGAGAATATCGTCTTTGCAATGTCGTCGCCTCCGAGACCCACGAAGGTCGCGAAAGCTAGCATCATCAATGCAAATTCTTCCGGATCACCAAACACAAGTGCAATGTGCGCGAGCGGCGGCGCAGCCAACGTGAAGAGAATGACGGAGATCGTGCCACCGACAAACGACGCAACGGCGGCAGCAGTCAGGGCTTTGTCGGCGAGGCCCATCTTGGCCAGTGGCCGGCCGTCGAACGTGGTCGCGACGGCTGTCGAGGCACCGGGAATGCCGAGCATGATTGATGAAATCGCGCCGCCGTACATTGCGCCGTAGTAGAGCGCGGCGAGAAAGATGATGGCCCCGGTTGGCGGGACAAGATAGGTGAGTGGCAGCAGGATGGCGACGCCATTGACCGAGCCAAGACCGGGCATCGCTCCGATAAAAAGGCCAGCGGCACAACCAAAAACAATCAAGGCAAGGTTCTGCGGCTGCAAGGCAACGCCAAAGCCGTCAATCAGAAGTGCAAAAATCTCAGCCATATATTACCCTTCGGCAGTGCTTGTCGACGCCAACGCGAAGCAATCAGCGCGTTTGATCGTGCTGTGTCGGTCGGAACCCATTCGACTAGAGGCCAGCCAAGCCGAAAAATTTAAAGATCGGAAGGAAGAAAGGTTCGGTGATGCCTTTCGGCAGGATGATCTTGAGCGCCAACTCGAAAAACAGAAATGTTGCCACTGGCACGGCAATCGAGAACAAGGCAGTGATCGCAACGCTATGTCGTCCGAGAACACCGACATAAAACACCAAAAACAGGAAGATCGCGACGTAGGCGCCAAGTGCCGGGAGGACGGGCACGCCGCCCAAGGTCAGGCCGTCAAACAGACCAATCGTCAAAAACAAGGCAAGCGCAACCGAGCCTGAATCGAGCAGCACGCCACGTGGGAAAAACGGTTCGGTAGATTGGGATGGTGCACTCTTGCGGCGGACCCAGTTGACCAGCATAACGATGCAGCAAATCAACATGATAGCAGACAGCCAGAACGGCCATGCGCCTCCGCCGGGACCCTCGTCAGGGATCCACCCAAAAGGAAGTTCCGTACTCTTCATCATGAGGTAGCCGGAGAAAGCTGCCATGAGTATTGCCATCAGAAGTTCCGCTGTACGAACACTCATGACAAACCTGCTCCGGCTTCCGCTTGGTCTTTGTGGCGGTATCAAATGTCAGATCGGTTATCCGGCTACTTAATCGCGCCCATCTTCTTCAACATGACCTCATGGATGCCGCGTTCTTTTTTCCAATACGCCATCAGTTCATCGCCAGCCAAAGGCTTCCCTTGAAGCGCCTTTTTGGTGCGGTAGGACTGCCACTTCTTAGAATTGAACACTTTCGTGAACAGCGTGTTGTAGTACTTTGCGGCGTCTGCACTCATGCCCGGAGCGCCAACGACGGTGCGCTGCATGTAGTAGACGAAATCCTTGCCAAGTTCCTTGAACGTCGGCGCGTCGGGAAACAACCCGATACGTTCGTCAGTAAAGCATGCCAATGGCCGGGTTTGACCGCCCTTGTAGAATCCTTCCTGCTCGGATGGATTGTTGACGGTCGAGTCAGCGTTGTTGCCGGCCAACTGTTTTGCAACCTTGCCGCCGCCTTTGTAGGGCACGTACTTCATCTTGAGGCCATAGGCAGTGTTGAGGAAGTCGGTCAGCAGGTTATCTTCGGAGTTCTTGCCGGTACCGGCCATGATCCATTTATCGCCAGCCGCTTTGGCAGCCGCAACGAACTCGTCGACCGTTTTGATCTCCTTGCCGTCTTTGCGCTTTTTGTTGACCCACAGACAAAAGGTATCTTCCGCCATACGCATGATCGGCGTGAAGGCTTCAATCTTGACGCCAAGCTTCGGTTGGCGCAGCGGTGTCGTGTAGAAGCTATTCAGTGTGAACATGATGGTGTGATTGTCGCCCTTCTTACCCTTGAGGTAATTAAGTGCAACGGCACCGGATCCACCGGCCTTATTGACCGGCGTGACGGTCGGCCCGAGTTTTTCTTCGGCGATAATGCCCTGCATGTAGCGCACGGCCTTGTCTGCACCGCCGCCTTTACCGGCCATCACGACGAATTCAACCGGCTTGGCTGGTTTCCATTCAGCCAGCGCCGGCACAGTCAGCAACCCGGATGCCAAAAATGCGGATGATATCAACTTGAGGTTCATTGAAGTCGGTCCTCCCGTTTCCTCGAGCGCTTTGCTCGCGGATGGCGTTTCGATAAGCGTTTGAGTATGGCAAACGCCCGCTCCCTGATCTGCACCGGCCGGACGTCTTCACGCGTCCGTGCCTGTTTAGGCTTCACGGGCAGAACATGGCATCTGGTGGTTGGTATGCCAAGAGAAAATGATGATTCGGCACGCATTCGTTGTCCGCGAATGATAGGAGAGAGAACTCAATCATCCCGACTAGCGCGTGGCCGGACGCCTTTGCGCTCTCGGTGAATCGGGCGCATACTTGTTGACGCGGCACAATAGGATTGCAGAAAATGATCGATAAAAAGAGAGCATCGTTGCGGTGATGACAGACCGTGATCTCAGCTGACTGGGTGAGCGAGCTCACCGGCGTGACGCTTGATCGGCATTTCGCAATCATTGTGCTTGCGACGTTGTTTGCTGGATTTCTCAGAGGCTTTATCGGGTTCGGCGCGGCACTCGTGACTATTCCGGTGATCAGCCTTGTGTTTGGTCCGCATGCCGCGGTGCCGATCGTAACAGTTATGGGCTTGCCTTCCACGGTTCAACTGTTGCCCGACGCGATCCGCTATAGCGAGCGTGCGATTGTGGTTCCCATGGCAATAGCGATCTTTGCCGCAACGCCAATCGGAACCTGGATACTAATCGCCGTCGATCAGGGTTTGATGAAGATCGTCATTTCGGCAATTGTCGTCTCGATGGTCGGTTTCCTGGCAATGGGGTGGAGCCTGAAGGAGAAAGTCAGTGCGCGCATTCTGTTATTTGCCGGAACGGTTGGCGGCCTGGTGCAGGGCGCGGCCGGCATTGGCGGGCCGCCGGTTGTCGCGGTTGCATTGTCGCGTGCCGGCGCGCCTGAGCGACAACGCGGAAACGTGCTGGCCGTAATGACGGCGATCTCGTTGTCGTCTTTGCCGCCACTCTACTACTACGGTTTGTTCACTCGTCAGGCGATCGTGATTGGATTGGTGTTGCTGCCGCTGTATTCATTCGGGACGTGGTTTGGCAGTCGGTTCTTTTCAGGCGGCGGCGCCAAATACTATCGTGGCGCTGCGCTCATCATTCTTGCGATCATCGGTTTGGTGACGTTGATGATCGCGCTACGGGACTACCTGGATATATCTTAACGATCGCTATTCCAGCGTTTCCATCAAGCGGCGCATCAAGCCCAGTCGTGGTTGCAGCGATGAGATCAGCATGTATTCATCGAGCGTGTGCGCACCATCACCGCCAACTCCGAGGCCATCCAGCGTCGGGACTTTCGCGGCAACAAAACTTCCGTCGCTGCCGCCGCCCGTCGCCGTATCCTTGATATCGAAGCCAAGTTCGTTTGCCAGCTTCCTGGCGTGTTCGTACAACGCTTGAATCGCCGGCGTTTTTTTATAGGGCGGTCGATTAAGTTGCCCCGTAATGGTGAGTTCGACATCTGGATCAACTGGTTTGAGGCTGCGGACAAAAGCGTCCATTTCCTCGAACTCGTCGACGGCCCCGACGCGCAAATCAATCTGTGCCGTGCAGAACTCCGGAACGGTGTTAGGCGTCGTGCCGCCGATGATGTGGCCGACATTGAAGTTCATGTCGCGTGCATAGTCGGTCTGGTCTTCGATCACGAGAATATGCCGGGCAAGTTCGCGAATGGCACTGCGCCCCTCGGCGTGCTGCGTGCCGGAGTGAGCGGGCCGGCCTCGTGCCGTGATCTCGTAGCGTGCGCTTCCCCTTCTGCCGGTGACGACCTTGCCGTCACGCCGGGCGGGCTCCGTTACGAGCACATACTTCGCCTTGTCGCCGGCGGCCTCGATGAGGGCGCGTGACGATCGGCTGCCGACTTCTTCGTCGGAGACGTAAAGAAACCGAATTGGCAGCGGCGTCTGCAGGCTTTCGCAGACCAGTGATTGATAGGCGGCGAAACCGAGGTAGGCACCACCCTTCATGTCATAGCTGCCAGGCCCGTAGGCCCTGTCACCGTCGACGCGAAACGGATTGGCCTCCAGCGTGCCCGTCGGGTGGACGGTATCGAGATGGCTCAGCACCAGGATACCGGGGCCGTCCCCGCCCCACGGCGACGCGACCGATACGCAGTCGCCGAACCCGTCCTGGTTGGGAATGCGCTCGACGTGTGCACCTGCTTTACGAAACAACCCCTCGACATCATCCATCATGCGGTTGACGCCGGCAGCATTGGCGGATTTGCTTTCAATCTCGACCCAGCGACGGATGCTGTTGAGAAGCTCTTCGGTACTCGGTAACTCCACAACCTTCTCCTGGGCAAAGTGGCGAATGAATCAAGATCAACGCGGAGGTCGACAAAAGGGTCGGCAACTAAGCTGCGAAATGCAGCGGTGTCAGGGATTGGCGCCGCAGGCCGCGTCCGGGACGTGATCCGGTTGCCGTCCCGTCCTGCCAGACGCATGCGCCGTTGACGAACACCTTCGAAATCCCGGCGGCTGGCTCTGCAGGATTCTCGAACGTGGCTGAATCGACAATAGTCTTTGCGTCGAACAGGACCACATCGGCAAAGTTGCCTTCGACAATGACGCCGCGGTCCTTGATGCCGAACGCCGACGCCGTCAGTGATGTCATTTTCCGAACGGCTTCTTCCAGCGAAAACAGCCCAACATCGCGCGAATAATGGCCAAGAACGCGCGGGAAGGTGCCCCACAGGCGCGGATGCGGAAACTCATCGTGTGGCAGACCGTCGGAGCCGATCATGGTGGCGGGGAAGCTGAGAATGCGGCGCACGTCTTCCTCGTTCATATTGAAGTAGATGGCCCCAGCTGGTTGCAGCGCGTTGATCGCCTCATCAATACTGAGCGACAAATCCTTTGCGATGTCGGCCAAGTCCTTGCCGGCCTGCTCTGGAAGCTTTGTTGACCAGGCAATAACGGTTTTCGACGCCTCGGCAACACGGGCCGTGTCAAGCACCGTCGAGCTTGCAACATAGGGATAACAATCAAGCGCGATGGGCTGTTTGGCGCGGGATTCTTCGATGAACGGCAGCGTGTTGCGCGATTGGCCGTGGTTGGGAATGCCTGAGCACTTGTGGTGTGAAATGATGACGGGAATGCGCGCCGTCTGCCCGATACGGAATGTCTCTGCGAGGGAGGTCATGACGCCTTGGCCCTCGTCGCGCATATGGGTTGAGTGAAAGCCGTTAAACTCTGCCGTCACGGCTGCCAATGCCTCGATCTCTTCCGTTGGCGCCGCATGGGCTGGCTGATAGGCCAGGCCAGTAGAGAGGCCGGCGGCGCCGTCCATCATTGCTTGTTTCAGGGCCCCGCGCATCGCATCGATTTCCGCGGGCGTCGCTGGGCGGTCAAGTTCGCTCATTGCCATGACGCGCAGTGAGCTGTGACCGGCCTGTGCGACCACGTTGACGGCGGGCGGTGCGGCGTCCAAAGCACCAAAATAATCTGAGAACGATCCAAAGAACTGGTCGGGCGCTTTACCGATCAGGTCAAGCGGCGCAGGCGGGCGTTGGTCGATGCTAACAGGAGCAATGGATATGCCACAGTTGCCGGTCACCACGGTCGTGACGCCCTGGCTGATCTTGCAGCTCATCGCCGGGTCGACCAGAACGATACGGTCATCATGGGTGTGGGCGTCGATGAAGCCGGGCGCGAGGATGAGGCCCTGCGCATCGATTTCCTCGGCCGCGCTGAGATTGAGCGTTTCGCCAATCGCGCTGATGCGGTCGTCGGTAAAGGCGACATCGGCCGGTCGGCTAGGTGCGCCCGTGCCGTCAATCAGTTGCACGTTGCGAATTACAATGTTGGCGGCGGTCATCGGGATGTCCTGGAGTCGAGGGTTGTCTGACAGGAGTGGTCCAGCGTTGCCGACGTCGCGGCGAGGCTTTAGGTGCTCATTGGCCGGTCAAGTATATCTCGTTATACGCGTTTCGTGCATTTCACATGTTTAAAAATGAGAGTTCTATAGCCTGCGGGTTGCCAAGGGGTGATGACATACGGACTATGGATTTAGGGTGTCGACGTGTTTTCTGACAGCAATTGCTGTGGTCGAGGTGAAATCGTCAAGCAATTAAAGCTTGTCACGAATGTGCGATCAGCAGGAGCAAACTCGATGATGTTGCCGCATCACGGGCGTTATGGCTACGTCCCGTTGCCGAAGCGCAAAACTTACGAATGGCCTGGCGAGAAGCGCCTTGCCTTCTGTATCAACAACAACATTGAGCACTTCGCCTTCATGGCCGGGCTTGGTATCGACCAGGCCGTGCCCGGCTCGCCGGCCCAGAACCAGCGCAACTACGGCTGGCGTGAATACGGCAATCGCGTCGGAATTTGGTATTATTTCGATCTGCTCGACGAATACCAGCTGCCGGCTTCGCATAACGTCAACTCGACGGTGCTTGACGCCTGTCCAGAAATTGCGGCTCGTATGCGTGAGCGCGGCGACGAGTTTATCGGCCACGGTCGTACTAACTCCGAGCGGCAGGACGGTCTTTGGGAGGAAGACGAAGCACACCTGATTGCCGAGTGCACCGAAGTCATCACGCGGCATGCGGGCCAACGGCCGCAAGGTTGGCTGGGTCCGTGGCTTGCGCAGGGGCGCATCACGGCCGACCTGCTGCAGGAAGCTGGATATAGCTACATCATGGACTGGCCCGCCGATGACCAACCGTTCTGGATGAAGACGCGTAGTGGGCGCATCCTATCAGTCCCCTATCCTGTTGAATTGAATGATGCGCCGGCGATGGTTACCCGCCAACATACCGGCACTGACTTCGAGCAGATGATCACGGATCAGTTCGACGAAATGCTACGTCAGTCGGAAAAGTATCCGCTGGTCTTTGCAATCACATGCCATCCGTTTGTCATAGGCCAGCCGTTCCGCCTCGCCGCGTTGCGTCGTGCACTCGATCATGTGATGGCCCATCGCGACAAGCTGTGGCTAACGACACCGGGCGAGATTGCACGTTATTGCGCCACGTTGCCCGCAGGTGTTGTGCCAGGGTCGTGAGACGGTGATACCTCTGCAATAAGTATCGAGGATTTTGCGCAGCTTGGTGCAGCGTCAGAGAACCGCCAATAGCATTTGCTCAAAAACGTGCATGGAGCCTTTCCAATCTGGAGGCGTACTGCTTTTGAAGTCCCGATCTGATCTATCTGGATACTGGATCGAGACCGACAATCACCGCGGGTCTGTAACAACGCCAATCTGTCATGCCGGCAGGTGGGGCTCGGATCTTTGCGCCGAACTGCAGCAAGGCGGCATTGTTCTTAAATGCTCTTGATCAATTGGTTCATCGTGAATGCAGTCTGGTATATGCGTGACATCATCGAGCGGTTCGGCACGGTAACCAGATCTGTGACCGGCAAGGGAAGGCCGTCTTCACTCTCGCCGGTCAGCAATCCTGCCATGGCTCTGCCAAACATGGTGCCTGGCGTGATCCCGCGGCCATTGTAACCGATCGGTGTGTAGAGCCCGTCGGCGAGACGGTGTATGCGCGGGAGATGGTTGGGAGTCATGGCGATCTGGCCGTGCCATGCATTTTCGAACGACACCGGGCCAAGTTCGGGAAACAGCCGACGCAGCATACGGGACGCCCAGCGTGCTGAAAGACCACTCATGCCGCCGACGACGGTGCCCATGGAACCGATTGCAATCCGCCCCGCGGCGTCGCGTCGTAGCGAAAACATGATCGAGCCCGTGTCCCAAAGCCCTTGACGCTCCTTGAGGATGTGCGCCGCGCGATCGCCAAGCGGCTCCGTAGCGAGTTGGAAGTAGTGGATAATCGTAAAGGTGTCTTTGAGGCCCGGCCACAGATCGTCGGAATAGGCGTTGGTGCCGAGCACGACGTGCTTGGCACGCACCGTACCGCGTGTCGTCTTCAGCATCCAATCGTCGACTTGCCGCTCAAGACGCTGGACAGTTACGCCTGTGCTGATCGTGGCGCCGGCGCCGCGTGCGGCGCGGGCGAGGCCGCGGACGTAACCCATCGGGTTGATCGTGCCGGCACGATGATCGAGCAAGCCGCCGTGAAATTTGTCGGTGCCGATTTTTTCCGCCGCCTCATCTTTCGACAGCAGGTCAACGGGCGCGCCGAGGCGATGCCATTCGTCGGCACGTCGCGCGAGATCGTCAAATCCTTTCGGCGAATGGGCGGCGTGAATGGTACCGTTGCGCGTTGCCTCGCAACGGATCTGATGCTTCTCTATGAGCGAGAAGACGTACTCCGGTGCCTCGCCAAGCAGCTTTATCAATGCGGAGCCGCGCGCGTCGCCAAGTTGATTCCGGACATCTTGAGGAGGCAACCACAGTCCGGCATTGACCAGGCCGACATTGCGTCCCGAGCCGCCGTATCCGATTCTCCGAGCTTCTAGGACATGTGCCTTCACACCTTTCTCAGCGGCGTGCAATGCGGTCGAAAGGCCAGTGAAGCCACCACCAACAATGGCGAGTTCGGTGCTGATGTCTCCGTCCAGCTCCGCAGCATAGTCTTCTTCCGCCGCCGAGGCATCCCAAAGGGAAATCTTTGTTCCTGGTTCCATGAGACGAACTCCCCTTCCAAGGCTGGGCATGGGCCGAGCGAGTTTCTGAATCGCACGCCTGGGATGTGCGGCACAGGTGCCAGTGTCGTCGAGCCTGCTGGCGTTTCAAAAGCCAGCGGACTTGGTGGTGAGATTGACGGTTATGTTCTTCCGTTCGGTGTAGCTATCCAGCATGCCCTCAAGCGAGAACTCGCGGCCGATTCCGGATTGCTTCACCCCGCCATAGGAGTGGCCAGGCGACTGCCCGAGGCCTTGGTTGACCTGAACCCAACCGGCCTCGATCGCGTGCGCGGTGCGCAGGGCGCGTCCGATATCGTGGGTCCAAACATATGCGGCGAGGCCGTAGTGGCTGTCATTGGCCATCTGGATGACTTCTTCTTCGTCGGTCCATCGCACGGCTACGAGTACCGGGCCAAAAATCTCTTCGCTGGCAAGGCGCCACTTGTTATCTTTCTTGGCGAACACCGTCGGTATGGCGAAATAGCCCTCGGACAAAGGTCCCTCTTTCGGCGGCGCGCCGCCGAAAACAAGCTCGGCGTCTGAATTGCCGAGGCCTTCGTCGACGTAGCCGCATACCTTCCTGAACTGTTTTTCGTTGATGATTGCGCCGATGTCATTCGCTTCGTCGAGCGGATCGCCGATTTTCAAGGCGGTGACTTTCTGCTTCAACTTGTCGAGAAAGCTGTCGAAGATGTCGGCGTGCAGAAATAGCCGCGACCCCGCCGTGCAGGACTGACTTTGACGGGTAAAGCGCATTGCTGAAATGATGCCATCGACAACCCAGTCCTCATTGGCATCCGGATAAACGATCGAAGGACTCTTGCCGCCGAGTTCCAGCGAAACCGGGACAATGCGATTGGCCGCTTCACGCATGACGATCTTGCCAACGTCGGTCGAGCCGGTAAAAGACAATTTGCGCACGCGCGGATCTGCCGAGAGGGCAGCGCCAGCTTCGTGACCGAACCCGGTGACCACATTGAGGACGCCCTTGGGCAGAAATTCCTGGCACACTTCCGCAAGCAACAGCACGGCGAGCGGTGCATCCTCGGCCGCCTTGAGGACGACAGTGTTTCCCGCGCAAACGGCGGGGGCAATTTTCAAAGCGGCGAGCAGCACGGGTGCGTTCCAGGGAATGATCGCGCCGACGACACCAATCGGCTCGCGTCGGGTGTAGCTCAAGACATGATCTCCGAACGGGATCGTCTCGCCTTTGAGCTCGCTGGCGAGACCACCGAAATAGCGAAATACGTCGACGACGCCATTTGATTCCGGCCGTGCCTGGGTGCGCAACGCATTACCCGTCTCGCTTGCAAGGGTGACTTCCAATTCAACCAGGCGTGTTTCCAGCCGGTCTGCAATTTTCTGGAGAATTCGTCCCCGTTCGCGCGGAACAACCCGCGCCCAGCCAGGAAACGCTCTTGCCGCGGCACTGACGGCATCTTCCACGTCTTCCTTGGTGGCGCGCGGAACCGTTGCAAGCGTTGACAGGTTGGCGGGGCTGTCGACGTTGAACCGCTCTCCCGACATAGCGTCCGTCCATGCGCCGTCGATGAGCATCTTCCTTTGCGTGACGTCGGCGGGCGATGCCTTGGTTTCCAATGTCGAGTTCATGTCATGCTCCCATGTATGCGGGTCGGCTGCGGCCGTCGCAGACGGTAACCGGGTTCAAGACAATTGTACGACGTCACACGCCGCAATGCATCAGAGATCATTTTCAGTTTGAATCTTGCATCGACGCCCATGGATTTCCAGGCGTAATCGTTAACCGGATGGTCCGCAATATCCATGGGACAGAACGAATTGATGTAGAGCAATGTCATACAGACGCGCTTCACGAGACGATTGTCGTCGGCATTGTCAGGCGAACTATTTCGCGGGAGCATGCGTAGGAGATCACTAGATGAACGAACATGAAAAGCTCACGCTCGCAAAAAGGCGGGTCGAAGCCATCACCGGGTTCTACATGCATTTGGCTGTATATGTGGTCGTCATGACCGTTTTGCTGTCCGTCAACCTATTCGCGGGCCAAGTTTGGTGGGTGCAGTGGCCGTTGCTTGGCTGGGGCGCCGGAGTTCTCGGCCACGGTCTGATCGTATTCGGAGGGCAGCCCGACTTCATCCGTCAGTGGCAGGCGCGCAAGATCGAAGAAATCAAGCAGAAGCTCTGATATCTGTCCGGCAGCGCTGATGATTTCTCGGTCGATGCTCCGGCCCGCAACCTTTGAGATGTGCAGACTAGTGGCGGGCAACAGTCTTGTCTGTATCAGAAGCCGGTGTGTCAACGCTCGAGGAGGTGTTGGTCGTCAGCTCTGGTTCCCAGAATTCGCGCTCGACTGTCCTGGCCATGCGCTTGTCCTGCAGTTTCAGGAGCCGCAATAGCCAATGGGAGATGGCGATGCGGCGGCGCGTGCTCTCTGTGTCCAGAAGGTGCGTCTTGGGGATCGGGTTGTTCCGCCACTTCAAGACGGCGCCGATTGGAAATTTCATCTCGTCCTGAAGCTTGATCATCTTTGCGTAGAGTCTGGCGGCAGGTGTTATGAGCCGGCCGAAGCCACCACGTGCCTGTGAGGCGCCGACGATGTAGAGATTCTTTACTTTGTCGGGAAAGGCACCGCCATAGACCTGCACGACATCGTTCTGCACGTCGATCAGGCCCTCCGGCAAGAACGGGAAGCTGTAGTCGAATCCGGTTGCAGCCACTACGATGTCATACTTTGAGGCTGTACCGTCCTTGAAGTGCACGGTGCCGCCATCGAAGTGATCGATCTCGTCTCGGGGGCGTACAAGACCCAGACGTAGATAATTCAAAAGATCGGTACCGTAGGTTGGATGGCGATCGAAGATTTTGTGATTGGGCCGCTTCAGCCCATAGCTGCGATAGTCGCCAATCACTACTCTGATGATCCCGCGCAGGATGAGACGCTGTATCGGCACCGGCAGCCACCAGATGGGGAGGTCGGTGAGAGGCTTGCCAAATGCGGTCTTCGGCATGAACCAATATCCCGACCGCAAGCTCATATCGCATGAATCGCCGACACGCGCTGCGTCGCAAGCAATATCGTGCGCCGAGTTGCCAGCACCAATGACAAGGACCTTTTTGCCGATCAACTGATCGGATCGCAGGTAGTCTTTCGAGTGAATGAGTTTTCCGGAGAACTTGCCCGGAATGTCTGGGTATCGTTTCGCCCAGTGATGCCCGTTGCACACGACGACGCCTTTGTAGGTTCGGCTCTCGCCGCCTTCAAATGTGACGTGCCAGCTGTCATCTTTGTTGGGCGTCAGCCGGGTGACACTTTTTTCCAATTCAATCGTGCCGGTCAACCCTCGATCCAGTGCATAGCGCTTGAGGTAAGCGAGCATCTGACGTGCGCTCGGAAAGTCCGGATAGTCAGGCGGCATGGGATAGTCGCTATATGCGGTTGTCGACTTGGATGAAACGATATGCGTCTTGTCAAAAACGCCGTCATGCCAATTGCCGCCGATGCCAGAGTTCGCATCGACGTGATCATAAGCCATGCCGCTCTGTTTAAGCGCGTCAGCCATGGCAAGTCCAACAGGACCGGCGCCTATGACCAACAGTTTGTCGCGCGTCATCCGCTAGACTCCACCAGTACGAACTCAACTGAAATACAACGCAGCGACAATGCTGAATTATAAATTATATTTCAATAGTTAACCGTCGTGAGATGTTGATGTGTATCAAAGTCGGGACCTGCAAGAACCTGTCCAAATCGCCGCTCCGAGATGCGCTCACTCGGCATTATTGCAGTTCGGAAAAAATGCAAGCCGAGCGCTCATTCGCTGAATGCAGGAAACTCGGCAGGGCCATTGTTCCGGGCGTTTTTCGACATGAATTGATACTTCATCTGCGGCGGAGAACCAACTCGAAAGCCTTTTGGGGCGACCCGCTGATCGACCCGAGGCTGACGCCAATTCAAGGTGATCCGAAATCTGGCGAGGAACGTTGTTAACCGGAGGGAATGTTAACTATGGCGCGTGTGTGCTTTTCGTTCAAACGTCATGACAACGTATATAGAGCCCACATCACAAGCTCTAATCAAGCAAAGCTGCCTCGCAATCAAAAACCTACTTCAACCCGCTGTGTCAGCTTCATCAATTGGACGCCGGCTCCATGCCTGAAGGTGGTCGCCATCGCGAATGCGGCAACGTGGCACGGACGGAGTACGCGTCACAGAGAAGTGTGTCGCGGTATCCTTCATGTAATGTAATAGAATAGAGACGCAGTATGATGGTATAGAACTTGAATTGCTGTTCAGAAAACCTGATCGTCGAGGCGATTGTTTGAGTGATAAGTCGCGAACTGATAAGCGCTGACACGACTTGTGAAGGACATGAGAGCGTATGAAAACGCAAGTTTTTGAGAAGCACGAAGCTCGGGTCAGGAGTTACTGCCGAAATTTTCCAGCAGTTTTTGAAAGTGCTAACGGCGCGACTATGATGGACGAGGAGGGAAACCGGTTTACCGATTTTCTCGCCGGCGCCGGCACGCTCAATTACGGCCATAGTAATCCGGCGATCAAAAGCGCGGTGATGGAATATCTGGCGCGTGACGGCGTAATCCATGCGCTTGACATGTATACGGTTGCGAAACGGTCATTCATCGAAGCTTTGAGTGAAATCGTCTTGAAACCACGCGGGCTAGATTACAAAGTCACATTTCCGGCCCCAACGGGCACCAATGCCGTTGAAACAGCAATGAAAATCGCGCGGCGTGCAACCGGGCGACAGAACATCATTGCCTTTACCAACGGTTTTCATGGCATGACTGCAGGCGCCCTCGCGGCGTCGGCAACGCGCAGGAAGCGAGAAGGTGCAGGCATCGCGCTCGCGGGTGTCTCGCGGATGCCCTATGAAGGCTATGCAAATGGCCTCGACAGCGCAGCCCTCCTCGACCAGATGCTATCGGATGACGGGGGCGGGCTTGACGCTCCAGCCGCGATTATTGTCGAGACGGTACAGGCGGAAGGCGGCCTCAACGTCGCTTCGGCCGAATGGCTTCAGTCCATCGCGGCTATTGCAGCCAAACACGGGGCTTTGTTGATTGTCGACGACATCCAAACTGGGTGTGGCCGTACCGGAACTTTTTTCAGTTTTGAGGATATGGGCTTTACGCCAGATATCGTTTGTCTTTCTAAGGCCATTGGTGGCATGGGTTTGCCCATGGCGCTCGTGTTATTCCGGCCTGATCTCGACGTACTCGCTCCTGGCGAGCACAACGGCACATTCCGAGGCCACAACCTGGCATTCGTTGCGGCAGCGGCAGCCTTGGAGTTCTGGCGAGATCCAGCGTTTGGCGAGACCATCAGGCGCCGCGGGCAGCACATCCGGGAGCGACTTGAAACCATCGTGGCACGTCACCCATTCGAAGGGGCCCATGTACGCGGTCGTGGAATGATGTTGGGGGTTGGTTGGAACGACGCTGCGATTGCCGGAGAAGTATCTAAGGAGGCTTTCCGCTTTGGTGTTATTGCTGAAACTACGGGGTCCAGTGACCAGGTCCTGAAATTATTGCCACCATTGGTGATAGATGACGAGGAAGTAACGCGTGGACTTGATGGCATCGAGCTTGCCGTCGCTGCCGTTATGCGATCACGCGGTGCGACTACCTCACTGACAGCGGCTGAGTAGACCGCTTGAGATGAGCGACATTCATGCAATTATTCGACCGCCTCCAGAGCGGCAGACTGAACTGGGCACTGCCACAAGCGAAATCCTGATTGCTGACGGGTTCGATCATGCGATCCGATGGCAAGCCGGTGATCGGCTTCAGCAGCTGTTCGAGCGCCGGTGTGCACTCGGCGGAGACCAAGTTGCAATCGACGTCAACGGCGAGCATATCAGTTTTGCGGAGCTTGACCGCCGCGCCAATCAAATGGCCCGTTTCTTTCTGAACGAAGGTTATCGTGCGGGTGATCGCATCGGGTTGATCGTCGATCGCTCGGTGGCATCTTACGTTGCGCTCCTGGCAGTACTGAAGATTGACGCCTGCTACGTTCCGCTCGACACCAAATTCCCCAGCGATCGTATAGCGTTCATTGCAGGTGATGCTGGCATCAAGGCCTTCGTGACGACCGAGGCGGCACGGTCTCTGGTTTCCGGTGTGGGATTGCCGATTTTTGAGCTCGAGTCTGCTTCTCAGGCGGCGCGTGAGCATCTTGGTGTACCACTCGATGTTGCAGTGATTGAGCGGGCGGCCGACGCACTCTGCTACATCATCTATACATCTGGATCGACCGGGCGGCCCAAAGGGGTCGCAGTCAATCACTCAAGCATCTGCAATTTCGTCAGCGTGGCAGCCGAGGTCTATGGATATACGCCCAATGATCGCGTCTATCAGGGCATGACGCTCGCCTTTGATTTCTCCGTCGAAGAATTATGGGTGCCGCTCATTTCGGGAGCAACGCTGGTTCCTTCGCCGGCCGATCGGCAGATGGTCGGGGAAGACCTTGCGGCATTTCTGGCAGAGCAGCGGATCACTGCGATGTGCTGTGTGCCGACGCTGCTCGCGACGATGGACGATGAATTGCCGGCGCTGCGCCTGCTTCTCGTATCGGGCGAGGCGTGCCCACCGGATATCGTCTCGCGGTGGCACAGGCCGGGAAGGCGGATGCTCAACGCGTACGGCCCCACCGAAGCGACGGTAACGGCAACGTGGACAGAAGTTGAGCCCGGCAAGCCCGTGACGATAGGCGTGCCTTTGCCGACTTACACAGTCGCGATTCTGGACCCCGCGCGAGATGCTTTGACCGGTAATGGAGCGGTTGGTGAAATTGCGATTGCTGGCATCGGATTGGCCCAGGGTTATGTCAACCGGCCCGAACTCACAGCCAACGCATTTGTGCCAGACTTTCTGCATCTTGCGAACAATCCGTCCCGACGCCTTTATCGAACCGGCGACCTGGGGCGAATTAATCGCGACGGAGAGATAGAGTATCTCGGACGAATTGACACTCAGGTCAAAATTCGCGGATATCGAATTGAACTCGCCGAAGTCGAGAACGTCTTGCTTGAAGTGGGCGGTATTGCTCAGGCCGTCGTAACAACATTTGAGGCCGAGCCGGGACTGGTTGAATTGGCCGCCTACTACACGCGCTTTGATACCGATGTGAGCCTCAGTCAGGAGCAATTGGTTCAGATCTTACGTAGTCGGTTACCCGGATATATGGTGCCGGCCTACGTCGAAGAGCTTGATGAGATGCCGCTGCTTGCCAGCCACAAGGCTGACCGCAAAGCGTTGCCGGCGCCAAATGGCCCGCGACTGGTGTCGCGTTCAGGCAAGTTTGTTGAGCCGCGAACCGAAACGGAGAAAATTGTCGCGGATTGCTTGGCGAACACGATGAGGCTCAATGTCGTGTCCGTAGAAGATCATTTCTTTGATGATCTCGGCGCACATTCACTGTTGATGGCACAGTTTGTGGCCGATTTATCGACGCGCTTGCCAGACAGCGGAGCAGCAATTTCCGATGTGTATTTGGCCCCGAGTGTGGCATTGCTGGCCAATGAGATTGAGTCGCGACGCAATGAAGCGACAGGCGCAGGTCGAGTTGTTGAGCCGGCTCACGTGGCCAGCGATATGGAACACGCGGTTTGCGGCACCATGCAAGCAGCGTTTTACGCCTGCCAATACGCCTTAAATCTCGCATTGATCGGGCTCGGGGTCTGGTGGGCGAGCGGTGCGGGTGATCTCGTCGGGATTGTAGCCCGCTCGTTCGTATTTGCTGCGGCGGTCTTGTTATTCGCAATGACGACCCCAATCGCTGCCAAATGGCTTATCATCGGACGCTGGCGGCCGGGCCGATTTGGGATCTGGAGCACACACTATTTCCGATTCTGGGTGGTTCAGGAACTCATGACCTTCAGTCCGTGGATGGCGTTTCGCGGGACGGCGCTATACAACGTCTACCTTAGATTGCTGGGTGCGAAGATCGGCGATGGCGCGCTGATCCTCGCCGACAGGCTGCCAATCGCAACGGACCTTTTACAGATCGGCGACTACGCGGTATTTCGCAAGGCTTCGTTCATGACGGGCTACCGCGCCGAGAACGGCTACATCGAGATTGGTCCGATTTCCATTGGCCGCCGTGCGCTTGTCGGTGAAATGTCTCTGATCGATATCAATACCGAGATCGGCGATGACGGCCAGCTTGGACATGCTTCCACGTTGCTGGATGGGCAATCAATCCCAGCAGGCGAACGTTGGCATGGTTCGCCTGCGCAAGAAACAGATACGGAATTTCGCCATCTACCGCATCATGCCACTTCAAGATTGAGGCGGACGCTGTTTGCGACTGCCAGGTTACTTATGGTGCTCGGTGGAGCGACAGCACTTCTGTCGTTGGCGGCCGCCACCGTGGCGACGGGTGACGCAACGGCAGAGCGGCTCGTCGCATTCTCATTTGGGCAAGTTTTCGGCGCTTCCTTGCTCATGTTTATGGGTTTCTATTTGGGCGCATTCTTATTGCATGTGTCGGCGCCGCGGTTGCTGCGGCTGCTGTTGGTGCCAGGCAAAGTGTATCCGCTCTACGGGTTCCATTACTTCATTGCTCAACTACTCGGCTGGCTCGGACATTCGGCCATGTTCCAAAGACTCTTCGGCGACAGTTCGGCGATCGTGCATTACTTGAGCTGGGTTGGTGTACGTCAGCCGAACGTCAAGCAAACGGGGTCAAACTTCGGTATATGGATGGCCTACGACTCTCCGTCCGACGTTGAAATCGGCTCAGGCTCGATGATCTCCGACGGTGTGACGATTATCAATTTCGAGGTCGGAAGCGGCACCTTCCGGATGGCACCGTGCCGTATCGGAAGTGATTGTTTCGTTGGCAATACGGTCGTGTTTACGCCGCAGTCGCGACTGGGTAATAACTGCCTTATTGGCACGAAGACCATGGTGCCAGTTGACGGTGAAGTGCGGGAGAATACCGGTCTGCTTGGATCTCCCGCCTTTGAAATTCCGCGCGAAGTCGTCAACGTTCAGCGTTTCAATCCGGTGCCGACGAGCGCCGCAGAACTTGAGCGACTTGCCGCAAAGAACGCTTTCAACTTGCGAACGGCCTTGTTGCATCTGCTAGCGCAATGGACCTTGATGTTCGGTCTGATGTTGATTGTTGCGGGAGCTGCGGCAACCTACGACGCGATTGGGAACTGGGCCGCCGTTGTCGGCGCGGCATTGGCGCCGACGTGGGTTATTGCGCATGGTGTTATTGTGGAGCGAATGAGCATCGCCGGCTTTTGCATGCGCGCGAATAAATGCACGATTCACGATTCCTATTTCTGGTGGGTGGAGCGTCATTGGAAGCTCAGTGAGACGGCCGTCAAGTATGCATTCCCTGGCACACCGTTCCGGCCGATGTTGCTGCGTCTGATTGGGTTGAAAATTGGACGCAAAGTTTATGAAGGCGGAGCAGGAATCTCCGAAAAATTGTTGGTCGAGATTGGCGACAATTGTTGCATCAATATCGGTAGTTCAATTCAAGGCCATTCGCTGGAAGACGGTCTCTACAAATCAGATCGCATTGTCATCGAAGACGGCTGCACGGTTGGGCCGGCCGGCTTTGTCCATTATGGCGTGACGATGGGCGCCAATTCCGTTTTGGCGCCGGATGCATTCTTGATGAAAGGAGCCGTAACGAAGCCAACATCCTTTTGGCACGGCAATCCGGCGAAGGCGGTTTGAGAGTGCGTCCGCCGATTGGCGGAAGCAGCCTAAGGTAACTTCGTTCCGCTGAAGAGCTCTTCCAAGGCTGAAGATGAACGAGCCGCTCCAAACTATTGGAGATAGGCCCGTCGAACGATGGTTTCGTTGCCGTTGACAACATTGCGGCCGCGCTCAGTGATTCCCCACCTGTGTTGCTGAGGGCAGCCGTTGCGATGGTGTTCGACAAATCCAAACGCGCGCAAATCGGAAAGTGTTTGTGAGATGCCGTTCGCGCGTTCAGGCAGCGCCGTCGTAATCTGAGAGCGCGTCAGACACCCGTATTCTTCGAGCAGATCCAGAACGCAGCGGCGGTTTTTTGTTATTCGGATCGTGCGGCCGATCGGCCGTCTGACGATAGATGTTCTTGTTTTGCGATGGGTTGTTCTTGTCATTGTACGGGTCTTCAATCAATTGAATATAATTGGTTATTCTTGCATTGCGACGAACCTGTCGCCGTAGATTGAGCAATGCAACGTTCGTGGCCATGCACCTTCCGATGCAGTCAGCTTCGACTTTGGCGTTTTGGTGCCAATTGAGAAACCGCAGATGATTGTGAAGCGATCAGTATGGATCGTTGCCTCAATTGCACCAGCCTGCAGTTTAACGCGCATGGTTAAAAAAAGTCTGTCGACTACATGAAAAACACCTGGATTTCAGCCTCGTCGCTGCTAGGCGCAGTTCCAACTGGCTGCAAGCAGTATCGTGACGTCGACACACTGAGTATCGACACCTCGGGCAGCAAGTCGAAAGCTATAGTTGGGCGCGACATAACGGCGGCGAGCATCAGTTGCAGCGCCAGACAAACGCACAGCACCCGCGATCCCACGCCTACAGATTATGGCCGACTGTTCAAGAACTAAGCGCGGTTATCCTGTTACCGGTACATAAGTGCCGCGGCCAATCGCGACTAACGCGTTTTTCTCATCGAAGACATCAATATCAATTACGGCAGAAGAGCGCCCTCGACGACGCACCTTTGCGATTGCGGTGACGCTGTCACCTATAGCTGGCTTGAGATAGTCAACACGCAAGTTCATCGTCGGTATGCCGCCGCCGAGCAACATTCCGAGCGCGAAATCTCCAACCGTATCGATCAATGCGGCAAGAACACCGCCGTGGAACTGTTTGGTGCCTTCGCGCCTCTCGAAGTGTGCAGCAAGCGGCATTCGTACGGTCAGTTCAGCTGCATCATATTCAAGCGAGACAACTTCGAGACCAAGCGTGCGAATGAACGGCGAACGTTCGAAAATCTCGGCAAGGCTGGCGGAATCCAGTCTAGGCTTTTCCTGTGCGGCATTCTTGTCCGTACTCATGGTTTCAGCACAACCTTTCCAAATACTTCGCGATCTTCCAACATTCGGAAGGCTTCGTTGACTTCTTCAATCGGCATCACCTTGTCAATAACGGGCTTCAAGCTGCCGTCAGAGAGCATATTGATGAGGGTTTCAAGGTCTTCGCGCATCCAGCCGTTCGCACCCAGAACCTTGAGTTCGTACGACCAAATAAATCGCAGGTCCTCCTTCGGATCAAAGCCGGCTGTGGCGCCGCACGTGAGGATTCGACCACCGCGGTGCAGCACTCTTAGTGATGGCACCCAGGTGTCGCCGCCAGTGAAGTTGACAACAACGTCAACGCCTTTCTCCCACTGCCTGCGATGTGGTTTGCCAAATTGCGTCCACACCCACTTCATAAAATCTTCTTCCATGTAGTTGATGCCGTGGTCTGCGCCCATTTCCTTAAGCCGGTTCAGCTTTGACTCCGATGAAGCGCAGGCAATGACCTCGCAGCCCCGTGCCTTTGCCAGCAGCACACTGCACGTCCCGACGCCGCCGGACGCGCCAAGAACGAGGACCTTTTCACCGGCTTGAACATCGCCGATCGTGTACATCATGCGCAGAGCTGTGCCGTATGCCACGGGTAGGCAGGATGCATCTTCGTAAGAAACGTTGTCGGGTAGATTGACCAGGTGATGCGTCGGTACCTTGCAGTACTCAGCCAGACCGCCGTGCCACATCTCTCCGATCAAGCCGCCAGGTCCGACGCGGTCAACCGGGTCAATGAGGACGCGCTGACCAACCTTCCAGTCTTTCACTTCGCTGCCGATCTCAACAATTTCGCCTGCGAAGTCCAACCCCATGATGCATGGCATCGGCACCTTGATGCCGGGCATGCCATTGCGCGTGAATACGTCATGGTAGTTGAGCGATGTCGCGCCGACTTTAATGACGACATCCTCGGCGCCCGGTTTTGGATCCTCGAAGCTTTGCTCAATGGCGATTGTTCCGGGTCCGCCATGCTGTTGTATGACTGCTGCTTTCACTTGGATGCTCCATGCCGGGACAATGACGTGCAGTTGCCCAGTTGCTTTCTTATCAATATTTTTCGCGCCCGCTTGTTCAGCTATCGGCGGCGCGCTGGTCAGCGCCTAACTGATCCCAAATTTCCGCGGCGCGCAAGGTCAGCCCGTTGCGATCAACCTTGCCGGGACCGGCAAGCGGCAGGCTATCGACAAATATCACCATACGGGGATGCTGGTAGGCGGGGGCATGGGCGAGAGCATGTGCTTTCACGTCAGCTTCATTCACGCTCGCCTGCGCATCGGTGACAACAAATGCGACAGGCTTTTCGCCCTTTATCTCGTCGGGCACGGGTACGACGCAAGCTTGTTCGATTTTGGGATGACCGACAAGGACGGCTTCCACTTCACCTGGATAGATGTTTTCGCCGCCGCAAACGAACATGTCGTCCGAGCGGCCAACGAAGAAGTAGGCGCCTTGTTCGTCGCGCCGAAATACGTCACCGGAAATATACCAGCCATCAGCGGTCAGCACCTCTTTCGTTTTTTCCGGCAAATTGAGGTATCCGGTCATCGTCGCCGGCGTGCGATGCCACAGCACGCCTTGGTCGGCTTCATCGCCGGTTTCATCGATCAACTTGACATCGACGTCTGCTGCTGGAAAACCCGCCGCCAAGGGTGGCATCAATCGGCCGGGTTTTGGACCGAACACAATGGGACCTGCCTCCGTCGTGCCATAGCCGTTCATAATGCTGGCACCATTGAAGGTTGCTTCGACCTGCGCCCAGAGTTTGGGGGAGATCGGCGCTGATCCCATTCGGACATTGCGAACGCTGCTCAGATCTGTTGTGGCGAGCGTTTCGGGCTCTGCGAAACACATTGCCAGCATCGTCGGCACTGATGTGATCCATGTACAACTAAACCGTTCGATGGCCTCCAGATATCGTTTCGCATTGAACTCGGGCAGCAGGATTGCGCGTGCTGGACACGATATCGCGTACAATGAGACGCAAAGTGCGTTCATGTGATACATCGGGGCAGCGATGAGAATGGTATGGTTATCGGGGCCGGCACCCGCGATGCGCCGCCGTAGGGCCCATAGATGTCCATAGTGTGTTAGCGGTACTCCCTTCGGTCGCCCAGTTGACCCGGACGTGTAAAGCACCATCGCGACATCGTCATCGGTGGGCACGATCATTTCGAAAGGGCCCGGATCGAGCAGTGCCGAAAAACCTTTCGGTCCATCGTCGTCAAAGTTCGTAACGGCAACGGACGTCGACAATGCGGATTGACGCGGCCCGTCGCAAAAGATGTGGCTGATACTGGCGTCTTGCAGAATGAATTCGATCGTTTCGTGCGGAAATTTGTAATTGAACGGAACGGCAATCATGCCTGCGCGCAGAATGCCGAGATAGGCGATGAGGAATTCGGCTCGATTGGCCGATAGCAGTGCTATTGATGCGCCTGCACACAAGCCACGCTTCAAAAGGCCGCGTGCACAGGCGTTCGCTGCGTCTTCGATCTGCTTGTGGGTAAACTCGCGCGGGCTATCCCAGTCACGACAATCAATTAATGCAATGTCGTCACTGAAACTGGGATCAAACAGAGAGCCGAGGTTCTTCGTTTCAATCATCGTAGGAGATGGCTTTCACTTCTGATAGGCGCAGTTCAGATGTCTACGACGGCGCAAAATAAGAACGGCCAGGATATCGGCTACCTAAGCTTGTTGTCGAGCCAGCGGGCAGTACGTATCAGTCGACCTTCATCGCCGCGCATCCCGACAAGCTGCACGCCCATCGGCATATCGCGAACCGTTAAACGTGGTAGCGATACGCAGGGCACGCCAAGATAGGTCCAAAGACCATTGAATATTGCATTGCCTGTCGTCTCGAAACCGCGCGGTGCTGGGCCGGCGGATGCTAGGCACAGTATAGCGTCATAGTCGTTGAGCAGCTTTTCGACGACGGCGTAGATTGTCTCGCGGGCCAGCAGCGCCTTGACGTAGGTATCCCCGCGGATCTGCTGCGCAGCGACTAACCGCTTTTTGATGTTGTCGCTCAAAAGACTCGGCTGTTCTTCCAGAAATCGGCCATAGTAGGCAAGATCTTCGACTGCGATAATCGTTGAGTGGAAATCGACAACCTGATCGAATGGCGAGGCAGGTTCTTCATGACGGCATTGATCGCCCAATGACTCGGCGAGCTTTTCGATCGCTTGTTGTGCCTCCGGCTCGGCGTGATCCCACGCTGGCGTTTTCAGAAAGGCAAAGCGCGGTGGTGATTGGGGCTGATGCTGTGAGACATCGCGAAGGCTTGCTCGACTGCCCGCAAAGCTGTGCAAATCATCGGGGTCATGAACAGACAGGACGTCGCCGATCAGCGCGATGTCATCCAGTGAACGACCGTAGACGCCAACTGTGTCGAGCGTATGCGATTGCATCAGGACGCCGCCACGTGGAATCCAGCCGAGCGTTGGCTTTAGGCCGTAGACACCATTGAAGGACGCAGGTCGGATAACAGATCCACCGGTTTGCGTGCCGAGCGCGAGTGGCACATGGAAATCGGCAACGCCTGCGCCAGAGCCTGCCGATGATCCGCCCGGCGAGTGCTCAAGGTTGTGCGGATTGCGTGTCTTGCTCGGATTGAGGTTGGCGAGTTCCGTCGTAACCGTCTTACCCATTATGATCGCACCGGCCGCGCGCAAGGCCGCCACACAGGCCGCATCGTGGTTGGTGCGTCGGCCCTCGTACAGCGGTGAGCCGTTCTGCGTTGGCATATCGGCCGTGTCAATGACGTCCTTCACGCCGACCGGAACTCCGTGCAGCGGACCGACAATTTTGCCTGACTTCAATTCTTCATCGGCACGTCGCGCCTGAGCGAGGGCGTGATCCGGGTCGATATACGCCCAGGCGCGGACATCGCCTTCTCTTTCCGCCACCCGATCGAGGCAGGCTTGCATGAGCTCTTCTGCAGTGATTGCGCCTTCGGCAATTTTGCGGGCTGCCTCAGCGGCGGTCAGTTCATTCAGCTTTGTCACAATCGCTCCTCTCGGCGCTGCTCTGTTGGTCGCCATCTCGCAGGCTAAAACTCGCTTTTTCGGAGCGCAATTTACACGTTTCTCGGAGTTCGCGAATCGAATGCGCATTCCAGAGGAAGCGAGCAACTCGACAGCAAATTCCACGTGAGGTTTGTTCTCGTTCTCGGTCGCTTTAGAAAAACACGCGTCTGGCCTGTTGGTCAACGTCAAGCACCAACAACGCAAGCCCATATCCGATTACTTGTCGGCGGGATTCACGAATGGCGCCCGAAAGTGATAACGTCTCATTCGGCGGATTTGCGGATCACGGCGATGCCCTTGATCCTATGGCGGCAGGAGGGGGCTTTGCATGCAAGAAAAAGCGTGGCGCAATCGCAGTCCGGCGGCATTCAGTTGTGAGAAGCGACCGGCCATCGGTAAGAACGGCATTGTCGTGGCCAATCATCCGCTCGGTGCAGCCGCCGGTGTCCAAATTCTAGCGGCGGGTGGCAATGCCGTGGATGCCGCCGTTGCAAGCCTGCTGACGCTCACGGTTGTTGAACCAATGATGGTTGGTCTGATCGGTGGCGGCATGATGCATATCCGCACGGCAGAAGGCCGCCACGTCGTGATCGACGGGCAGAGCCAGGCGCCGCACGGCGCAGAGCCGGATATGTTCGAATGTGTGTCGGATGACTTGGCGCAACGCTTGGAGACGGCAGGGCGCAAGAATGCTATCGGGCCGCTATCGACAGCGACGGCGGGCAATCTCGCCGCCTGGTCAAAGGCGCTCGAAGCTTATGGAACACTCTCTATCGCGGACGTCATCGGCCCAGCTGTTCATTACGCAGAACATGGGTTTCGTGTCTCGCCTTACCTTTCAGAATGCATCAGTGAGGCCGCTGAAGACCTATCGCAGGATCCACTGATCGCAAAGTTGTTCTTGCCTGACGGCGATCCAGTTTCGGCGGGCACTTTGCTCAAGCAGTCCGCTTACGCTGAAACGCTCAAAGCTGTTTCCAAAGCTGGCGCAGTTGCGTTGCACGGCGGGCCGGTCGGGGCAGCAGTTGCAGATTATATGGCCCGGAATGGTGGCATTCTCACGCTTGCCGATTTGCGTGACTATCAGCCGATTGAACGTGCGGGTGTCAGCGGCTCTTACAGGGGCGTGCAAATTGTCGGGCCGCCGCCACCTGCTTCGGGAGGTGTGCATGTCATCCAGATGTTGAACATTCTGGAGGGATACGACCTTGCTGCAATGGGTTATGGCTCGGCGGACGCAACGCATCTTCTGGCAGAAGTCATGAAAATTGCTTTCGCAGACAGGGATGCGTCAACAGGCGATCCAGCCTTCATTGATGTTCCGGTTGAGCAGTTGATATCCAAAACCTATGCGGATCTCCGCCGCGCGGCGATTTCCCTGACGCAGGCGCAAACCTGGTCGGCTGGCGTCGATGGCTTGCTGGCAGAGAACCGTGAGTCTCCACATACAACGCACATGACAGCTGTTGACAGGGATGGAGCAGTGGTCGTCGCGACACATACGATCAACAGCCTGTTTGGCGGACGCTACATCCTTGGCGAGACTGGCATGATCGCCAACAACTATATGTACCTTTTTGACCCGCATCCCGGCCGTGCGCTGTCGATAGAGGCAGGTAAACGCGTTCCAACTTCAATGGCGCCGGTCATGGGCATCAGGGAGGGATCGGTTGAGTTCGCCTTGGGCGTCGTCGGTGGCATGCGCATATTTCCCTCGGCAATGCAGTCCATCATCAATCTCGTCGAACACGGTATGAATTTGCAGGAAGCCGTCGAGGCGCCAAGGGTGTGGACACAAGGAGACGTACTCGAGCTTGAGGCAGGCACGAATCTGCAAGTCGTCGACGAACTGGCCAAGCGTGGTCAAAAAGTTCTCCCTGTACGGCATTTAGGCGGTGGCATGAACGGTGTGCGGCGCCGCGAAGACGGCGATTGGGAAGGTGCTGCCTGCTGGCGTGCTGACGGCACAGCCATTGCGCTGGGTGGAGGATTGGCTCGCCAGGGTGTCCGGTTCCGGCCGGATTAGCCGCGCGACTAAAAGTACGCCGCGCAAAAAGAGGACAAGGCTGGAAGTCACGTCGTGGCCAGCAGAGAAGACGCTGGCGACGGAGTGAAGCGATTTCGTCAAAAGGGTGGTAAAAAGTTGGGCAGGCTAAAGCGCCCTGCTTTTCAACGGCACAGCAGGGCGATCGTCGTCGACCAATCCGCCTTCACTAAGAACTCTGACGACGCGGGAGATCAGCTCCTTGCGTTGTCGTGACTCAACCTTACTAAGCGTCAAAAGAACGTCGAGATGAACGCGGTCGGACAGCAATTCGATGAAATCGTTTACCTCTTCCCCGTCGGCATCGTCTTCGCCGAAAAACCAGCCAACGCGCACAGCAAGTACATTCGCGAGCTGGATTAGCCGAACCGAGCTAAGCTTGCTCGTGCCATTCTCATACTTGTGAATTTGCTGTGGCGAGATTTCACAGAGCTCAGCCAGATTCACTTGTGAAAGGCCGAGCATTTCGCGGCGTAACCGCAAGCGTTTAGCAACGCGGGCATCGATCTCCAGTAACTTGGCGTCATTAATTTCGGCCATTAATCGATCGTCCACAAATTGAGATTTCCCACCCGTATAGGCACTTCCAAGCGACCGCACGTCGCTTGATGGCTGTGATTGGATAATCCTTTCAAACCGATGAGTCTCCCGCGGAAATTGCCGCGGTCGAGATCGATTCCGCGCAATCCAATCAAGTTATGCACATCCCTGCTAACCAAAACAATCAAGATAGTAGATGATTGTTCTGTTCTCAACTGAAAGGAGACTATAATGACTGGACTTAAAAAAAAAGCCCAAAGCACGCTGTTGTTTCAAATGAGCAAATTCATGAACACGACCGCATACTAGAGCAGATCGACGTTACGCGGGAACCTAGAGACTTACTTGCCCGATTTTTCCTAAAGGCAGTGGCGGCGGCCGCTGCTCGCGGGATCACACTTGAGTTTGCAACCTTTGACGACTTGTTGGCCGTCAATGAGGCCAACAGCGATACGTGGAAGCCGATCACAACAAGCTTTCACCCGCATCTGAGCGGTGTGGATGAAACGAACGGCGTCGTTGTGTTTGGCCGCAATTCGGAAGGAGAGGTCGTCGCAACACAAGCGACGCGATATTTTGATTGGCGCACGACGACCTTGAAGCAAGAAGCTGAGTCGATGCGATTGTTCTACGCCAATCCGGAACGCGACATGCGTGACAATGAAGCTTGCCTAGTGAATTCGCCGGATGCCGGCGCCATATCCGGCAATATCGTGCTGAGTGGTGCCATCTGGTACCGGCCTGACTACCGCGGCATTGGCTTGGCCAACATTATTCCAAGGTTCATACGTGCAGTCAGTTTCGTGCGGTGGGATATCGATGAGTTCATCGGTCTGATCACAGCTGAGAACACAGCGAAGGCCTTTAGTCAGCGCACGGGATTGGGGGGAACGTCTGGGTCAATAATTTTCCGGAACCACGAAATCCTGCCGGGCAAGGACTTCGAAACGCGGCTCGCACGAATAGCACCCATGCAGATGATCGATGACTTGTTCGGCTTCATGCTAGATTTCAACGCGCAGGTCGATCCCGGTATCAATATGCGTCGCGCTTAGCAGCCGGCGCGCACCGGGAGGCGCGTCTATCGGAAGCGTCAACCGCTGGTAGCGAATACGCTTTTGATTTGAGTTGCGCGGCACGCGGACAAGCACATCATTGAATGTGATCTGCGGCCGCCCAACTTCAATCGCACGCCGAAAACAGTCGGCGCACCACTTTCCGTAGTTGAGATCAGGCTGGTGGGCGACGTCACGCCCGACCATTCGCGCACCCCAACCTTGCCCAAACGCATGCCAGCCTGGTCCGGCATATGCAAACTGCAGCCCGCTGCCACCATCGTCCCGACCAACAACAAAGAATCGGCCATTCGTGCTCTCGCTCAAGCGGCTTTCATCGCTCGTCGGATAAAAGCGACCACTACGTTCGCGCCAAAGAGCAAAGACTTGCGCAAGTGGATTGTCTGGCTGCAGATTTTCTAGGCCCTGGGTTGCCGACAGGTATCTCGGTTCTGGTTCGGATCGGTGAACAACGGTCAGCGCCGACACGCGTTTTTGGGCCGCGGCCCAGCCCCTGACGATCTCATAGGTCCACTCTTTATTGTACCATGACAAACCTACGCGCTCAGGACTGTATTTTTCAAGAATCTTGAGTATCGACAGACATGCTGCTGGAGACGTTAGGGCTGGAACGAATTCGAGTTTAACGGCAGTCTCTTGTACTGCGATTGCGGCGAGACCGGCTTGACGGATCAGAAACTGCTGAGTTCGGCCATTAAGCTCGGATGTCACGGAAAATCGCTCCGCGAAAGCCCCGGACTCGCTGTTCCAGGCTGTTCCATGCGCATCAATGAAAATTCGTGTCATATGGCGTGCTACTCGTAATCCAATATGTTCTGCTAGCACAATTCGCGAGCTGGTGCATGTTCTGCGCAAATTCAGCGCAGACTGGATAATGTGAATTGTGCGGTCGCCTCACCGCTCGAGAACGAGGTGAGCACAGTGTGTCGGCATGACCGTTAATCATAGTAAAGGTTTCCGAGAGTTTTGCAGCAGACCTGCCATGGCATTGAAGGCTCAACGCGACAACAACGTTGGAAGTTGTCAAAAGGAGCCTGACAATGTTTCAGGGGCGTAGTAGGATCTTGAATTGGGGAGATATCTTGCTGATCAAGATGAAGGGAATTTCTATGAAACTGCGTACAATCTTGGGTGCGCTTGCGATCCTTGTTTCGTTGTCGTTGGGGCCATCCTGGGCAGCTCAAATGCCTGAGCGGGTGCCATTCGTGAGCCCTAAGGCGGGATCCACGGTGTTATCTCTTGCGACCGGGAAGCCGAAGTCAGAAGGACGCAAAACGTCAAAACAAATACAGCTCGCTCAACGCCGTGGGCGAGCACGAAGAGGCGGTAGGCGTGGTGCGCGTCGCGCCGTACGGGGTGGCCCTCGGCGCGGCAATCGCCGTCGCAGTCGGCGGCGGCGCAATCGCAACGTTGCGATCGGCGTTGGTGCACTCGTTCTCGGCACGATCATTGCAGCCGAGGCAGCGCGGGCGGATGACTCGCATGGTCGTCGGTGTCGTCGTTGGTGGCGTAGTTGTGATCGCGGTTCATGGAGAGCTTGCCGCAGATACGATCGCAACTGCTGACAAAGTGGGACATCACGCTTCGAGCGTTGGACGATGCCGAACGCCTCCAGCACATGCTGGAGGCGTTTTTTAGTTGTTGGGTGCCTTCTTGGAATCGCGGCAGGCGCTCTAGTGATGGCCCCTGCGATGACGATGACGGTGACAGCGGCGGAAACCGCGCCGCCAGTGACAGTGACGATGGAAGTGCCAGCGGCGCCAACCGCGGCGCCAGCGGCGGTGACGATGGCCACGACGCCAGCCGCGGTGGTATCCGTGCGCTTTTTGAACAAGTTTGTCTTGGCCGACGATGCCAGTAACGTTCGGAATAGCAGCGGCTTGGCCGGTTGATACACTTGTCATGAGTGCGCCCAATCCCAACACTAATGCGATGGCGATCGACTTGAATGACTTCATGCGAATGTCCTTTCCTGCTCCCTCATATCAACAATGACGTGGAGATACTGAACAAAAACCCACTCGCTCGTTCATTCTCAGTTCATATAGCGGGCTCAGTTCACATAGCGGGCGAACTTTGTTCTGATTTGGTCAAGCTCACATCGGTGCTGGGGCGTCGAGACCAGCAAAACCTCAGCCTTTCCACTCTCCGAAATGCTGCAAGCTGATTGTGGAGATGGCGAAGTTGCGCAGATCGCAAGCGCCTACGTTGATCCAAACTAGCCGTCGATTGCGACAACTTCCCGGGTTGCGTTATTCCATCGACGATGAGGGCGCCGGCGCGTCAGGAACATAGGGGGTCAATGTAAAGTGCTCTTGATCTCCGCTCGCAAATTTGAGGCCAGCCGTTTTGATAGCTTGATCGTCAACTTTGTCGAGCGGCACGAAATAGCGGTCATCTTCTTTCTTGAAAGTGTCGTTGCTTACGGCGTTGTAACAACACAGAAGGGTCCAACGTCGTTTGTTCGAGCGGTTTTGGTCAGAGCGGTGCAGAGCATTGCCATGAAAGACCACGGCGTCGCCCGGATCCATAATGCAGTCAACCACCTCGCGATCCGCCAATATGTACGGTAGACGTTCAGGGTCCGCGGAATTTTGCTGTGGCGTGACCTGAACGTGATCGAGGCGGCCCAGTTTGTGTGAGCCCTTTACAAGTTTAAGGCATCCATTGTCCGCATCGGTGCGGTCCAGTGCAATCATGAAACTCAGCATCTTGGGCTCGAGGCAGCCATTGTAGTACCAGTAGCCGTAGTCCTGGTGCCATTCCCAGGCGCCGCCAACAAACGGATCTTTGGCCGTCAACTTGGATTGGAAATGGTAGACGGGTTCTCCGATCAGCGCTTCGGCCGCGTCAACGATCCGCTCACTCCGCGCCGCCAATCCGTAGACGCTGTCGCCGGCGCGGTTCCATAGCGAGATGCGAGTGGCGCCGCCTTCCTGATCGGCACGCAGCAGCGAGTGCTTCTCGATCGCCGGGTCCTCTTCCATGGCTCGACGCAGAAGGCCGATTTCCTCATGATCGAAAAGTGAGCGCAAGAATAAATAGCCATCTTCGTGATAGGCGGCGATCTCTTCTGATGTGAGTTGTTGTGCCATGCGCTTGCTCCTTTTTGGTCGCGCAATGCGGCAATCCTACCACAAGTGGTGCGAAGCGGACAGCGTGAACAGTCGAACGCAGCGACAGGCGCAGGACGGGCGCGCCAAATGCCGCCGGTGATTTGAAAGAGCTTATCCGGTTCAGGACAAAACCGTGCCGACTGCAACATGCGTCACATCCCAGGCTGGATGCCGTGAAATAGACACGTGTGTCGTCAAATGTACTCCGAATAACATCAACACCCTCAGATTCGGCGCTAGTTGAACGCGCCTCGTCACTGCCAAAGGATCATCAAATGGTAGCAAAGCTCAAGGCTGGGCAGATACAGCTTGATGTAACGACGAAGGTCACTCTGGCCGTCTTGGCACTTGCGAGCGGCGTCTACACATATCTCGGTGTAAGAGGCCTGTTGAGTGGCACGACGACGGTCGTGTTCTTTGGCGCTGTCATTTATTCAGCCGCTGTCTCCGTCGGCATCTATGCGTTCTGGTCCTATTTGATGCGTTTCTTGCCGCACACCGACAATGCGCGATCGGCTTTCATGCTGTACATCGCAATGGCGATCGGGTCGGCGATGATCATCGCCATGTCGAGTTGGCTCAACGCCGCGGCGTTGGCTGGCTCCGCGGCGCTTGAGCAGCATATGGCGAATGCGACTGAGGTTTATCAGGAGCGCCTGGACAAGGCGCATTCCAACGCGTTGGCGGCCCAGAGTTTGTTGCCCGATATTAGGCTCGCCTCAAAGCGTTTTGCCAGCCTGGCACAACAGGAACGCGCATCGGGCGCCCTGACCGGCACCTCAGGCTCTGGCACGGTCGTTCAATTGTTAACGCAGATGTCGACGGAACTCGACGGACTTGCAGATCAAGTCGCCGCCAGTCGTGACGATGTAAAACGGTTATTCGATCAGGGAGGGCGTCATCTGGCGCGCATGCGTGCGCTCATTTCGAACACCGGCCCGATTGATGCGCGGGCCAACTCGTTTGGTGAGGAGGCGTTGAAGCTGATTGGTCAGATTGGTGCCTTGCAGCAGACATCCGTCGCGCCATCCGTCAAGCGCGTTGCCGAAGACCTTGGAAGCAGTTTTATCGCACCGATCGCGGATGGTCGCGATGCTTCGCTGCAAGCTCGGCAGACGGCCGTGGTCGGTCGGGTGGAACAGGCGGTGCGCACGCAGAGCCGTGCGCTTTCACGCGCAGCCGATGAGATTTTGGAGCGAGAACCGGTCGTGCCGCCGCGGTTTCAACCGCTGTCGCCGCCCGAAGCGGTTCTGCTCTATGCGCGCGACTTTCTACCAAGCTGGGCCGGGGCGATATCGATCGACCTGCTACCGGCCGTCTTGATCATGATCATGACCGTCGTCGAGGCACAGATTCGCCGTGATGGCGGTGTTGATGTCGACGCCGAAGCCATGAGTGCCGCGGACATGATGCGTGCAGTGCATCTTTTTCGGCAAATCCAGGGAGAGTTCGGCGATGGCAAGGGGGGTGATGTAGCTGCTCCGCCTGCTGCCTCCGGTAATGTGTCCCATTTCAACATGACAAAACCACAGCATGGCGAGCAAACGAGGGACTAGGGCCGTGATCGAACCGCCAGCCAATGAACACGCCACGACCGCTCAGGACCACGCGGCTCGACCCAAGTCGATCTTCCTGCGATGGATCAGCGAAGACAATCTGCTGCGCCTGGTGTTTCGCGGCTTGGCAACGGCGGCGGTCGTCTTCATCGCGCTCGACTTCCGACAGATTTATGAGGAGGCCAGCGCGCCTCTCCCTGGACAAGTCAAGCAAACTGAACCGGTGGTGATGCAGCCGCCTCGACGGCAGGACCAGGTGCGTCCTTACCTGCCGCGTGCGACGCCGATACATCGATCCGGCAAGGAAGCAAGGCTGCCGGGATATTCAAAACCCGTGCCACACAAAGCGGTCGGGCAACCGATGACATTTGTGCGGGGGCCGAATGGTGCTGCCAGTGCGGTGGGTCGCATTGGAAAGGGCACGGACAAGCAATTTGCCAACTTCCTCGAAGCTCAGTCTGGCGAGTTGAAAAGGCTCTATCTGCATTCGCCTGGTGGATCGGTGCGTGATGCTCTTGAAATGTCTCGCGTGCTGAGACGCAACAATATCGACACGGTCGTGCCGACTGATGCTTATTGCGCTTCATCGTGTCCGATCGTTTTTTCGGGTGGCAAGCGTCGCACGGCCGGTAGACGGGCGTGGATCGGCGTGCACCAAATCTATGCAGCGGCGGCGACGCCAGGCGGCATCAATGATGGCATGGCGCATGCGCAGGCCATCAGCGGTCAGGTGCAGGAGCATCTCGGCAAAATGGGTATCGATCCAGCTGCCTGGATTCACGCCATGAAGACACCGAGCGATCAACTTTATATTTTCACACGCAAAGAGCTTGTGACGTATCGCTTCGTCAGCAAGAAGTGATTCCGACATGCTGATGCATGTCGTATCCAGTCGCATTCACTTTCGAGGCCGCAACAGCGACCGTGCCCCGCGTGCGAAGCACGCAGCTGCTTGCATGGCGCCGCCCGCCGGCAACCTTTTTAACGACAACCTTGCATCTATGCTTGCGCACATTCAATTTACATAATACTTTGCAATACAAAGTAAGGTGCGAGGCAAAGATGAGTGAGCTAGACAAGGCCCTGGCAGACATCGTCGATATTCGCAGTCGTCTCGCGGCAGACACATTGTTTCGCGGGTTCGGACCGCTCGTCATAGCGCTGACCGGCGGCCTGGCCATTGGTATGGCATTTCTGCAGTCGACCTGGCCGCAGGCCTTTGCTGGCGACAATGAGACTTATCTGCTGTGGTGGACGGCGACGGCATTGGTCTGCGCCGGCATGATCGGCAGCGAAATGATCTCCCGCACCTATCGCGAGCATGGCGGCCTGGCCGACGCCATGCTCATCAGTGCAATCGAGAATTTCATACCAGCGGGCTTGTCTGGCGCGGCCATTGGAGTTGTCATCCTTCAGTTTGCCCCAAACGCCTCCTGGCTGCTGCCTGGTATTTGGCAAGTGCTCGTCGCACTCGGTCTGTTCTCCGCCGCGCGCAATCTGCCGCGGTCGATCAAGTTGGTCGCTGGATGGTATCTAGTGTCCGGCATATGCGTGTTGATCATCGCTGCCAAATATTTTGCGCAACCGGGCGATGTGCTCAGCACCTGGCTCATGGGGTTTCCTTTTGCAATCGGACAGTTTTCGATGGCCCTTGTCTTGAAGCTTTCGACTGCGGAGGACAGCGATGCCGAAGCGTGACACGCCTGAAGCGCCGTTTGCCTATTCCGGACTGGACAGGGTGCTGCATGAAAAAGCGCGGCTTGGGATCATGACATCGCTGATCAGCCATCCCGATGGTTTGGCGTTTGGCGACCTGAAGCGGCTTTGCGGACTGACCGACGGCAACCTCAGCCGGCACATACAGGTCCTGGAAGAGGCTGGTTTCGTGCGCGTCATCAAAGGCTATGAGGGCAAGCGGCCGCTGACAACATGCGCGCTGACCAAGGTCGGGCGCGAACGGTTTACGGCATACATTGACGAATTGGAGAGGGTTGTCAGGGATGCTTACAAATCCCAAAAAGCGCTTCGATCGGGCTCGAAATTGAAGCCAGCATAGAGCGTCGAGTAAAACCTGGATGATCATTTCCGCAAACACCTTGAGCGTGTAGATCGGCGCACGGAAAGTGTGCATTTTTTCGAAAGGAAACTTTGTAATGCAAAGTAATCTGAATAGCAGAATTGATGTTGGCATCATCATGGATGGCAATGGTCGCTGGGCCGAACGCAGGGGACTGTCCAGGTCGTCAGGTCATTACGCCGGCGTATCGGCCCTGCGCTCGACCATCGAGGCAGGTTGTCGATTGGCGCTGCGGTCATTGACGATTTACGCCTTTTCGTCTGCGAACTGGATGCGGCCTAAGGGAGAGGTTGCCGCACTCATGACGCTCATCCGAAATTTTCTGTCGCGCGAATTGGCATCTTTGACGGCGCACAATGTGCGCTTGACGTTCATTGGCAGGCGCGACCGGCTGCAGGACGACATCGTCAGCCTCATCAAGCATGCGGAAAACGTCACCTCTGCGTGCGACGGCCTGCACGTTCGCATCGCGCTCGACTATTCAGGGCGAGAATCTATTCTGGCCGTCGCCGATAGATTTACGCGATGTGGCTCGAGCATCGATGCATTCGGCAAGGCACTCGCCGGCGACGGCGGACCGGTGAATGTCGATGTCATCATACGCACCGGCGGGGAGCAGCGTCTGTCCGACTTCCTGCTGTGGGAAGGTGCCTACGCCGAGTTGATTTTCCTCGAAAAATTCTGGCCTGACTTCGGCGCGGACGATCTTGAACAAGCGTTGTGCGAGTTCAGGCGTCGCAACCGCCGCTTCGGTGCGCTCGATGACAGCGTTGGCGTCGCCACGCCGCAAGTCGCGAGCTGAATCAATCCATCACACCACCACGAACCGTGTGTCGGTTTCGTTCCTGACCTCGTGAGATCGAGGCGCAAGCGGAAACTTTTGTTGTCCGCTACGGAGAAGTAACATGCGTATCCTCCTCATCAATGTCCCGCATACGGCCATCGGCAGTCGCATTCCCGACGATCACCTTCCGCCGTACGGTCTGTTGTGTGTCGCCGGACCGCTTATCGATGACGGTCATGACGTGTGCTTGATCGATGGCGATATCAAGCCCGAAACGCCCGATGCGCTCGTCGCGGCAATCGTCAGGCACCTTCCTGATGTCGTCATGTTCGGCCACACCGGATCGACGTCGGCGCACCCGACGATCGCCAAGGTGGCGTCCGAAATCGCCGTGGCTAGTCCCGACATCGCAATCGTCTACGGCGGTGTCTATCCGACCTATCATTGGCGTGACGTGCTTGCTGAAGAACCTTACGTGACGGCAATCGTGAGAGGCGAGGGCGAAGAGACAACACGCCAATTGATCGCGGCACTCGAAGCGTGCCAGCCGCTCGACGCGGTGAGTGGCATTGCATTTACGAAAAACGGCAGACCCGTCGCAACGCGTCCGGCTGCGATGATCAAGGATTTAGATGCCTACCGGGTTGGCTGGGAATTGATTGATCATAACGACTACAGTTACTGGGGCGGCAAGAAAGCGGTTATCGCGCAGTTTTCTCGCGGGTGCCCGCACCTGTGCACCTATTGCGGCCAGCGCGGGTTTTGGTCGCGTTGGCGTTATCGTGACCCGGTTAAGTTCGCCAAGGAACTGGCGCGCCTGCATCGTGAGGAGGGCGTCGAACTGGTCAACTTGGCGGACGAAAACCCGACGTCATCGCGGCGCGCCTGGCGGCAGTTCCTCGAGGCGTTGATCGCAGAGGATACGAACCTTCTGATCATCGGCACGACTCGCGCCGGTGACATTGTCCGCGACGCCGACATTCTGCACCTTTACCGGAAAGCAGGATGCATCCGCTTTCTACTAGGCACCGAAAGTACTGATGAAGCGACACTGCAAAGAATCAAGAAGGGCTCGACCACGGCGACTGACTATCAGGCGATCCGACTGCTCCGCGCGAACGGTATCCTGTCACTTGCGAGTTGGGTCGTCGGCTTTGAACACGAACGAGACGGCGACTATCTGCGCGGTCTGCGCCAACTGATAGCCTATGATCCGGACCAAATCATCATGCTCTACATCACGCCGCATCGTTGGACGCCGTTTTTCGCCGAGACGCAGTCTCGCATGGTTATCCAGAAGGACCGGCGACGCTGGGACTACAAGCATCAGGTGCTTGCCAACACTTACCTGGCGCCGTGGCGGATACTTCTCTGGGTCAAGGCAACCGAAGTGATCGTGCAGGCAAGACCCAAGGCGCTCTATCGAACATTCTTTCATCCCGATCCGGTGCTCCGCCAATCGATGCGCTGGTACGCGAAGATGGGAAGGCGGGTCTGGTTCCATGAGATCTTCGATTTTGTGCGGACCCGGTTGACGAAAGGTGGGCCATCGCTTGCAGAATTTTGGGGTGCGCCACAGGACGATGAAGAATACTCAATGGTGCCGGATCGGAAAGGGCGCGTGGCGAGCCCAGCCGTGACGATCGCGGATTCGCAGGTGGAAGCCGCTTCCGAAGGCACACTTCGAACGGAGTGAGCGGGCCGCCGGTGCAACGACGCGATACGGCAAGGCCGACGAAGCGCCGTCAGGATTGATCGTTCAAATGACAGGCTGACAATCGCCCGGGGGCGATTTCGCGCAGTGCAGGCGCCTCGGCGCGGCAGCGCTCCATGGCATGCGGGCAGCGCGGGTGGAAGTGACAGCCGCTGGGCGGATCGATCGGCGACGGTATCTCGCCTTTGATCGGATGGAACGTTCGCTTGCGCTGGTCGAGGCGCGGGATTTCTTCGAGTAGCGCGCGGGCGTAGGGGTGGTTGGGGCTCGCAAAGAACTCCTCCGTCGGGCCACTCTCGACAATACGGCCGAGATACATGATCACGATCCGGTCGGAGATGTGCTGCACGACGCTCAAGTCGTGGCTGATGAAAAGATACGTCAGATCGAACTGTTCGCGCAGGTCCATGAACAGGTTGATCACCTGAGCCTGGATCGACACATCAAGGGCGGCGACGGCCTCATCGCAGACCAGAAACTCAGGCTTCACCGCGAGCGCGCGCGCAATACCGATGCGGCTGCGTTGGCCGCCGGAAAACTGGTGCGGATAGCGCCGCCTGAAGTCGGGATCGAGGCCAACGTCACGCAGCATTTCCGCGACATAGTCAGGCTGCTCGGCCCTGCTGATCAGGCCATGTACGAGTGGTGCTTCGCCGACGATGTTTTCTACACGCATGCGTGGATTGAGGGAGGCGTAAGGATCTTGAAAAATCATCTGCACGGCAAGGCGTTCGTGCGCGGCCTCATCGCCGCGCAGGTCGTCGCGGCGGGTTCCCTTGAAAAGGATGTCTCCTTCAGTAGGATCCAGCAGTCCGGCGATCACGCGGCCAATCGTGGATTTTCCGCAGCCAGATTCCCCGACAAGACCGACGACCTCGCCCTGGGCAACGGTTAAATCGACGTTGTCGACAGCATGCACGGTCTCATCGCGTAGGTCCGAACCGAGCCGAGACGCGATGCGGCCCGCGAGGTCGAGTTTCTTGACGAAATTCTTGGTAATTCCGCGCGCTTCAATGATTGGTCCTTCATTGGTGAGCGACTTGGAGGGCTGTTCAACTGTCATCATGCGGTCTCCACCGAAAGCAGTGGATGGAAGCAGCGCACCTGTCGCCCTGGCGCAGCGGGCAGCGGCATGGTCACCTCCGGCTCCTTGATGCATGCTTCAGTCGCGTAACCGCAGCGATCACGAAAGGCGCAACCAGCCGGCATGTTGAGCAGGGATGGTGTCATCCCGGGGATCTGCGTCAGACGCTGGCCGCGGCGATTTTGGATCGGCACTGAGCCAATCAGCCCTTCCGCGTACGGGTGCAAGGGGTGATCGACGACTTCATCGGTGCTACCCATCTCGACGATACGGCCGGCGTACATCACGGCAATGCGGTCGGCGAGGGCGGCGACCACTGCGAGGTCGTGCGTGATCCAGATCATCGCCGTCCCGGTCTTGCGGCAGAGCTCCTTGGCTTCGAACAGGATCTGAGCCTGAATGGTGACATCGAGCGCGGTGGTCGGTTCATCGGCGATGATCAGGTCAGGCTTGTTGATGAACGCGATCGCAATGGCGACGCGCTGGCGCATGCCGCCGGATAATTCGTGCGGATACGCTTTGAGGCGGCGTTCCGGTGACGGAATCCCAACCTGGTCGAGTGCGTCGCGGGCCATCGCCAAAGCCGTTTTTCGGTCGACATCCTGATGCGCCAGAACCGTCTCGACCAGTTGCGTATCGACCCGCAAGACCGGGTTCAGTGTCATCATCGGGTCTTGGAATATCATCGCGATGCGGTTGCCGCGGATCGAACGCAGAGCTTCGTCGTCCATGCCCGCGAGATTGCGCCCGCCAAAATGAATGGCGCCCTCGACGACGCGACCTGGGGCATCGATCAGGCCCATGATCGAGAAGCCAGTGATCGTCTTTCCACTGCCAGACTCGCCGACCAGGCCCAGGATCTCGCCGGGCTTCACATCAAAGCTGACGCCATCGACCGCTTTGACGACACCGGCCTTCGTGAAGAAGTGCGTCTTCAACCCGTCGATCACCAATGCGGGATCTGTTGCGCCGGTGGTCCCAGAGGACACTGTTGCGTTTGCCATTATCGTCTCAGCCTCGGGTTGAGCACGTCACGCAATTGATCACCGACGAGGTTGATGGACATGATGGTCAGCAGCAATGCGATACCGGGGAAGGTACTTATCCAGTATTTCCCAGAGAGCAGGTATTCAAAGCCGTTGGAGATCAGCAGCCCGAGCGATGGCTCCGTTTGCGGCAGACCGACGCCGAGAAAAGACAACGTTGCTTCAAGCGCGATGGCATGCGCGGTTTGGACCGTACCAACGACGATAAGCGGCGGTAGGCAATTCGGAAGAATGTGCTTGAACATAATGCGCGCATGGCTGAGGCCCAGACCACGGGCGGCCTCGACGTATTCCTTTCGTCGCTCGACCAATGCGGAGCCGCGTATGGTCCGGGCGTAATACGCCCACTGCACGATGATCAGCGCGATAATGATCTTGTCGATGCCCTTGCCAAGCACGGCAACCAACATCAGCGCGATAAGAACTGCAGGAAACGACAGCTGCATATCAACAATGCGCATTATGAAGCCTTCGACGCGGCCACCTGCATAAGCCGCCAGCATGCCAACTGCGGAACCAATGGCCATGGCGATGAGACCGGACAAAACGCCGACCGCCAGCGAGATGCGCAAACCATAGAGGATTCCGCTCAGCAAATCGCGGCCGGCACCATCCGTGCCCAACCAGAAGGTCATGCCGGTTTCCATGCTCACTTCACCAGGTGGCAGCCGCGCATCCATTATGTCGACCTGTCCCAGGTCATAGGGATTCTGTGGCGTTATCAATGGAGCGAGAACTGCCAACAGGATGATTATGGCAAGCAGGCCCAGAGCGAATACCGCGACGGGGCTCTCGACAAAGTCCGACATGAACCGGCGAAAGGGCGTGTCACCTTCACCGCTCGACGTCTTGGCCGTCGTCGTGGTCTGGTTGACGCTTGCCGGCACGTGGTCGTCTGTCGCGGTCATTGGCCTTGTCCTCCAATTCGCACGCGCGGATCAAGCAGCGAGTAAATGATGTCGACGATGAGATTGATGAGAACGAAGAACAGGACAATTATGATCAAATAGGCGACGATAACCGGCCGGTCGAGCTGTTGGATTGAATCGATCAACAGCTTGCCCATGCCCGGCCATGCGAAAATTGTCTCCGTCACGACGGAAAACGCAATCAGGCCGCCGAACTCCAGGCCAAGCACGGTCACCACCGGGATCATAATGTTTTTGAGAAGATGCAATCCAACTATGCGCCTGTTCGAGAGGCCCTTGGCGCGTGCGAATTTTATATAATCCTGATGCATGACCTCGCGTGTGCCGGCCCGGGTCAGGCGAATGACGAGAGAAATATTGAGCAGTGCCAAATTGAGCGCCGGCAGAAAGATGTGGCGCAGACCGTCGATCGTGAAGAGGCTTGATTCAATTCCAAGGAATGTCGCGGTCGGGCCGCGGCCGGTGGATGGCAGCCAGCCGAGCATGACCGCGAAGATCATGATCAGGACCAACCCGACCCAGAAAGTCGGGAGCGAGAAGCCGACGATCGAGCCTGCCATGATCGTTCGAGAGGAAATGGCTTCGGGCTTGAGGCCGGCATAGAGTCCGAGCGGCACGCCAAAAAGGATTGATAGAAACATAGCGCCGAGTGCCAGTTCCATGGTCGCTGGCATGCGCTGCAGGATCAGCGGTAGCGCGCTGGTGCCGTGAATGAACGATTTACCGAGATCGCCGCTGAGTGCGCCGGTCAGAAAATGCCAGTATTGTTCCCAGACAGGTCGGTCGAGGCCGAACGATCGGACGACGGCTTCGATTTCTTCTTGCGTCGCATCCGGGCTGATCAACATGTCAATCGGGTCGCCCACGACGTTGACGCCGAGGAACACGACCAGGGACATGACGAGGACGACCACAGCACTCTGCATCAGGCGGCGTATCAGGAAGGCCGTCACGGTTCGTTCTTTCTATCGTGGTGTTCAATAATCAAGAGGGCGTGTGGCTCAGTTCGGAGCCACACGCTTGCGTTGGTCTGTAACGTGATGGTTAGTCGACCATCATCGCAATCGTTCGTTCATCCGTTCGGGCCTTGTAGCTAATGCCCTTTTTCGCAGCCCAGGTGTTGACCTGGTAGTGCAGCGGGATGATGCCGCCATCATTGATGGCAACTTCTGTCGCCTCGGCAAGCAGTGCCGCCCGCTTCTTGTCATCAACGGTCGCTAGTGCATCTTCAAGTAGTTTGTCTACTTTTGGATTGGAGTAACGGCCACGGTTTGAAGCACCAAATCCGCGTGACTTGTCGTACGTATGCAGGAGCGATTTCAGCGGTGACGATGCTTCGCCGGTGCCGGCACCCCAGCCAACCAGGATAAAGCTGAACTTCGGCGACTTGTTCTTGCCACCGCGCGATGCCTGTTTAAAGTAGACCGATCGCGTCATCGTTTCGACTTTCATCTTGAGGCCAAGGCGGGTCAGCATCTGACCAATGGCCTCCGCGATCTTGGCGTCGTTGATGTAGCGATCATTCGGTCCGTGCAGCGTCAGTTGGAACCCTTTCGCGTGGCCGGCCTCTGCCAGGAGCTTTTTGGCGCCCGCCATGTCATAGGCGACAGGTTTCAGATTCGGCGAAACACCGAAGAAGCCTTCCGGCAGCAACTGACCTGCAGGGATCGCAACGCCTTCCATGACGCGATCAACGATTGCCTTGCGGTTGATCGCCATGGAAATCGCCTTGCGCACGCGGACATCTTTCAGCGGGTTTTTGATCTTCCCACCATCAATGGCCTTGACGTACGGCGAGTCGTCACGGTCATGGTCGATATGTAGATAAATGACGCGGTTGGAAATCCCGCTCGACAACTGCAGCTTCGGGTCTTTCTTGAGCCGCGTGATGTCCGCGGTCGGTACGCCCTCGATCACGTCAACATCGCCGGCCAGCAGCGCCGCGACACGGGAAGGGCCCGACTTGATCGGCTTCATTGTGACCTTGTCCCACTTTGGCTTGCCGCCCCAATAGTCCGGGTTTGCCGCCATGACGATTCGATCACCGGGTACATACTCGACAAATTTGAACGGGCCTGTTCCGATCGCTGATTTGCCGGAATTGTAATCAGGGGTCGTGGCACCTTCGCCATTCTTTTTCGAGATCATCGGGATGGTCGTCATGTCAGTGACCATCAACGGGTAAGGCTTCGGCGTTTTGATGTGCACGGTGTGATCGTCGATCTTCACCGCTGTCTTGCCTTTGGTGTACGTGCCAAAGCTCGACGGACTGTTCGGCACGTTGCCGGCGCGCGACATCGTGAAGACAACGTCGTCGGCCGTGAACGGTGAGCCGTCGTGCCACTTGACGCCTTTGCGCAGTTTGAATTCCCAGGTCAGATCGTCGATCGTTTTCCAAGACGTCGCCAAACCGGGCGTCACGCGCTGCTTTTCGTCGAAGATCACCAGTGCATCAAAGAAGTGCATGGCGAGCGAATTGTTCGGCGTGAGATTGTGGAAGTGTGGATCAATCGATGTGGGCTCAGAGGCGAGCGCCATCGTGAGGTCCTTTGCCTGCGATGGAGCCGCGGCCCCAAGCATGCACGTGACCAACGTTAAAGCCAGTGTACTGCGGAAAAACACAGTTGTTTCCTCCTTATTTCCGGATGCCGGTGAAGCTTAGCATCGAAAAGGGTAGCGGCAAGCCGCCTTTTTACGCGTAACCTGCTTCCCGAACGGGCAGGGGCGGCCAATCGGCTCGCCGGGTTCTAGAAGCGTCGTGTCCAGCACGCCGCATTGACGGCGCCGTGGGGCACCTGGCCGCTGGCGAGTTCACGAACCTGTTCGACGGTATCGAGGGCCTGCGCTTCAATCGCCGGCGGCGTCAAACCACCGATATGGGGTGTGGCGATGACATTTGGCAGCGCAGCCAACTCGGGAGAGGGCATCTGATCGGGCGCCCGGCCAACGTCCATCGCGGCACCGGCAATCCTTTCTTGGCGCAGCGCTTCGAGCAGTGCTGCCTCATCGACGAGATTGCCGCGGGCTACGTTGATAAACACGGCATCGTGTTTCATCTTATTGAATGCCGATGCATTGATGAGGTTTTCAGTGGCCGTTGTTGCAACAGCCAAGCAGACAACATGGTCAGATTCCGCCAGCAATTGATCAAGCGAGACCTGTTGGAGATATGTGTCATCGATCTGGACATGCGGGTCGCAGACGAGGACGGTCATACCTAGGCCATGTGCAGCTTCCGCGAGATATCGCCCGATGCTGCCGTAACCGATGATACCGATCGTGCTTCCGGCCAGTTGCCGCCCCATACGTGCTGCTGGAGCGCTGTTGGAATGGTAGTCGGCAACCGCCCGTGAAATGCCGCGTGCCAAGTCCACGAGAAACCCCAAGGTAAGCTCTGCAACCGACTCGACAAATCCGGGACGTGCGCGTGTGACCAGAACGCCGTTAGCGGAAGCGGCGGATACGTCAATGTTTCGAATATCCACGGCGCAGCGCACGAACGCCTTGAGGTTGGGTAGGTCGGAAAACACCTCGGATGGCCCGGTTGTCATTCGGTCGGCAATAATGACATCCGCGTCGTGCCCGTGAGCAACAAGCTGTAAGGGTGTCAACGCGTCATCTGCCTCATGAAGCTTGACGTCGGCCAACCCGCGCAATTCGGCGATCGCGCGGTCACCGTAGTAGTTGGCCCGCATTTCGGGTGTATGTGCTAAAAGGACCTTCATTGCGACGGAATAAGCCAATCGTTCTTTGCGTGGGCACTACTACTGCTACTGCTATGGCGACCGTCAGGTCGACGATCGCTTGTGCGATCAAGTTTCCGCTTGGATATTGATCTCGACCATAATGTCCTGGGCGAGTGTTTCCAGGCGTTCTCGTATTTCCTCTATGGCTGCGCCGGACGGAACAACGACTTTCACCTTTGCCGAGAACATTTTCTCACCGGTCATGCTGCCAGCAAACATTTCGGTATGCATTTCGTCGATGCTCACACCGCTCGCTGCAAGGGACGTCGATATGTCTCGAACAATGCCGGGGTGGTCGAGGCCTGACAGTGTCAGGTCCGCCATGGCGCCGATCGATGGTGGCGGAGCGCTCGCATTCTGCACCGTTACAACCAATCCGCGACTTTTCAGGGATGTGAGTTGCGTTTGTAAGTCTGCGACACTCTTGTCGGGAACCGAAATCTGAACGATTCCGGCAAACTCGCCACCTAGCCGGACCATCGAGCTGTCCATCCAATTGCCACCGTGCGCGGCAACCACTTCGGCGATGACCTGCACGATGCCCGGTTCGTCCGTCGCGACGATCGTCAGTACCAGTTGCTGAGTCATTGTCCCTCTCGATTGACCAGAGTTATCGATTCCTCGGTGCTCCAATCACAGAGGAACCTGACCAAGCTGAGTACATGTCTTAACGTCTTTCGAGGATCGAGCCTTCAGAAATGTCGGCGCGGTCTCGTCCAGTTTGTATCCGTTGCCGGATGTTTGGCCGGTCGATCAAGTCAACCGGCCCCGACCCATCATAGAGTCCTGAGTATCTCAGAGCGTGGCGCTGAGTGAATTAGTTTATTGGCTCCGGCGGCTGCCGCCGACGCTCCGCAATTGACGAACCAATCGACGGTGATCTTCGCGGAGGCTTTGAAGCTCTTCCCGGAGTTGCTCCATGGTACGGCGCTTTCCTCTGCGCCCACCTGCGAAGTTATCCCGTCGGTCGGAAATGTCCGGACCCATCGCAAAGCACGTGACCTCAAAGGTTATGCCTGGTTGACAGGAAGTGGCGTGGAATTCCCAACGACCACGCCGGAATAAGATGCGACCGCGCTCGCCTCCACCCGCGAAGTTTCCGGCAATTCCGCTCAGTGTGCAGATAGAAGGTTGAGGTGTCCGAATCCTGTCCCGCACCTCCCGGCACTTCAGTGGCGGTTGGTTTAACGAATAGGTCTTTTGATAAGTTATCTCCTGGGCCAGACTCGCAAACCCGGATAGTGCAACAAAGACAAGTGCCAGTAAAAATCGCATACGGTTCTTCCCTGTGGGATCGCGCGGAAGGCGGCGATCAAGAAATCGGACATGCTATCATAGCGTCTGATCAGACGACGTCCAATATGGAACGTCAGGTCCAACCGTTGTGATCCGTGAAGCAGCGAACCGGTATTAGCCTGCGCCAAGCATTCCAAGGTTGCGCGACCAGTGTTGCAGCACTTCCAGGCCAAAAGCTGTTGGCGCCGGGGCGGGGGTGCGATCATACACTTCCTGAACGCCAATACGTCGTGCGGTAAGGCGCTTGCCATAGCAGGTCAGGTGTTCAAGCGAGATCATCAGAAAGCCGAGCAGCGGCAGTATTTCCTTGAATTCTCGCTCTGCTTCCTCAAGGTTTCCGGCGCGATACAGCTCGTATATGCGCACTTCGACATCAACCGCGTCGGGGCTTGGGATGACACCGGCAAAACCAGCCCTGAGCGTGTCCAGAAGGTCGATCCCATTGCGTCCGTTGAACAAGTCGAAGGCGCCGGCAGCGGCTTCGGCGAGTTGGCCGCTGAGTACTGCCTCCCCTTCAGCCTTGAGCAGGGAAACATTCGGATGACGTCTGTTGAGTTCGATGAGACCGGCATCACTCAGGCCGATCCCGATGAACTGTGGCGCATTTTGAATACCGACCGGAATGGGTGAAGCATCTGCAACGCGGCCAAAGAACTCGATGAGTTGTTCCTCGCTTGCCGATTTCACCGGTGGCGGTTGCAGCACGACCCAGTCCGCACCGAGTTCTGCGACGGCTTTGACCATGTCTATTTGACCACCAACCGTTGATTCGGTGACGGTGATACTGACTGGAACGCGACCGGCGGTGTCGGCAAGTACCCACCCGCTTAGAGTATGTTTCTCCGCCGTCGAGAGCTTGTTGCACTCCGTCGCCAAGCCGCCAATCGCAAGTCCGTGCGAGCCGGCAGCGATGCAGGCGTCGACCTGACGTTTCATGGCTTCTCGATCGAGTTGGCCCGAGTGGTCGAAGAATGCATAGAGCATCGGATAGATGCCGTCGAACCTGAAGCCCGCCATGACGTCTGCCTCTTGATTGCATTGCCTAGTCGGGAAGATCTCGCCGACGGCCGTGGCCGAGCGACGTCGGCGGCAACACGCTAACCGCTCTTTGCAGAGGCAGTTGCCGGTGAGTGGACCGCGTCGCACAAGTTGGTGCGCTGTTCGAGTAGCGAGAATGGCAGCCGAAAAAGGATCACTCGGCCGCGATCGCCAGATTCTTTATCTTGTAGCCGTATGTTTCATCCAGACCCAGCTTGGCTGCGATTTCCAGACCGCGCTGCAGTGCCGGACCATCTAGAGAGTTGAGCGGCTTGCGCAGCGGGCCGGACGGCATGCCCACAGCGCGCATCAGGCTCTTAACGGCGACGGGATTGATTGCCGAGTAGGCGAAGTGCAGCATATCGAGGTTCTTGAGCCAGGCATCGCGGCAGGCAAATGCATCTTCGCCGGTTTCCCATTTCTTAGATATCGTGGCCATTTCGCGCGGTATCAGGTTGCCAGTCATGTTGGCGGTGCCATGTCCGCCAAGCGCCATCATCGGAACCACCAGACCGAGATTTGGAGAACAGCAGCACATAATGGCCATGTCCGGATTGGCGGCGCAAATCTGGGCAACCTGTCCAACGCGCGTCGTGCTTTCCTTGAGGACAACCATGTTCGGGTGCTTGGCAAGTCTCAGGAGGTTGCTCCAATGCAGGTCGGTGTTGACCCGGGGAGGGTTATTGTAGAACCCCATCGCAAAGTCGACGCTATCGCATACTTCAAGGACAAATTCCTCGATGTCGTTGTTGGATGCGCAGATGTAAGCGGGCGCGGCGATGATCGCACCGTTACCCCCTTCAGCTTTGGCAAAGCGCACGTAGTCGATTGTATTGGCTGTATTCGTGCCGGTGCAGCCGTAGTAGAACTGCATCTTTCCCGAGTTCATCTTGGCCGTTTCGGAGATGATCTGGCGCCGCTCTTCGGGTGACAGCATCGAGACTTCGCCAGTCGAACCCATTATGAGCACAGCCTCGGTGCCATTTTCCTCGTGGAACTGCAGGAGTGAGCGGAAACCCTCAAAATCAATTGATCCGTCTTCATTCATCGGCGTGATTAACGCAACGAACGAACCTTTGGGTTGAGCATGGGACATCAATTTGCTTCCTTCCTGACGGCTTTCGCGCACGGTGAGTTCAACGCGATGATATCAGCCTATATAAGTAGCATCAAATCGGGGTTGGCGTCATGCACAACGTAGCTGAAGTGAGGCGACCGCCTCGCCCAGCGGACGCCGGTGCGAAGGTCATCTCTTGGCCGGCGAAGCACGGTCATGATCTCGGCAGGTTATCAGTCGGTGATGGTATCGGAAGGCCGTGGCAAAAGGGCTGAGGTGATAAGTTGTTGAGCTTACGCGTTTGTCCTGATATCGGCAATCCATTGTAAGGCTCATCGAAGCACCGCCATTCGTTTGATCGCGTTCGGTGGCAGGCGATCAGCCGGCAGGAGTTTTTGATATGGCCCGCGACAATGTCGACATTGAAGCGAAATTCTACAAGGAGCTGCCCTTTGCTTCCGCGGTGAGAGTGAGCGGGGAACTGCTTTTTACCGCTGGTCTGACAGCACGTGACGATAACGGTGATGTCGTTGGGCCTGGCGACATGGCCCTGCAATTCGAACAGATATTTCTGCGGTTGTCGCAAGTCGCCGCGGCGGCAGGAACAGATTTCGATCACATGGTGAAGATAACGATCTTCGTGACCGACATCGATCGAGCCTATGCCGATCCTGGTCAGTGGCGGCGCTATTTTACAGGGCGCCCGGCATCGACGCTCGTCGAGGTGTCGTCACTCAAGGAGCCCGGGGTCCTGGTTGAAATTGAAGCCGTCTTCGAAATTCCGGACGGCAAGGACGGATAGTCTGGCGCGCAGTGGCGGGCGCCGTCGTGATCGCACGGCGAGGGCCGTTGCCGATATCAACCCGCCGGGCTGTCTTCGGGCCTTTCGATTTCGACCTTTTTGCCGGGAATGGGAGATGCCGAGAAGACGCCGGCCTTGGCGACTTCTTCGATCCCACCGAATTTCTCGGCGTGCGCGAGCTGGTCTGATTTCGCCTTGCGGTCGATGTCTTCGGGGTCAATGAATTTCCGCAGTTCGGCCTCAAGTCGATCCGCAACGGCGACGTGCGAGCCTCCCAATAGCAGATCGCTCTCCTCAAGTGGATCGCTTTCAAGGTCGAACAGCTGTCTCGGCATGCCGACATGATAGATCAACTTGTGGCGGCCTTTGCGATAGGCGAACCCGGCGTTGCGCGCGCCCATCGCGTGATATTCGGCAAAGGCCGTCCGGTCTTCGCTGCCCCCGATGACAGCAGGCCAAAGCGAACCGCCCGGCAGCGTTTCGTCTTCAGGAGCGAGCGATGCGCCGACCGCCTCCGCGATCGTTGGAAACAGATCGACCTGAGACGAAATCTGATCGACCACTTTACCGCTCGGGATGCCGGCGCCTGACATCAACAGGGGAATGCCAAGCGCATGTTCGTAGTGGTTGGCCTTGCCCATGATCCCATGATGTCCGGCCGCTTCACCATGATCGCTGGTGTAGATGACCCGCGTTTCATCCATCAGTCCGATCTGCTCGGCGGCATCGAGTACCGTGCCGACATGCTCATCTACAACCGAGATGAGCCCGCAGTATCCTGCAACCACCCGGCGTATGAACGTTTCATCAAAGTCGTCCTCGAAGCTATTCATCCACGACAAGTATTGCACGGCAGGATGTTGCGGCTGCTCGGCCTTGCGCCACTGAACCGGCAGCGGCACCTGGTCAAGCGGATAGAGGTTCCAGAAGCGCTCGGGAACAGTGAACGGTGGATGAGGGCTGGCGTACGACACCAGCAAAACCCACGGCTTGTCATGCGCCTTGCCGTGTTTCTCAAGCCAAGCGACGGCGTGATTGGTGATTTCCTGATCGTAGAGTTGGTAGTCCGCCTGCCCGATGCCGGATTGTTCATAGATTTTCTTGTGGCCCTTGCGCGGTGGCATCCCTTCCGGTGTCGCCCGCAGCAGCGCAATCAAAGCGCCTTTGCCATCAACGATGTGGAGTGGAATAATTTCTTCCGAGAAACCATTATCAACGTCGCCAGATCGATAATGCAGCTTGCCGATCGACGTGACGTGATGACCGCTGTCACGGACCCGTTGTTGCCAGGTCGGGACGGCGCCATCGTAGGCCAGAGAATTGTCCCAGTACCCCGTCTCATGCGGATACCGCCCCGTGGCAATTGCGGCACGTGACGGGCAACACAAAGGGCTGACGCAATAGGCGTTGGCGAACCGAACGCCATGGTTTGCGATGCGATCCAGATTTGGTGTTTGAATGATCGGGTGGCCCGCCGCTCCAAGCATGGATCGGGCATGGTTGTCAGACAGAAAGACAATGAGGTTCTTCGGTTCGATCATGGCTGATCCTTCGACGGCTCGCTGCGCGGCGGCCACTATACCACGACGAGATTCGATGGCATGGCTTTCGCTGCTGGCAGGCGTCGCGAACCATGTGGACGAGCTGCTGCGCTTCGCGCGGGTGCCCACCGAAGGGATAGGATCGTTCAGGGGTACGGGGCAGCAGCACCTCGCATCCGATTTTTATTTTTTGAGCGACATGCTGCCGCCCCGTGCAGGATTTTTCGCGAAACCGCCCAGTTTTAAGATGCGGCCACCGGGGACTTTCACCCACGGCACGAGCGGGGGGCGTCACTGTTAACGCCGACGTGCGTGCGCCGACGCGTGACCTGCAGCCCGCCTCCTCTAATGGTCGCCACCGGTTAGCGGCCCCTGATTGGGCGGGATGAAAAAAGTGTAGCTCAAGTTTGGAGGGCGGGGAGAACGGTCGA
>JAGDYV010000028.1:0-3039 GCA_049116495.1 Hyphomicrobiaceae bacterium | reverse complement strand
TTTCAGGGGTACGGGGCGACAACACCGCGCATCCGAATTTTAGTTTTGAGCGACGTGCTGTCGCCCCGTGCAGGATTTGTCGCGAAACCGCCCAGCTTTAAGATGCGGCCACCGGGGACTTTCACCCACGGCGCGAGCGGGGGACGTTGCTGTTAACGCCGACGTGCGTTCGCCAACGCGCAACCTGCAGCCCGCCCCCTCTAACGGTCGCCACCGGTCAGCGGCCCCTTCGTGGACGGGATAGTCAGAGTTTAATATGGGTTTGAGAGCCGGGGATAAGATCCATGCATGATGAACGAGGCAACGACAATCGCTCCATGCTACGGCGGATCTGCGATGTGAAACGATTGCTGCGATCGCCGCTCGTTATGCCGATGCCCGCGACCGATTGTCGGCAGACCCGACTGCGTCTCACCGTCTCTTGCGCGGATGCCGCAGGGCGCTCATCTTGCTGCTGGTGAATGCACGAAGAAGGATTTCGCCATGACCGCCAATCGCCAAGTCAAACTGATTGCACGCCCCAAACCCGGTCTCTTTCAGCGCCGGGATTTTGCCATCGAAGACGCCGCGATCATCGAGCCCGGTCCGGGCGAATTGCGCATCAAGATCGAGGTGATCTCGCTCGATCCGGCCATGCGCGGCTGGGTCAACGAGTCTAAATCCTACGTCAAACCCGTCGCACTTGGCGAGGTGATGCGCGCCTACGCAGCAGGTGTTGTCGAAACATCAAATCACCCGAACTTCAGCGTCGGTGACGCCGTTCAAGGCGTGCTTGGCGTCCAGCAATTTGCGATCTCGAACGGCAAGGGCCTCGCCAAGATTGACCTTGCCAAGGCACCGATCGAACGGTGGGTCGGCGGTCTCGGCATGCCGGGTTGGACAGCCTATTTCGGATTACTCGAGGTTGGCCAGCCCGATCCTGGCGAAACCGTTGTCGTCTCTGCAGCTTCCGGCGCGGTCGGCTCGATCGTCGGCCAAATTGCCAAGATCAAGGGGTGCCGCGCCGTCGGCATCGCCGGCGGGCCAGACAAATGCCGTTTCGTGACAGAAGAATTGGGGTTTGATGCCTGTATCGACTACAAAGCCGGCGATCTGGCAGGACAGCTCCAGGCCGCCTGCCCGAATGGAATCGACGTCAATTTCGAGAATGTCGGGGGTGACATTCTCGACACCGTGCTGCTGCAGATGAATGTGCATGGTCGCATTGCGCTGTGCGGCCTGATATCCGGCTATACGGCAACAGATGTGCCGCCGGGCCCGAAAAACATCCGCGCAGTGCTGACCCAACGCCTGCGATTGCAAGGCCTGATCGTGACGGACTGGGCCGATCGTATTCCGGAGGCGATCGATCAACTCGGGACGTGGCATGCCGAGGGCCGGCTCAAAATTCGTGAAGATATGCAAGAAGGCGGCGTCGATGCCTTTCCGGATGCCGTCAACATGCTCTATACCGGCGCCAACAATGGCAAACTCGTTTTAAAGGTGTGATGTTCTATGAAGTCTGGTGTGACACTGTTTTTCATTCGCCACGGCCAGACCGGCTGGAATAAAGCCCGCCGTATTCAAGGCCAGATCGATTCGGAATTGATCGACAATGGCCGCCAACAGGCCGCCCGCAACGGTGCGACGCTGAAGGACCTGTGTGGCGGTCTCGGGCTCGACCTGGCTGAACTGGACTATGTCGCAAGTCCGCTGCAGCGCACCGCCGAGACCATGCAAATCGTTCGCGAAAATGCGGGCTTGCCACGCGACGGCTACCGGACCGACGATCGACTCAAGGAAATTCACTTCGGCACCTGGCAGGGTGAATACTGGCCGCAAGTCCCAAGCGTCGACCCGGAGGGACATGAGCAACGCAATGCCGCTCCCTACACCTGGCGCCCGGAAACCGGGGAAAGCTATGCTGATCTCAACGCACGCTGCAGTGCCTGGTTTGATGAAGTTGCGCGCGACACCGTGTGCGTGTCGCATGGCGGCGTCAGCCGCGTCCTGCGCGGCCATGCCGATCGCTCCATCGCCGAGAACGATGTGACGGAGCTTTCCGTGCCGCAGGACAAGGTTCTGATCTTTCGCCACGACGATCGAGGCATTCATTTCGAGTGGGTGTGAGCTGGAGCATCAGGCTCTAAAAAACGAAAGGAGCCAGGGATAGCGGTCCCCGGCTCCTCGGTCTCACGGATCGTGAGACAAACGTTTCATAAGGTTGCTCAGGCCTTGCGGAAACGTCGCCGCGCCAGCTTCCCCTTGCGGGTGGGCTCATCGCGGTTTCCATCAGCCTAAAATCCGACGTGACGGCTCGTCGGCTTCATCTCGGTTTTGGCGCGGATTGAGGCATCGCCTCATGGCGTTGGGTCGATCCTAAATGATTCGGACCCGGCTTGATTTCCGGCACTCGGTCGATCAGAAGAGCACATATCACGCAACACATGCGAAACGTTTGGCCGACCATACAGTTGCATAGTCACCGCGCGTGACGCACGTTACGGGACCAACGCTACTAATGATTTGCCATAATTGTCACTTGAAAACTGTGCGCAGCGTGCTTCGACGGTCAATGATGACCGAAATAGCTCACTCATACGAACCAATATTCCGGCGCATCCTGTCGCGTTAAGTTGCAACGTCGCCGTCTAGCTTTGCTTTTGGTGTCGGATTGCCATAGATCGTGCGGGTGCATCAGCACATCGACCGATTTGACCAACAAGACGACGCCACCCGGAGAACAATCCGAACCATGAGTCACAATTCCTTCGGCCACCTGTTGCGTCTGACCACCTGGGGCGAGAGCCACGGCCCCGCGATCGGCGCGGTTCTTGATGGCTGCCCGGCAGGCATTCCAATCGACGCCAACGAGCTGCAGCATCAGCTCGACCGTCGCCGGCCGGGCCAGTCGCGTCACACCACACAACGCCGCGAACCCGATCAGGTTCGTATTCTCTCCGGCGTGTTCGAAAATGATGCCGGCGTGCAGATCACAACAGGAACATCGATTGCGTTGCATATCGAAAACGTCGATCAACGCTCCAAGGACTACGGCGA
>JAGDYV010000027.1:0-54334 GCA_049116495.1 Hyphomicrobiaceae bacterium | reverse complement strand
GCGAAAAATCCTGCACGGGGCGACAGCACGTCGCTCAAAACTAAAATTCGGATGCGAGGTGTTGTCGCCCCGTACCCCTGAAATTTGTCTCATTCTCAACGCCAAATTGGAGCTTTATGGTTGTATGAGCACTCACCAAGAATCAGAAGAACTTGACAGGCAGCGCCGCCAAACAGCGCACCGGCGCACCATGCGCCGCATGAAGCGGCTCATCCTCAATGATATCAGCGCTTACGAGGATCGGGCGCGCCGAAACGGTGGTCGTTCGTTTCGCCGCCGCCGTCGCAGAGTGAAAGGCGCTTGTCACACCCGCGCCGATCAGGACTGGTGAGGCGCAGCCCGACTTGGTGCCGCTCCGCCAGGTTCGCTATAGTGGCGCCAACCCCCGCTTACCGCCCAACCTGCCGGAGCCGCCATGACCGCTGATCTCGATGAACTCAAACAACTGCTCGTCGATGCCAATAATGTCGTTGCCTTTACCGGCGCCGGCATCTCGACGGAATCCGGCATTCCCGACTTTCGCTCGCCCGGCGGTATCTGGACCCAATACCAGCCGATCGATTTTCGCGACTTCATGCGCTCGGAAGAGATGCGCCGTGAATCCTGGCGGCGCAAATTCGCGACCGACGAAACGATGCGGCAGGCGACGACGAACGCCGGACATCGCGCCCTGGCGCGGTTGCAGGAGGACGGCAAGCTGAAGGCGCTGATTACACAGAACATCGACGGCCTGCACCAGGCCTCCGGCGTGCCCGACGATGTCGTGATCGAGCTGCACGGCAACGCGACCTACGCGACCTGCCTCGACTGCGGCAAACGTCACGAAATCGCCTGGGCCAAGGACGTGTTCTCCAAGGACGAGACCATCCCGGCGTGCGTCGCCTGCGGCGGCATCGTCAAGACGGCGACCATTTCGTTTGGCCAGTCGATGCCGGAAGACGAGATGTTGCGCGCGCAGGATGCCACCCTCGCGGCCGATCTGTTCATCGTGCTGGGCAGTTCGCTGGTCGTGTATCCGGCGGCCGGTTTCCCGATCATGGCCAAGGAAAACGGTGCCAAGTTCGTGATCATCAACCGCGAGCCGACCGACCAGGATCCGCTTGCCGATCTCGTCATCAACGCCGAGATCGGCGCGACGATGGGTTACGTTGTCGGCGTCAATTGATCGGCCGGACCTCCATGTGCCCGCCGCGCTGATGTGCCTGGCCTTAGCGACCCGACAGAAGCACCTTGAGGTTGGCCCGCGACAGCGGATGCGCCGGATTGATCGACAGCGCTTTGCGGTGGTCGGCGATGGCGTTGGCGCGATCACCGACGCGCTCGAACGCCAGGCCCCGCGCGGCATAGGCATCGCCACTGCTCGGATTGAGCGCGATCAAGGTCGTGTAGTCGGCGATCGCCAGATCGGTCTGCCCCGTCTGCTCGTACGCCGCGGCGCGATCCCCGTAGGCGTTGCCGTATCGTGGATCGAGCGCAATCGCCCGGCTATAGTCACTGATCGCGCGGCTACTGTCACCGTTATAGAAGTGCGCGTTGCCGCGATTTCGATAGGCCTTGGCAAACTTCGGATCGAGTTCGATCGCCTTGCTATGATCACGGATCGCTTCATCCGGCAGGCCAAGCTTGCGCTGCGCCACACCACGGCGATCGTAGGCACGGGCGTGACGCGGATCACGCTCAATCGCTTTCGCATAATCAGTGACCGCCTTGAGATAGCGCCGCGCACGATAATGCGCGTTTGCCCGGATCACGTACGCGTCAACCCGCGCCGCATCGAGTGCGATCGCCCGGGTGCTATCGGCGACCGCCCGATCGAGCTCCCGGCTCTTGTAGTGGGCGCTGGCGCGATGGGCATAGGCTGCCGCGCGAGCCGCCGGCTTCTCGCCACCGCCTCCGTTGGCATCGATGAATTTCGTACACAGTGCGATTTGCGCGTCCGGCGTCGGCGCCCGCGCGCACGTCTCCAGCGAACTGGCAAGCGCCGGGATCGTGCCAAGCACGATCAAGACGAGGAAATGGGCAGACCGACGGCGCATGGCGTAACCGATAAGACACTACTGTGGTGCAGCAGTGTGCCGAAGGTCCGCAGCAATCGCAAGTCACCCTGGTTTTCTACTCGTGCCCACGGAGCAAACCGGTAAATCCCGTCAGCATCAGCGATGTTAGAATTAAACCAAGCAGTTTCTCGACAATGACGAGGACATAGAGGATCCCGCCTGTCGTGATCGTCACATTCGCAAAGATCCGCCTGCGATCCGTTTCACCGGACAAAAACGCCGGAATATGTGGCAGGCGCCATGTCGCGAGGGGTTGATAGTTGATGTTGGGCCGCCAGTGGTCCTCAAACCCGAAGCTGACGAACGGCACGAACACATCAAAGGAATAGGCCACGGGGTGAAACGCTGGATACCGCTCGGTGAAGCGTTCAGCGGAAAACGCATCGCGCTTCGCCGTCACAAAAACGCGCTCATCGAAGCAACCGGGACGACTGCAGTGCGACGCCGACCAGGCCCAGAGACCGGCGAACAACAGGATCACCGCTACCATCCAGACGACGGTGCGCCACGGATTGAAGCCATAGAGCGCGAACCAATCAAGGAAACGGCTCTCCCACCGTGCCGACGCCGTACTCCATCGGCTCATGCGCTCGCGCCGGCGCCGTTCGATGGTGATCAGGCGTGCGTCGCGGTCCAGTCCCTGCGCGATCAATTGCTTCGAGAGGTAAACCCAGGCCTGCGGTTTGAAGCGGCGTTCCGTGTTGACGGCAGCTTGACCAAGCAACCAGGAGATGCGGCGTTGGCCGGCACGCTCACGTCTGCGCGCAGCGCGTTCTGCAGCCACCGCGACACCTGCCGGATTTTCGAGATGCTCATAGGTGAAACCATCGAGGACCAGGTAGTCGGCAGCGCTCGCGTCAGCTTCAGGCGCCTGCGACCTGGCAGCAGGTGGCCAGGTCGCCGCCCAATCGACATAGGCGCCGACGCGCGCACGCGACAGGTCGACGATACCGCGTGGCCGCTCGTCGGCCCGGGACGGCATTTCGAGGCGATCGATATTGGTGTCAATCAGGCTGATTGCGATATCATTTGGCGACAGATCAGCGCCGCGCATGCCGCTCGGCGGCGGTCCGGCACCGGCCGCTGCAACCGCGACGCTCTTGATGTGGCTGGTCGTGAAATCGCAGTTGCCATGGATATGGGCCTGATCGAGCACGACGCCGCCGATGGTCTGAAATCCACCGTTCAACTCCGCGTCACGGTGCAACATCGCGCCGGATGCAAGCAGTGCCGCACCGCTGTCGACCTTGATCGTCGCGCCGGAAAACCGGAACTGGTTGCCGACCTTGGCTGCGGGAAAGCGCACGCTGCCAACAATCACGGCCCGCGAAAAGAACACACCGCCATCGATATGCGCCCCATCACCGCGAACCGCGAGTTCACTGCCGTAGATGCGCATGCCGCTGCATCGCAGCTGACCGCCGATCCGCGCGCCCGGACAACGCATTTGTCCAACAAGACGCGCCTGCGGCATCTCCCAATTGCCGCCGACATGGACCACATCGGCCGCGATCGCCGTCTCACCACCATCGATCTCAACCGCTTCGGCCAACAGGCGCTTGCCTATGGCAGCACCTTCCAGGATCAGCGGACCGGTCAATTTGGCACCGGACAGGTCCAGGCCCTGACTAAGCTCGAGGCCACCCGCGTTCAGGCCCGCTTCCGGCGCATCGACGACAAGGCTCTGCGCAACAAATGCACCTTGTACGGCGGTGTTCTCGAAACTGACAGGGCCGGCGACGTGCGCCTGCGACAGCAGAATATCACCGCCGATGCGCCCCGCGTCGGCATAGATGCACGCCTCTTCACCATCCACCTGCAACTGATCCGCCCTGACACCGGCGGCAAGATGTGCACGCTGTATCCGCACACCGCCATGCGCGCGCGCACGGCGCAACACCAGCGGCCCCGCCACCCGTGCTCCAGCGGCGAGCAATGCGACCTTGCCATCTCCAAGGTGTGCGCCCTCGATCGCCAGCGCCCCGCCAATCTCGCAGCCACGCACCAACACCGGCCCGCCAAGCCGCCCCCCTGCGATGATGATGCCGTTGGCAAACTCGGCGCGATCTGCGACGATCCCGCCCGCCAGCGTGCAATTCGATACGTTGAGACGGCGAATACGTGCATCGCGGGCGACAATCGATCCGTTCTGGCCGCCGGTCTTCATGGAAATGCGCGTCAACGCCAGCGGAAACGGTACGTCGGCGCCTTCAAGATCCAGCCGGCCACGCAACTCGCCGTTGCGGATGCGCACGCCAAATGGCGTGACCGTGCACTCTGCCGTTTGCCCGGTAATCAGACGCCGAAGCACCGCCGCATCGAGTTGCTGGCCGCCGAGATCAATCGGTTCGCCGGCCGAGACCGCGAGCGAAAGCTGCTGCTCCAACGATGGTGCAACCTGGCGCGCAGGCGCAGGCTGCGGCGGGGCGTTCTCGCCGGGATGTGATGCCTTGTTATCATTGTCGCTGCCGATGTCCGTCATGCAAAGCCGATCCGGTGGATGTCGCGCAGTGATGCAGCGTAGAGGGCAATCAACCATGGAACGAGGCAACACCCAAGCCTCACCGAATATCTTTCCCAGGACTTTTCAACCGACCGATGCACTGCAGCATCATCAGAAAGCGCACGTGTTTAGGCTCGACGGCCAGATGCACCGACATCGCCCTAATGCTGGTCGAATTGAGTTCTATCATTCCTGAGGAATTTGCCCCCGGGCGCTATTAGGCCTATTGGGGGGATACGTAGTTTCCGGCAGGGTCGGCGAGTGGATTTAAGCCTACAACTGCCAAGTTAGAGCATTCTTCCCTGAGGGAGGGTCAGTCGATGAATGTCAATGTGTCAGCTATTGCGTCTGACGAAGCACGGACCAATAACGCGCCAGCCGACTATCGGGCATCGGACAGCGGAATTGCCAGGACGCCGGCGGCGCACGCCGTTCACTTCGACACGGATGAGCCACCGGTCGACCTGCTTTCCGAAGAACAAGCGGGTGCGCGCGAAACCTTTCTCCCGGTCACGCGGGCTGCCTTGATCGATCGGCTGACACGCCCGCAGGCATGGAACGCCGGTGAGGCAAAGGCCGCACGCCGTTTTTTCAAATACCTTTCCTACTGGCGGCAACAGCAACACAACGCCGCCGCCGTCGCACTTGATCAGACCTATGAGCTGTTCAACCCGGACAGCGACATGCTGATGACGCGGCAGTTTACGGACAGCGAGCGCTACGCCATGCAGAAGCGCGTCGCAGCCCGCATTCGACGCCTGCTGCAGCAGGCCAACTACCGCCGCCTCGATCCTGATGAAATCGAATTGGTTCTGACCCAGGAGAGCCACTACGGCCTCGACTTCCACCTGGACCTCGAAGCGTTCGAGGAGCTTGAAATTTATTTCCGCGGCGCCTCATCGCGCAAAGACCAGCGCCGGGTCTTTCGCAAGTTCTATCGCAAGGAAGAATTCGATGTACCGATCTTCCAGCGCCTATGCATCCTGTTCAAATTGAAGACGGTCGAACAGCGCGTCGAAGAAGTGATGCGCGCGCAAAAGGTCGATCGCACCAAGGCGACCAAAATCGTCAAAAAGCTGCGCCGTTTGGTGCCTGAAGGCGTCAGCCATCAGAACATCTACCTCAAACTATTCAAGAACATGCCGCGCTCGGACGTCGAGATGATCTTTCCGAACACCCGGATCAAGTTCCGGCTGATGGACAAGATCAAACTTGGGGCGATGAGCAGCGGCGCCGTCGGCTTCGGCCTGATCACATCGGCCGGCAAGATCGCCCTTTTGGCAACCAACCCGATCGGCGCGATTGGCGCCGTCGCCGGCCTTGGCGCGGCCGCCTTCAGGCAACTGATGGGCTTCTTCAATACGCGTCAGAAGTACATGGTGGTTATGGCGCAAAACCTCTACTTCCACGCGCTGGCCGACAACCGCGGCGTTATCATGACGCTTGCGGATCGCGCCGCCGACGAGGACGCCAAGGAAGAGATGCTGCTCTACAGCGTGCTCGCAAAGGAGACGGTGCGCCGCGAGGATTTGCCGGCCGTCGACAAGGCCATCGAGCAGTATCTTCATAAGAGTTTCGGTATCAACGTCGATTTCGATCTTGACGATGCGCTTGGCCGATTGCTCAAGGACGGCGTTGCAACCGAAGGTCCGGATGGCATTATTCGCGTCTTGGATCCGAAAAGCGCGTCGACCCACATTGACAACAAATGGGACACATTTCTCGACGACCTCCCAGACTACGGCGACGAAGATGAGGGCGTTGAATTCGAAGGTGTCGCCGGCGGTGCCGTTGCAGGCCCTGCAGCCAAGCCGAAAGAGGTTGATCTCGACGCGTGACCCTTTCCAACGAGCAAATGGTTCTCGCTGTCGATGGTCTGGCGCGCGATGCCGCCTATTCTGCGGCAGCAGCCCTATCCGAGCTCATCGAACCGGCAGCCGATGCGGTCTCGATCTTCGAAGATGGCGATCATTGGCGCATCGATGCCTACTACTCAGATGCGACAACCGGCCGGGCGGCGCTCGATCAGTTGCGCGATTTCGATGCCGTCGTCGCCGATCTCGCCGCATTGACACCCGTCGTGCAGGAAAACTGGGTGGCGCTATCGCAGGCAGCCTTGCCGCCGGTCCAGGCCGGTCGCTTCACGATTTGCGGCAGCCATGACCTCGACCGCGTTCCCGGCGGACCGAACACGATCGTGGTCGAAGCTGGTGAAGCCTTCGGCACCGCCCATCATGCCACGACCTACGGTTGCCTGCTCGCCCTTGACCGACTCACGCGCCAAACCAACTACCGCAATATCCTGGACCTTGGCACCGGCTCAGGCATCCTCGCGCTGGCGCTGCGCCGGGCCCTCCCCCGAGCGCAAATCCTTGCCAGTGATATCGATGCCCGTTCGATTGAAGTGGCCGATGACAACGCTGAACGTAACGGCCTCAGCCGGCTCGCGGGCGGGCCACAGTTTGTTGTTGCGGATGGCCTCGGTGATGACCGCATACAGCGCCGCAGCCCATTCGATCTCATCGTTGCCAATATCCTGGCACGTCCATTGATTGCTATGGCACCGGATATCGTTGCCACGCTTGATGAAGGTGCAACGTTGGTCCTGTCAGGCATACTCGTGCCACAAGCCCCGGGAGTGTTTGCGCGCTTTCGCTCCCTGGGGCTCGGGATCGTGCGCCACGATCGTCATAATGGCTGGTCGACGCTGGTGTTCAAAATGCGCGACAAGCCAAGGCGCAAAGGACAGCGCCGCCCAACCGCGCGGTTCAATCTCTACATGCCGGATTATGACTAGCCGATCGCCAAGTTTTGCCCGCGCCCTGCAATCGTGAAAGAAATTCACAGGCGTTTCACCTCCGGCATACTCGATTTGTTCAAGACAGCTGCCACCACTCGGAGTAATTTACGCCTCTGTTTCGACTGCCCGCCCGTTCCCAATCTATTGCTGCCACACGAGACGCCATCATGTTCCAAACGTTTGACGAGACCGCCGCAACCGAAGAAGTGGCCGGCCGCGTCGCCGGCTTGCGAGATAAGATGCGCAGCGAACGGCTCGATGCCTTCCTGGTGCCGCGCGGTGACGAACATCGCGGCGAGTACGTCGCGCCAGCGTCCGAGCGCCTGAAGTGGCTGACGGCCTTTTCTGGCTCTGCGGGTCTCGCCGCCGTTGGCCTCAAGTCAGCCGCCCTTTTCGTGGATGGTCGCTACACCGTCCAGGCACCACAACAAACCGACACGTCTGTCTTCGACGTTCTTCAGGCGCCCGCTGCCAAAGCATCCGACTGGTTGATCAAGTCATTGAAGTCAGGCGACGTGGTCGGCTTCGACGGTTGGCTCCACTCGATCCAGGAAATCGAGCAACTTTCGGAGACACTTAAACCGCACGGTATCAAGCTCAAGCCGCTCGCACGCCAGAATCCGATTGACCAGATCTGGGGCGCCTCCCGACCGCCCCCTCCGGCCAATCCCGTCACCGTGCACGCGCAATCTCGTGCGGGTCAGTCCGCTGTCGACAAAATGGCTCAAATTCAGAAAGCGCTCGTAGAAGCGGGGCAAGATGCCGTACTCCTAACCATGCCGGACTCGATCTGCTGGCTGTTCAATATCCGCGGGTCCGACATCCCGCATACGCCCGTCGTACTCGCCTTTGCAATCGTGCCAAAGCGCGGCAAAGCGGAATTGTTCATCGCACCCGGTCGGTTGGACGATGCGGTGCGGGCCCACCTCAAGCCCGTGGCAAAGCTGGTCGACCCGGCCAAACTGAAAAACCGTCTTGCCGCCTTGAAGAGTGCTGGCAAAACCCTGCGGCTCAGTACGGCAACCGGGGCGTTTTGGTTTCAAAGCAAGCTTGGCAAGAAGCTGATCGTGCCTGGCGCCGATCCCTGTTTGAAACTCAAGGCCATTAAGAACCCCGCCGAGATCAAAGGCATGCGCTCGGCACATCAACGCGATGCCGTTGCCGTGTGTCGCTTCCTCGCCTGGTTTGATCGCGAGGCGGCGGTCGGCAAGCTCGATGAGATCACGGCCGCACGTCAACTCGAAACGTTCCGCCGCGAAACCAACAAACTGAAAGAGATCAGCTTCGATACGATTTCCGGCTCGGGTCCACATGGTGCGATCGTTCATTACCGGGTCAACGTCGAGACCAATCGTGTCATCGGGCGCAATGAGCTGTTTCTCGTCGATTCCGGTGGCCAATACGAGGACGGGACGACGGACATCACGCGAACCATCGCGACCGGCAAACCGAGTGCTGATATGCGCAAGCACTTCACGCTGGTCCTGAAAGGCCATATTGCGATTGCAATGGCACGGTTTCCGGTTGGTACCCGCGGCCTCGATCTAGATCCTCTGGCACGCGTGGCGTTGTGGCAGCATGGTCTCGACTTCGATCACGGCACGGGACACGGTGTCGGCAGCTACCTCTCCGTGCATGAAGGTCCTCAATCAATTTCCAAACGCGGCGACGTCGAACTGGAACCGGGCATGATCATTTCGAACGAGCCTGGCTTCTACAAGGAAGGTGCCTACGGTATCCGGATCGAGAACCTTGTCCTGGTCGAACCGGCAACGCGTCTCAAAGGCGGTGACCGCGATATGCTTTCGTTTGAGACACTTACGTTTGCGCCGATCGATCGACGTCTGATCGAAACCGAATTGTTGAGCGATGCGGAGCGCGCCTGGCTCGATGCCTATCACGCGCAAGTATTCGAAACAGTGGCCGGAAAGCTCGACACTGTCGACACCGAATGGCTGCGCGATGCGACCCAACCCCTCGGTTAGGGGCTCAGGTCTCTGGGCAAGAGAACGCATTTCTCGCTGCGATATCTTGACGATGGCCATAGCAAGTTGTTCCGACTAATGTGAATCATCCCTGAAACGCAACGGCGGCCAGCCGAATACCCATGACGACGAGGTAAATCGACATGAACTCCAGCTCTGCGCCTGCACTTGCGCGTCTGATTGCCAGCTTCGTCGCCACCCTTCTTGTCTCCGTATCGGCCTCCTCGGCCCAGAATCTACCGAAATGGCCGCTAAGCGAGATCTGCGCCAATGACAGTGCCCAAGGCCAATGTCTGCTTTTCGAGCAGCGCGCTCGGGAGGGTGTTTCAGCATCGTGGGGCATCCTGCCCAAAGCCGTGCTCAATACGTGCCTTACCCGGTTCACGCCCCCGCTTGAGCCAAGTTGGCGCATTCTGGGGGATTGCATCGAGATCGAGGGGCGCAAAGCCGAGATTGCGGCCGCCAAGACGCGAGATGAAAAGGCTCGGGCGGAACTGCAGCGCCGACGAGTTGAAGCAGATGCCGCTCGGCGGCGATTTCTGGCAGCGCAAGCGGCGGCCGAGCGCAAACGCGTCGAGGATGAGGAAGCGAGCTTCATGGCACGCCTGGCCGAGCAGCGCCGAGCGGATGAGCAGGCCGCTGCCACCAAAAGGAAAGCCAAAGCGGCTCTGGCGGCCCTGGCCGCCGCACAGGCCCGCAGCCGTGCCGAGGCCGACCGTCGACGAGTGGCGGCCGAAGAGGCGAGCTTCATGGCGCTCCTGGCGGCGCAACAGAAAGCGGACGCAATCGCCCGACAGAAAGCCCTGGCCGCAAAGCAGGCCGCGGCAGCGCAAGCTGCACAAAAGGCCAAACAACTGGCTGAAGAAAAAGCGCGTCAAGTGAGCCAGCGCCTAGCCGAGGCCAAACAGGCACAAGAAGCAGCCCAGAAACGCGCAGCAGCAGAAAAGGCCCGACAAGCAGCGCAACGCCGCGCCAAGGCCGAGGAGGAAGCACGTCGCAAAGCAAGCGCGGAACTGGCCCGGAAACAGGCCGAAGAGGCCAAACGAGCCGCAGCAGAACGTCGCCGCGTCGCAGCGGAAGAAGCCAGTTTCATGAAGGTGTTAGCCGCTCAACGCCGGGCCGATGCTGAAGCCGCCCGAAAAGCAAAGGCCCGTCGAGAAGCCGCCGCCGCCAAACGAGCAGCAGAAGAACGCCGCCGCGTCGCAGCGGAAGAAGCCAGTTTCATGAAGGTGTTGGCCGCTCAGCGACGGGCCGATGCTGAAGCTGCTCGAAAGGCAAAGGCGCGTCGAGAAGCCGCCGCCGCCAAACGGGCAGCAGAAGAACGCCGCCGGGTCGCAGAAGAAGAAGCCAGTTTCATGAAGGTGTTGGCCGCTCAGCGACGGGCCGATGCTGAAAGAGCCAGACAGAAAAAAGCCCGCAAAGCAGCTGCGGCAGCTGCCGCCGCCAAACGGGCAGAAGTAGAACGCCGCCGCGTTGCAGCAGAGGAAGCCAGCTTCATGAAGGTGTTGGCGGCTCAACGCCGGGCCGATGCTGCGGCCGCGAGACGAAAGGCCGAAGCGAAACGAAAAGCATCGGCGGAGGCTCGGCGCGCGGCAGCAAACTCCTGCCAGGCACGCCTCAAGCAAGTTCAGTCATCGGGCACAATACGGTTTGCCCTCAACAGCGCAGCATTGGCTGATCCCGTCAGCACGCCGCTGCTCGACAAGCTCGCAGCGGTCGCCGCGAAATGCGAGGGCGCGCTGCAGATCGTTATTGAAGGTCACACGGATACGGTTGGCTCGGTCTCGGGCAATAATCGCCTTTCCAAAGCCCGTGCCGAAACCGTCGCGCAATACTTGCTGAGCAAAGGCGTCGCAAGTGACCGCGTCATAGCGCGAGGTCTTGGGTCGTCGAAACCCATAGCCTCAAACCGCACCCGCGCCGGACGTGCCCGAAACCGGCGCATCGAATTCAAAGTGAAGTAGCACCGTTATCTGCCGGCAAGGGCGATCCAGTCATCTTCGCTCAGGATGTTCAAGCCAAGCTGTTCGGCCTTCTTGAGCTTGGACCCGGCATCAGCACCGGCCACGACGTAGTCGGTCTTTTTCGAAACGGAGCCGGCAACTTTGGCTCCGAGACGTTCGGCCAGCGCTTTGGCCTCGCTGCGCGTCATCTGAACAAGTGTCCCGGTAAAGACAACGGTCTTGCCGGTAACGGCTGTCTCACTTGCCTGCTCAAATACGAACGGCGCTACGGTAACCTGCTCAAGCAACGCATCAAGCGCGTCGGTATTGTGCCCTTCGCCGAAAAAGTCGAGCAGCGCCTCGACGACGATCGGGCCAATGCCCTCGATATTGACGAGATCGGCATACGCCTCGCTCTCAACGCCACCAGCTATAGCGGCTTCAACGGCACTTCGGAATGCATCAAACGTCGAAAACTGCTTGGCCAGATCGCGCCCCGTGCCCTGCCCAACATGTCGGATACCAAGCGCATAGAGAAATCGATCCAGGCCAATCGTGCGGCGCTCATCAATCGCGGCAAACAGATTTTCGATCGATTTCTTGCCAAAACCCTTCTGCTCTTCGAGTGGCGTCTCAAGCGTGGCGTTTTTCTCAGGTAATGTGAAAATATCGGCTGGTTGCCGAATCAGATCGTCCCCATAAAACAACTCAATCTGCTTGGCACCGAGCCCTTCAATGTCAAACGCATTCCTGGATACGAAATGTTTGAGGCGCTCCTTGATCTGCGCCGGGCAGATCAGGCCACCCGTACAGCGCTTGACGACGTCTGCTTCACCTGTCTTTTCATCGATCTCACGTACGGCATCGCTTCCACAAACCGGACATACCGCAGGAAACTCAAAAGGCTTTGCTCCGGGTGACCGCTTTTCCAATACCGGACCGAGGACCTGCGGTATGACATCCCCCGCCCGTTGGATCGAGACCCAGTCGCCGACACGAACATCCTTGCGCGCGATTTCATCCTCGTTATGCAACGTCGCATTGGAAACAACGACACCACCGACGGTCACGGGGTTGAGCTTCGCAACCGGCGTCAAGGCTCCGGTCCGACCCACCTGAATCTCAATATCGAGAAGCTCGGTCGTGGCAACATCAGCCGGAAACTTATGCGCAATGGCCCAGCGTGGCGCCCGCGAGACGAAGCCGAGACGCTCCTGATAATCAAGACGATCAACCTTGTAGACGATGCCATCAATATCATAATCGAGGCCAGCTCTCGCAGCTGCGATCCTGTCATAGTAGGCGAGCAAAGCACTGGTATCTGCGCAGACCTGCATCAATGTGTTGGTCGGCAATCCCCATCGTTTGAACGCGTCGATCATACCAGACTGGGTTTCAGCGGGAAGGCGCGAGACCTCACCCCAGGCATAGGCGAAGAAACTCAGCGGACGGGAGGCGGTAATGGACGGATCTTTCTGGCGTAGAGAGCCCGCCGCAAAATTACGCGGGTTCGCATATATCTTTGCATTGCTCTCGACTTGAGCGGCATTGAGGGCTGCGAAATCAGCCTTGGACATGTAAATTTCGCCGCGCACGTCAATCAGATCCGGAACGTCGTCACCTTCCAGAAACTCGGGAACCCCGCTAATCGTACGCACATTCGCGGTGACGTTTTCTCCCTCGTTGCCGTCACCACGCGTCGCCGCTTCCACGAAATTCCCGGATTCATAGCGGATCGAAATCGACAAGCCGTCGATCTTCGGCTCGGCAGACAGTGCCAATGGCTCGCCTTCCGGGAGGCCAAGGAACCGAATGATGCGATCACAAAACTCTTGCACATCTTCCGCGTCAAACGCATTGGACAACGATAGCATCGGTACCTGGTGGCGGATTTTAGCAAAACCACCAAGGGGCGCGGTACCGACCCTGTTGGACGGGCTATCGTCACGTATTAGGGCTGGGAACTGCTGTTCAAGCGCGTCGTTGCGCCGCCGAAGTTCATCGTAGTCCGCATCCGAGATTTCAGGCGCATCATTGCCATGGTAAAGTGTATCGTGGCGCGCAATCTCCGCCGCCAATGCTTCGAGTTCTGCAGACGCTTCTTCCGGCGATAAGTCTGCGGGAGATCGTTTGGATATGGCTGACAGTTTCATAGTGTTCGTTGTAGCGTCGGCAATCGGCCCACGCGAGCACTATCGAACTTGTCCACGGTGGATCAGATGCCGCTAAACTAGAGCTTGATCGTTGGAATTTTCAAATTCTTCCAGGTCTTTGAAAGCCAGGTTCCCGTATCCTCACGTGGTGCCAGTCCGCCAGATTGGAGCAGAACATAAGCGTCCTTGTACCAGCGTGATTGAGGATAATTGTGCCCTAGAACTGCGGCGGCTGTTTGTGCCTCGTTGGCAATACCAAGCGCCAAATAAGCCTCTGTCAAACGCATCAATGCTTCTTCGACCTGCCGCGTGTTCGCGTAATTGGAGACCACGAATTTGAAGCGATTGATCGAAGCAAGGTAATTGCGACGCTTTAGATAATATCGGCCAACTTGCATCTCTTTGGCCGCCAGGGAATCAAGTGCAATGCGAATACGATTATCTGCTTCGCGCGCATATTTGCTTTCAGGATACCTCGATTTGAGCGTCTGAAGTTCCTTGAGTGCCTTTCGAGTATTTGACTGATCGTTCTGCGGACCGGTCATATCCTCGAAGTAGCATGATGCAATGATATGGTGGGCAAAAGGCGCTTCTTTAGTGCCTGGATGCATCGTTGTGTAACGCCGCGCTGTCGCAATCGCTTCGGGAAATTTGCCGGCACGAAAGTACGAATAAGCAGCCATTACCATTGCGCGACGCGCTTCCGGCGCATACGGGTGGTCGCGATCGAGATCTTCAAATTTTTTTGCGGCTTTTTGGTATTTTCCACGAGACAGATACGAGTCCGCCGTGGCGTACATTTTACCCGGCGGATCCGGATTGAGCAGCGCTTTGGCGTCTTTGCCGCCTGACGCGCAGCCCGCTACCACCCCTGCCAACAGCAACGCGGTCAGATGCTTCCAACATGCAACGAACTTGCTCATCACAACGGCCAACCTCATTTTTCTGCCGTCATCACCAACGCGCTACGAATCAACACCTTCTCGCAACATCATATATTGCTCTACGATATGTCGCCCCAGTCAACCATCACGCAATTGCGCCAATCCCAGGGCAGTTTGATCGGGATTGTACTTTTCAACTCATAGCGCTCAGCACAAAGTGGGTTTCATCGCCCGGACGCGCATGGTGCTACTTACCAGCAGCCATGGCCCATTCTGGAGCCTGACGTGCGATACGAGAGAATACTGTTGGCCGTACAGTCCGCTCTTCAACCAGCGTCCACGCGCTATGATCAGCGAAGAGAGCCTTGAGAACATGTGCATTCAACCGATGCCCGCCGCGCACGGAGCGATACGAACCTAGGATCGGCCGCCCCGCCAAAGCGAGGTCTCCCACCGCGTCCAGCATCTTGTGCCGCACGAACTCCTTCGGATAGCGCAAACCTTCAGGATTTATAATCTTGCCGTCACCAATCGCTACACTGTTGTCGAGACTAGCGCCCAGCGCCAATCCGGCCTTCCACAACTTTTCGACATCCGACATAAAACCGAATGTGCGCGCGCGGCTCAGCTCACTACGGAACACACCGGGAGACATCTCCCAAGCCATGCGCTGCGAGCCAATCACCTTGCTTTCGAAATCGATCTGCACGTCCAAATGGAAACTTGAATGCGGAGCCAGTTCGCCCCAGCAATCGCCTTCATCCACCCTGATCGGCTTTAAAACCTTGATATACTTGCGCGAAGCTGAGAGCGTCCGCGTCCCCACCTCGTCGATGGCATTCACGAAAGCCTGCGAGCTGCCGTCCATTATCGGCACTTCCTTGCCTTCGATCTCGATATAGCAGTTGTCTATATCCAACCCGCGCAGAGCGGCGAGCAAATGCTCAACAGTGCCAACCGTAACCCCTGTATCGTCACCGATCACGGTGCATAATGTCAGGTTTTTGACATGTTCGACACTCGCTGGAATTTCGGCAACAATCCGACCCCGCTTAGAGACCATAAAGCGGTGTCCAACATCGCATTCCGCCGGATGCAGGATCAGGGAAACCGGTGCACCGCTATGCACACCAACACCCTGCAGTTCAATTTCCCGCGCAATAGTTGATTGCTGCGGGACGACGAAAGAATTCGGCATATTAGCTGCCCCTCAACCCGTTTGCCTTGTTCGCCAAGCGATTTCCGTCGTCGCTTGTGTCAAAGGCCCCCCAGCCATAAATCCCGTCAATTCTCGCGGCCGGTCGTTCGTTGATTTCGCCGTTACGCGGAACAGGATCGCGGCTTCAATAGGTATTATCTGTACGTGTGGCCTGAAATCAGGACAAGTCACGCTTAATTACACTGTATTACGATCCGGAGAAATTTGTTGCGGCGGAAGCACAGGCATTTGTACCCATTGTGCAACAAACATTCGACACCTTTGTTTTGTCGATTATTTTCATTATGTTACACTCAAACTTGGCCATGCAGCAGAGCAAATACACAGTGTCTCTTGGGTTCGTTCAGCGTTGGCTCGAGGCTATTTTATTTTTGAGCCAACGTCCGATCCTGTGGATTGTTGCTGATTGTTACAACAACCGCTCGATATTGGGCCGGGAAACGGTAGATCTTGCGAATCACTTCCTTGCGCCACCCGTCAGTCTACGCAGCAGCCCTGGCCTAGTTGCAGACCGATCAGATATCATCGCTGCAGACTTAGGTTGAGTTTGAGCCTGTGGGCTATTTTCGTGTTGTGTATGCTGCTCAGTGGGAGATGAACTACTTTCTGCTTGGTCCGAAAATTGGCGGCGGACGTCGTTCGCCTGTTTTGCAGCCTCCATTTTGGCGAAGTATTCGCGCTGCGCAACTTCCGGGAATTCGCTCATGTCAGGCATACGAGACGACGCCCTGCGTACTTCGCTTGGTGGCGTTGGTTCAAAGCTTGCTGAATTGGTCGTAGGCGTTGCTTCTACACGGGCTGGCAAGGGTGGTGGCTGCTGACTACTGCTGCGAGCCGTGGCAAATCCCTCCTCTACCGTGACCCCGTCAGCTGATCGCCAACGATCTTGCGCAAAATCACCCTTATCGGTCTCTTGTTCAGATGCCTCCATGGCTTCACTAAGTGCACGAGCAAACTCATCCGCTTCCCTGGCTTCCAATTCGGAGGAGGAGGATCCAACGTTCTGCGGTGACGTTCGATCCGGCTCAATGTGTTCTGCTGCGGCATCTCTTGCGCCAGTTTGAGTGTCCGGCATCTTGTCAGTCAGCTCTGTCGATTCTGGATGTGCTTCGGCCGTATGTTGGATCAACGCTGGACCGGCAACTGCTTCAGGTAGGCTGGCGACTGGCGGGGTGGTTGGTGCCGCCGGAGCGGGGGCAGCGGCACTCGTCGGAGTATTGTGAGCGTCAGAAATAGTGCCGGAAATGCCAGATGCTACAATGGAAACTCGAATGTGCTCATCCATACCTGCTTCGGTTGTGGCGCCCACGATAATATTTGCTTCTGGTGCAACTTCCTTGCGGATATGACTTGCCGCAGTGTCCACCTCATAAAGTGTGAGGTCGTTGCCACCTACGATCGAAATCAGCAAACCTTGCGCACCGCTCAGCGTTAGATTGTCGAGTAATGGATTGGCAATAGCTTCATTTGCGGCCGTCAAGGCCCGGTCCTCGCCGGTTGCTTCACCGGTGCCCATCATCGCTGTGCCCATGCCCTTCATCACCGCTTGAACATCTGCAAAGTCAAGGTTGATCAAGCCTTCCTTGACGATCAAGTCGACGATGCAAGCGATGCCGGAATACAGAACTTGATCCGCTAAGCGAAATGCCTCCGCAAATGTTGTGCGCTCATTCGCGATGCGAAAAAGGTTCTGATTTGGAATGACGATCAAAGTGTCGATGGCTTTTTCGAGCTTTTCAATGCCCGCTTCGGCCGTCCGCATTCTGCGTGCACCTTCGAATTGGAAAGGTTTCGACACAATGCCCACAGTCAAGATGCCGAGATCTCGAGCGATTTCGGCCACAACAGAGGCCGCACCGGTACCAGTCCCGCCTCCCATGCCGGCAGCAATGAATACCATGTGCGATCCGGCAATCTCGGCGCGAATAGCCTCATCAGCTTCGCGGGCTGCGGCTTCGCCAACTTCCGGTCGCGCTCCAGCGCCAAGACCTTCAGTGAGATTGGCGCCAAGCTGAATGCGGTGCTCAGCATTCGACATGTTGAGTGACTGGGCATCCGTGTTTGCAACCACAAACTCTACGCCATCAAGCTGCGTCGCGATCATGTTGTTGATCGCGTTGCAGCCGGCACCACCAATACCAACAACCGTGATTCTCGGCTTCAGGTCGGAAATTTTCGGTGGTCCAAGTTTAATATTCATGGTCCTTGCATCCCTTGCCCGCTTTCCATCGCCCAGATTGACCGATTGGCCGGTCTTCTCCAATTATGAACTGCGGTTGTACAGCGGCGCGAAGCCTAGAAGCTTTCACGCAACCACTGCTCCATACGATTCAAATAGCCCCCGCCAGATATTCGCGACGATGAAGCGTAGTACGATTGATTAACTGCTACGGGTGGCACCCCTGCCAGCCCAATTACAGCCGAGAACGCTGGACTACATGCGCTTTCAGGGAGCCCTGCTACGCCGGGCGTATTCCCGATGCGGACCGGGCGATCAAGTTTGCGCACTGCCATGTCAACCAATCCAATCATCTGACTGGCACCGCCCGTAATAACAACGTTAGGACCCGGTCGAGCGATCTCATCGCCCTGATCGAGTCGATCGCGAAGCATCCGCAAGTGGCTCTCTACGCGTGGATAGAGAATGCGGTAAACTTCGGCGCGCGTCGTCTGATAGGCTTCCCCCTCCATTTCGCCCGCCAATGCATAGTGTATAAGTTCATTTTCATCAGAGCGCGCACCGACAAGAGTGCCATACAGCGTCTTGATTCGCTCGGCTTCCGCAAGAGGAGTCGTCAGAATTCGTGCAATATCATACGTTAAGTGGCTTCCGCCGATTGGGATTGTGTCGGTTTGAAGGAATTGTCCTTCACTAAAAGCAGCAATATCAATCACACCTGCACCAATATTGACACAGGTCACGCCGAGTCGTCGCTCCTCCGACGTCGTCGCGGCCAAGGCAGCTGCCAGGCCGGACGGAACAAATTGACGAACGCCAAGATATGCGCGGTCAATCAGCATGGACAAATTGCGCAGCGGTTTCCGATCTGCCGTAACAACATGCCAATTGGCCGACAGGCGTTGCCCTGCAAGACCAAGTGGTTCCCTGACGTCCGACTGGCCATCAAGGAAGTAAGCGACACTGTTCATATGAACGAGAACGCGATCATCCCTTACCGCGAACTCGTTGGCAGCCTTCGTAAGGCGCTCAAGATCTTGTGGCCGAACAAAGCCCGACTCCAAATCCGCGTGTGCCGTGAGATGTACGGACTTCAACCGCCCGCACGAAACGGTCGCCACTACTTCTTCAAGCGTGATATCCGCCATACGTTCGGCCTGTCCGACCGCGGCACGCACAGCATTTTCAGCCAGTTCAAGGTCTACGACTATACCGGCCTTGATACCCCGTGCACGCTGATGGCCCACGCCAAGAACACGAAGGGCGGGCGGAGCGTTGAAGCCAGCGGGCCAACTGCGTTCGACAATCGCACAGCAAACCTTGGCCGATCCGATATCCAGCAGGCCAACTACTTCAGGCTTATCATAACTGCTGCGCGACATTGCTCAGTTTGCTCCGGGATCGGACAGGCTTAATCGCCACGTCTGAACCATCACTTTCTAAATTTAACTGCGATCTCATCCTTCAGCCGCAGATCCAACATTTCAAAATTTGTGTCCAGTAGACGTTGACCTTGTCTACCTTTCGTAAGCTGTGCGAGCGCCGCACCAACACCATTGGAAGGTAGGTGAACTTGCTGGCCAGACTTCAAGTGAAGCGTCCAGCGTCGGTTCGCACGCCACTCAAATAGTCCGACCTTCCTTTTCAGCATGGGATTTCGCTCGACAATATTAAAGATCTTACTCACATGTGATGAAGCACCTGCCCCAAACACTATCGGTAGCGGCGAGGATCGCTCAGTTGAAGGCCGCCCAAGAACGCGCCCCTCCGCATCAAGCAGCAGTGTCTCAAGGCCATCATTCCAAATAGCAGTCGGTACCCGTTCGCGGATTTCTATGTGAAGCCGATCTGGAAATACACGCTTTAGCGAGGCCTTTAGCACCCAAGGCAACGTCTCGACGCGTTCTCGTGCTGCGGCCGTGTCTAGCAGCCAGATAGATTGTTGTTTGTCCAGCTGCAGCTTGGCGTAAATCTCTCTGTCCTGCGTCATACGTTGCCCCTCAACAGTCACCTCGCTGAGGCCAAGACCCAGTTTGCTGAGGACTTTATCAAGATAGACCGCAACGGGCACCGCCTGACGCGCCTGGCGCCCACCTTCAGTTAGCATAATGAAAACCACGGCCGCCAGTATCGCGACAGCGACCGGCAGTAGCTGGCGCATGCGAGACGTCCGACGCGCCGATCGCGCCATTCGGACACGCCGCAGTCGATTGCTGCCAATTGCGAAAGGCGACTGCGGTCGCAGCTCGAAATTGGTACGTTCGATGCCAGCATCACCCGGCGCGGCATCGCCAGGATACACAAATTGCGGCTCTATACGTCCTGCATCATAAGACACCGCGGCGCGCTCCGAACATGATAACGCATGGTCAACCGTCCGGTTGCGCCGAAAGCGTCCGGGCGGGGTAAATCAGCGAGCTATATTGGAACGAAGAGAGTTAACGCGACGTTAAGCGTTTTGCCGACACGCACTTGCTCCCCAAAACGCACTTCACAAGTGGAGGACGCCCAGTTTCTAATTGTGTGAAACCGTGCAAAGCTAATCTGCGGTCCTCAGCCTGATCAGCCGCATGGCGCGGCAATCGCAATTATTACTGCAACAGCCGCGTGAACCACTATGCTAAATTCGCCTTTCGACCCCCAACAACTGGCCGAGCAAAACCTGCCGACTGTAATGCTCGATGCCGGTGAGAAAGTTTTTCTGGCGAATGATGACGGCGATTGCCTCTACGTTGTCGTGTCCGGCTTGATTGAAATCATTACTGTGGGCCAACAACTCGAAGCCGTCGGCCCTGGCGGTATTTTTGGCGAGATCGCGCTTATTGATCGAGGTTGCCGTAGCGCATCGGCAATGGCCGCAACGAAATCGGAAGTTATCCAAATTAACCGTGACTCGTTTCTACAACTTCTGCGGCAGCAGCCAACGTTCGCACTTCACGTCATGGCAGCACTGGTCGCGCGTCTGAGACGCGTAACCACATCTCCTGACATCGAATGATTTACGGCATCAGCGACGACGCGAGTGCTTCACCAACAGGCCTGCCTGGCAAAGGCTCGCCAACTCTTTTGATCTCCCAATGCAATTGGATGCCGCAATTGGCTTTCACTCGTGAACGAACAGTTTCGCCCAGCGTTTCGATATCTTCAGCTGTTGCAGAGCGATCATTAATTAGAAAGTTGCAGTGTTTTTCGGAGACACATGCACCGCCGACTCTAAAACCGCGCAGCCCTGCAGCGTCAATAAGTTGCCATGCGCTTTCGCCAGGTGGGTTCTTGAAGGTAGAGCCCCCGGTACGCTCGCGGGTTGGTTGATGCGCTTCGCGATATTCGGCAACCTGCGCCATCTCCTCTTGAATCTTCGATGGTTCACCCGCGGCACCTTGATAAGTTGCCTCAGTAAAAATCCAATCATCCGGCACGGCAGAATGGCGATAGGTCAGGCCCATCTCCGCCAGCGGCACGACATGCACTTGGCCTCTTCGATCTACGGCGCGGGCTTCGATCAACATATCCTTCGTTTCACTACCATGCGCACCCGCATTCATCCGCAAAGCTCCCCCAATGCACCCGGGAATTCCTCGGTAAAAAGCAAGACCAGAAATACCGGCCTCAGCAGCGGCGCGCGCTACTTTGACGTCAGGCACAGCGGCACCTACTCGCAAGCGATGGCCTGCTTCTGGCATCACCTGAGAAAACCCTCGTGCTAGGCGAATAACCACTCCCTTGATCCCGCCGTCTCTAATTAGTGAGTTCGAACCCAGACCGATTACACTAACCGCCAGATCAGGATCAATGTTCTTGAGAAAATAGGCGAGATCGGCTTCGTCGACCGGGCGAAAAAGAACTTGAGCCGGGCCTCCGACACGGAACCAGGTTAGTTCACTCAGCAGTGTCCCCGCACTCAATGTACCGCGCAGATCTGGCAGCGACCTGGTCAATTCCGGTACGATATCGCCAAACATCATATCGCTGTTCCTGCTGCCGAAGTTCCCCCCATGAGTTCGGGCAGCGCGTGCGCCCATTCGGTCGAAACACCGGCGCCTAGACAGACTATTGCGTCTCCACTCGACACATTCTCCTTGAGGAACCCTGCCAGTTCCTCGACGTCCTCAACCGTTTGGACTTCCCGTCCCGACTGTCCGCGGATGCCGTCAGCCAGCGCTACCGATGAAATACCGTCAAGTGGTGCTTCCCCCGCTGAGTAGAGTGGCATTACGACCACCTGATCTGCCGCCGTAAAGCATCGGCAGAAATCGGAAAACAGATCTTTGACGCGGCTGTAACGGTGTGGCTCAACGACCGCCACCACCTTGCCCAAAACACCTGCCTTTGTGGCACGAAGCACTGCGTTGATTTCTATTGGATGATGGCCATAGTCGTCATAGATGTTTGCGCCTTGCCATTGACCGGTCAGCTGGAAACGTCGCTTGACCCCACCGAAGGTTGAAAGCGCCGCCTTGATGTCAGCATCGGGAATGCCAGCCTCTGCCGCGACTGCTATCGCAGCCAGCGCGTTCAGTGCATTATGTGTGCCCTGCGCATTGACTTGCCATTCTATCATCGGTCGTGCACCACCACTCACTCGTTCACTGCATTTGGCGTTGAAGATCGTGCGCGATCCCTCGACATGCGCATCGAGTAGCACCATGTCAGCATCTGAATTCTGCCCATATGTAATCAGACGCCGTCCATTTCGGCGCAGTCTGAGGCGCTCAAGCATTTCTCGCACAACGGGCTGGTCGATGCATGAAACCGTCAATCCGTAGAAAGGAATATTTCGGTAAAAAGCTTCGTACTCGGCATGCATATTTTCGACGCTACCAAAGTAATCGAGATGTTCAGGATCCATGTTGGTAACGACACCAATTTGACTCGGAATTTTTACGAATGTGCCATCGCTTTCATCAGCCTCGACAATCATCCAGGGTCCTTGACCGAGGCGTGCATTCGATCCCCAACTGTTGATAATGCCACCCGTGATCACGGTCGGATCCTGACCGACTGTCTCGAAGATATGCGAGATCAATGAGGTGGTCGTGGTTTTGCCGTGGGTGCCGGTCACTGAAATTGTGGAGTAAAGGCGCATAAGCTCGGCCAGCATCTCTGCCCGGCGAATAATTGGCAACCCCCGCGCTCGGGCTGCCTGCAACTCCGGATTGTCATCCTTGACCGCTGTCGAAATCACCACAAACGAGGCGTCAACAAGATTTGCTGCAGCATGTCCAACGAACACTTTGATCCCATTTGCGGCGAGCCGCTTTACATTGGGACTTTCCTTTTGATCGCTACCTTGAACGCCGAACCCTTTGGCGCTCAGGATTTCAGCAATCGCACTCATGCCTATGCCGCCAATGCCGACGATATGAATGGTTGCGAGGTCCAATGGCATCTGCATGTTCTCAGTCCTTTCAGGAGCGTCAGATCGTCATCACATCAAACTTCAGTGGCCAGCTAGTTCTTCAACCAGATCCGCGAGACGAACGACGGCGTCCGGCCGCCCTCTTGATTTTGCATTGGTGGCAGCAGCTATTAGGTTCTCTGGGTCAGACAGAATGGTGTGCAAATCCGCTCGCAGGCGCTCTGCTGTCAGATCCTTCTGGGCAATGCAAATTGCACCGCCAGCGTCGGCCAAACTGATGGCGTTGCGTAGTTGATCATTGTCCAAAGAATGTGGAAGCGGCACTAAAATTGAAGGCCTGCCAATCACCGTCAGTTCTGCGATCGATGACGCACCAGCACGCCCCATAACTAGATGAGACGCAGCGATTCGTCTCGGCAGATCTTGGAAGAATGTCGCGCATTCAGCATCAATGCCCGCTCTGGCATACGTCGCACGCGCAGCTTCGAGGTCTTCATCGCGACATTGCTGCGTGATGTTCAACCTGGCGCGCGTTACCTCGTCGAGTTGACTGAGTGCCGACGGTACAAGCTCGGAGAAAAACCGGGCGCCCTGACTGCCTCCGAAAACGAGCAAACGAAATTGCCCAGATGATCCAGCGCTCGGCGGTGTTGGGTACGGCGTAGCGGCATGCTCCACGACAATGTCACGTACCGGATTGCCCGTAAGATGGACTTTGGGTTTCAGGTTTTCGTCAATAAATTGAACGTCCTCGAATGATGTCGCGATCGCCGTAACGCCGTTGACCAGCATACGATTGGCGCGGCCAAGAACCGCATTTTGCTCGTGTAATGCGGTAGCGACCCCGCGTAATCTAGCCGCCACCAAAGGCGGGAAACACGGATACCCACCAAATCCTACGACCGCGGCAGGCCGCATTGTGCCGATAAGCGCGTAGGCCTGCCGAATGCCGTTAACGAGCGACAGACCAGTCCGCGCAATGGCGATCGGCGAGCGACCCTTTATCGTCGCTGAGCTAATGCGATGGATCGTGCTCGCGGGAAAACCCGACCCGAAGCGGTCACCGCGCATATCTGTCGCTAACTCAATGCGCCACTCACGACGAATCAATTCCTCGGCCAAGGCAAGTGCCGGAAACAAATGGCCTCCTGTGCCACCGGCAGCAAGTAAGATCGGGTGATCTCTCATCGCCTTACTCACTGCGAATTAATGGCGCCGGCGCCAATGCCCGGCACGCGAAAATCGGCAATCAATCGGCGTCGTCGCGTCAAGGCAAGCATCATGCCGAAGGTAATCGCTATCGCGATCAAGGATGAACCACCTGCTGAAATCATCGGAAGTGTCATGCCTTTTGCCGGCAGAAGCCCAACGTTGACGCCCATGTTGATCAAGGCTTGACCGCCGACCAGAAGGGCGAGGCCACAAACCGCGTAACGCATACTCAAGTCTTCGCTCGAGATGGACTGAATCAGCGCGCGGAAAACAATAAACATGAACAGCGCGAGCAATGCCAGGCACGCAACTATGCCGTATTCCTCGGCGATCACCGCGAAAATAAAATCGGTGTGCGCATCAGGTAGCACAGTCTTTATGGTTCCTTCCCCGGGTCCGCGACCGAAGAACCCGCCTTCCTTGAACGAATTAAAAGCACGCTCGATTTGTGAATTATCTCCCGATACCGGGAAGAGAAAGGCATGCACACGATCTTGCACGTAAGGCAGCATTGAATACGCAGCGCCAAGGCCTGCTAGCGCTAAGCTGAAAAGCGCGGCAACCCATACGAGGGCCAGTCCGGCGAGCACGAACATTGCGCCCCAGACCAATGTAATAAGCAAGGACTGGCCGACATCTGGCTGCATCAGTAGCAGCGCTACGAATATTACATATAGTCCAATCGCCACCGGCAGCGCCGGTACGTCGCGGCGGCGTTCATACTCGGCGAAGGCCCAAGCACTCAGCACGACGAAAGCCGGTTTAGCAAGCTCCGATGGCTGCAGCGACAAACCGACAACCCTTAGCCAACGGCGTGCGCCATTGACCTCTTCTCCAAACGCAACGACATATACCATCGTTCCGACGCAAATTATGTAAAGCGCCAGCGCGATCCGACGAATGGTACGTGGCGACTGTGCCGACAGTAACAACATCAAGATTGCGCCGGCACAAACGATAATCACATGCCGTTTGACGAAGTAAAACGCTGCCAAGTCTTTGTTCATCGCGACTGACGGGCTGGCCGCCAGCGAAACAACGATACCGACGCCCATGAGCAAAAACACCGCAGTAAGCAGCAGGCGATCGACGGTAAACCACCAATTGGCGAGTAGGCTCGTGTCTTCGCGATCGAAGCGCATCACGTCCCGCCTCCACTCACGTCAATGCCTGGCAGCGCTTCGACTATGGCCCGGAAATGATTCCCACGCGTTTCGAAACTCTCGTACTGATCGAACGAGGCGCAAGCCGGTGCGAGCAAAACCACTGGCTCTGCGCTATCAGACGAAGCCGCATCCCGAGCAGCTGCAGCGACAGCGACCTCCAGGGTACCGCAACGCGCGAGATCAAGTTGATTTTCTAGTTGCGCGGCAAAATCTTCCTCCGACTCACCAATAAGATAGGCACGGGCGATGCGCGGAAAATACTCCGCCAATCCGCCGACGCCGCCCTGCTTGGCACGGCCACCACAGATCCAGAATATATCGCGTTGGAAACTAGCCAAAGCTACCGCCGCCGATTCAGCGTTCGTCGCTTTGCTATCATTGATGAATAAGACGCCGCGCCGACGACCAATTTCTTCCAGGCGGTGGGCCAGGCCCGAAAACGACTTCAATCCGACGTCCAATTCTGATGCTGCAATCCCGATTGCGTTCAGGGCAGCATACGTCGCCATGACATTCTGGGCGCTATGCTGACCTCGCAAAGCCGGCAAACCATCTAGCGACGCTACCATCCCCCTACCACCATCGCCCGCATTGAAAACCCGGCCGCTCTCGAAGTAGTAGCCGTCAACCAATTTCAACCTTGCCGAGATCGGGATCGTGCTTGGATGCGCCGCGATCAAATCTCTTGCAATGCCTGCAATCGGCTCATCGTCGACGCTAATGACAGCTGTATCGGCGCTCCAGACTAACCGCTTTTTGATCGCGACGTAGTTTGCAAAGGTGCCGTGCCGGTCGATGTGGTCGGGGGAAACATTGAGAAGAACTCCGACGCTTGGTTTCAACGTTTGTGTCAGATCAATCTGATACGACGACATTTCGATGACGTAAACACGTTCCGCCGTTAGCGGATCCAACGAGAGAATGGGAACACCGATATTGCCGCCCATCTGGGCATCTCGACCGGCTACAGCAAGAACGTGCGCGATCAACGCAGTCGTGGTGGACTTACCATTAGTGCCTGTGATCGCAATGAACGGTGCGTCTGGTGCAATGACCGCGCGTTCGCGCGCGAAGATCTCAATATCTCCAATTATTTCAACATTTGCCTCCCGAGCTCTGACCACAATCCAATGGGGCATCGGATGGGTCAAAGGCACGCCAGGCGCTAAGACAAGGCTATCAATCCCGTGCCAGTCGACGTCACTCAAATCTGTGAGATTGAGCCCCTCAGCCTCGGCCATTCTGCGGGCTCGCACGTTTTCATCCCAAGCCAGGACCGTTGCACCGCCCGCTATCAAAGACCGGCATGTCGCTATGCCGGATCGGCCCAAACCGAACACCGCCACGCATCGGCCGGCAAATGTGCTTGCAGGAATCATTTCGAAAGAATAAACGAAACCTTCGGCAACGTGTATAGCAACATCATCGCAGTTTGAGGGTTGCCAAACCGATTAATGCCAGAACCACCGATATGATCCAAAACCTTACTACGACCGTGGCTTCTGCCCAACCCTTTTGCTCGAAGTGATGGTGCAGAGGCGCCATGCGAAAAACGCGCTTTCCGGTAAGCTTATAGCTTGCAACCTGGATAATCACTGAAAGCGTCTCAAGCACGAACAAGCCACCGACAATCGCTAATACAATTTCGTGCTTGGTTGCAACGGCGATTGCGCCGAGCGCACCGCCCAGCGCCAAAGAACCCGTGTCCCCCATAAAAATCATTGCTGGCGGCGCGTTGAACCATAGGAAACCGAGACCAGCGCCGATGAGCGCGCCGCAAATTATGGCAAGCTCTCCGGCTCCTTGGATGTGGTGGATTTGAAGGTAATCCGAAAACTTCACGTTGCCAGAAAGATAGGCAATCAAGCCAAAAGTTCCGGCCGCAATCATCACCGGAACAATCGCCAAACCATCAAGTCCGTCTGTCAAATTGACAGCATTGCCAGCGCCTGCAATCACGAGAATGCCCATGAGTACAAAGAAAGGGCCCATATAAATCAACAGATTCTTGAAGAATGGAATCGCAAGCGCGCCAGCGTGTTCAGGATCGGTTACGTTCATAATGGCGTAAGTCGCAATACCGGCAACAATCAACTCCAAAGTCAGTCGAAATCTACTTGAAAAGCCGGACGTCGTCCGCTTCGTGACTTTCAGATAGTCATCATAGAAGCCGATTGCGCCATACGATAGCGTCACACCAAGAACGATCCAGACATAGGCATTTGACAGATTTGCCCAAAGCAGAATCGAAAAGGTGAATCCTGATAATATCATCAGACCACCCATCGTTGGAGTGCCGCGCTTGGCGAGATGACTTTGTGGGCCATCATCTCGAATGGGTTGTCCCTTGCCCTGCTTAAGGCGAAGCATGTCAATGATCGCCGGCCCAAACAGGAAGACGAACAACAGTGCCGTCATTATGGCACCGCCTGTGCGAAACGTGATGTAGCGAAAGACGTTTAGCGGACCAACAAGTTCGCTGAAATTCGTCAACTCATAGAGCATGCAGTTTCCCCCTACGCGCTGCTCCGCCATGATCATTGCTCTTGATCATGGTTACAACTCCAAGCTCACTGCCTCGACGGCATCATGATCAGAGAAAGGCAGCACTCGATCCCCAATGATCTGGCCCGTTTCGTGGCCCTTGCCAGCAATTAATAACACGTCTCCCGGGCCGAGTTGCATCATCGCATAACCGATCGCTTCGTATCGGTCACCAATTTCGATCGCACCCGGACTTTTGCTCAGAATCTCAGCCCGGATGGCCGCAGGATCCTCGCTACGCGGGTTGTCATCGGTGACAATTGTCAAGTCAGCCTTCTTGGCTGAAATGCGACCCATTATCGGCCGTTTCCCGCGATCGCGGTCTCCGCCGCATCCGAAAACACATAGCAATTTTCCCGTCACGAAAGGCCGGAGAGCATCGAGGGCAGCGTCAAGCGCATCCGGTTTGTGCGCATAGTCAATCACGACAGTTGCCCCGTTGATGTTCGAGACTACTTCTAGACGACCACGCACACCCTGCAGCACATTCATTGCGGCAAATACAGCATCTGGTTGCTCGCCAACGGCCAAGGCAAGGCCTGCAGCAAGCATCGCGTTTGATGCTTGATAGCGCCCGATTAACGGCAATAAAACATCGAACGTGGCTCCAGCGAAACTGATCGACAAGCGTTGGCCGAAACTTTCCGGGACGAGCGTATGCAGCCGCATGTCAGCGGCCGCACCTGTGCCAATCCGAATCATTTGTAATGCTCGTCGCTTACAAACGTCGACTATGACATCCGCTTCGGGCCGATCGACATCAATGATGGCGCAACCATCAATGGGCAGCAAAACATCAAATAAACGCTGCTTAGCGAAAAGATAATCGTCAACTGTCGAGTGATAGTCGAGATGGTCGCGGCCCAGATTTGTGAACGCAGCAGCCTTTAGTTGAACACCATCAAGGCGGCGTTGATCGAGCCCATGTGAAGAGGCCTCGAAGGCTAGGTGTGTGACACCTTCATCCGCCAGTGCCGCAAGTTCCATATGCAGCGTCACCGGATCTGGTGTCGTCAACGATCCATACACACTACCGTCCGGCTTGATCACGCCAAGTGTCCCAATCGATGCCGACGGTCGACCCAATGCTGAAAATATCTGTCGCACGAAATCTGCGACGGACGACTTGCCGCTCGTACCCGTAACCGCAACAATGTTTTCTGGTTGTCGAGCGTAAAATCTGGCAGCGAGCAAAGCCAGGACGCGACGAGGATCATCCGCTCGTATCACGGGAACATCTGAAACGCCAACGTTGGACGTCATTCCAGTCAGGACCGCCGCCGCACCAGCGCTGATCGCATCCGGCACAAAGCGCGAACCATCAAGCCGATTTCCGGGCAGTGCCGCAAACAAGGAGCCGGGCGCCACATACCGACTATCTGCAGTCACGCTCGTTATCTCGATCTGATCGGCAATCGCTGGGGCGTCGAGAATGTCGACCAGCAAGGCATCAAGTTTCATAGAATACGCCACGTGGGAGTGAGTTAACGCTTCATAGGGATTGACGGATGCTAGGTCAAATGGCCGCCAACTTCTCTGAACACTCCACATTCAACCTATGCTTTAGTTTTTTGGAAACACGCCAAGCAGTGGTGCGATTTTCTCAACAATTCGACCCGTTGTCGGTGCAGCGTTGAGCCCGGCGAAACGCTGCCCACGGAGCCCACTCGCTTTTGGATCGTGCAGAGTTACGAGAACAACATAGCGTGGCTTCGGCATTGGAAACGCCGCAAAAAAAGAGGTCACTACAGCCTTTCCATCATAGCCACCTTGTACGGCCCGGTCAGCAGTGCCGGTCTTGCCGCCGACGGCATATCCCGCCACGTCCGCGCTCCGACCACTACCATTCTTGGAGGTTACGTTGAGTCGCATGAGGCGGCGGATGGCTACGCTTGTTTTGGCTGACAAAACACGTTCACGATTACGATTGCGCAGCGAGCCTTCGACAAATATCGGTTCCACCGCGATTCCTCCGTTGACGAGGATAGCACCGGCGGCGGCAAATTGTAACGGAGCTATTGCAAGCCCATGGCCATAAGCGATGGTGACAACCTCGGCTTTGCCCCAGGAAGTCGGCAGCAAAGGTGCAGCAGTCACGCCCACATCCGTCTGCATCGATGACAGCAACCCGAGCTTAGACAGAAACTTGCGCTGCCATTTTTCGCCAACCTCAAGCGCCATCAAGCCAGCGCCAACGTTCGAAGAATGGATGAATATCTCTTCAACCGTCAATGGCCGCATTGGTCCATGATCCGCAATTTTGAATCGTCGACCAATCTCGATCGCATTGCGCACATCGAATACAGTTGATGTAGTGACGGTCCGCTTCTCAAGCGCCATAGCTACCGTAACGGCCTTGAAGATCGATCCGAGTTCATATGTGCCACGCTTTAAGTGATCCAGATAGCGCAAGTGCTGAGCTTCGACCGGATTGGCCGGATCGATCAATGGAAGCGACGCCGCAGCACGTACCGCACCGCTGTGAACGTCCATGATCACACCTGATGCGGCCACGCTGGCGTAGCGCTTCATCGCACTCGCAAGCTCCCTTTCAAGGGTCGTCTGTGCCCGCAGATCAATCGTTAGCCGCAGCTTGCGCTTATCATGCTGTGGATCGCCAACGACCTGACGGACACCGATCGCCTTGTCGATGTAGCGTTCGAGCGCCGCGGTACCTTTATTGTCGATGTTAACATGGCCAATCAGATGGCCGGCAACGCGGCCCTGCGGATAACTTCGCTTTGGCTCGGGCTTGAAGTCGACACCAGGCAACCCGAGTTCGTGCACTCGCTGTGCAACGGCCGGCGATAAGCCGCGTTTGATCCAAACAAAACGCCGATCGCGGTTCGACAAAAGACGTTCCAACGCCGGCGTTCGGGCGTCCGGCAAAACGCGAGAAAGTGCCGTCAGTGTCTCTTCAGCACCAAGTAACTGCGATGGATCGGCATAGAGCGACTGCATGACAACATCTGTCGCCAGAATGTTACCCAGGCGATCAACAATGTCAGGCCGGGAATATGTTTGTGACAGCGGTCGAGAAATCGAGGCGGTTGGGCCAGCCGATCGCTGATGCAGACCAAGATGTACAAGTTGCGCGCCGACACCAACAAAGCCGCTGCCAACGCAGGCGAAAACCAGGGCAACACGGCGCGCCCTAGATCGCAGACCGGTTCGATCCACGGAATCGATACGTGCAGCACGCGCATCAGATATCGAAGGGCGAATACCATCATTGCGTAACGATTTGTTGCTGCGCCGCACCATCGCTAGGGCTGCTTTGTCTGGGTTTGCAGACTGCGGTGCGATATGAATTGATCACCTCGCACCGGGCGCAATCCGAGTTTTCGGGCGAGTGGTTCCAGGCGCTCAGGACGTGTCAGGAACGACCGCTCGGCTCGCAGAATTGCTATATCTCGATTCAATTCCTTGATTCGCTTATCAACCATCTGGTTCGCGTCAGAAATCTGCCTCGTCTGATAGCTTATTGCGTACAATGCGAAGGCCGATAGCAAGGCTGCGCCGACGGCCAGGAACATAAACATGCGAAACATGGTCGGCCCCTTTTGCTCTCGATTTCACGCAACACCCCCCAGACAGTGCCCAGCAAATGGCGCGACTAGCGCATGATCTGGCTATCCTACCAACGCCAGACTCCCGTCATGCTACCTGCGATTCCAATCCGGAAGTCCGAACGCTTCGATATCCATTTCACTGGCCGACTTGTCGGTCCGAATGCCAAACCGCAATTTGGCCGAGCGCGCCCGGGGGTTGCGTGCAATCTCTTGGCTACTAGGTGCTAAAGGACGCTGGTTAATGATTTGGAAAGTTTGTTGTTCAAATTGTTGCTTTTCCGGCAAATGTCTCGATGTACCGGCCTGCTTACCTGCACGGGCCGCAAAAAAGCGTTTGACTAATCGATCCTCAAGTGAATGAAACGTAACGACCACCAATCGTCCGCCCGTCTTTAGAGCTGTCTCGGCGGCCTGCAGACCGCGTGCAAGCTCCCCGAGTTCATCGTTCACCGCCATCCGGAGCGCCTGAAACGTGCGCGTCGCAGGATTTCGACCGTCTCTTGACGGTCGGCCGTAAGCCTTGGCAACAACCTCTGCGAGATCTTTTGTACCTGAGAATGGTATTTCCGCGCGACGTCGGCAAATGGCACGTGATATGGCTCTCGATCGACGCTCATCGCCAAGTTGATAAATAAGATTTGCCAACCGATCTTCTGCTAAGTTGTTCACCAGATCTGCCGCCGTCGATGCTTGTTCAAGATCACGACCGTGCGCAGCTGACATGCGCATATCCAAGGGTCCATCAGCTTGAAACGAAAACCCGCGTGCCGGCTCATCGAGTTGCATAGATGACACCCCTATGTCGAAGACGATTGCATCAATCTGCGACGGGATGTGCTCTGCTATTGTCGAGAATGGCGCTGCATAGAAAGTGAAATGGTCAGGATATTCTTGGCAAAGCTTGGCGGCCGCATCACCCGCACTGGGGTCGCGATCGTAGGCACTCAGTTTAATGCAAGCCTCGGCCAACATCGCCCGACTGTACCCACCACCACCGAATGTTGCATCAATTGCAACCTCTCCATCTTCAAGGGCCAACGCGGCAAGAACTTCGGGCAGCAAGACCGGCATGTGACGAGGGGCTCCATCGTCATCAACACCATCGATGTAGACGTTATCGTTGCCAGTCATGGTGTTTCACTCCCGTCATCACGGGGCGACACAACGCCTGATTCAGGATTTGCTGTACGACGCGCAGCATCAAACAGCTTGCGATGCGCCTGAACTTTATCACGCGCTACTCGGCGGCGCTCGGCAAATTGCTCAGGTTGCCAGATCTGAAACTTATCGCCAAGCCCGACAAATGTAACGCGACCTTCAATTGCGGCGTGCGCACGCAAGTCCCGAGGAAGCACGATACGTCCGTCGCCATCGATCGTGAGAACCTGAACGTCACCATAGAGCGCAACGGAGAGTTCATCTCGCTCGTCCGAATAGTCGGGCAACCCCGCGAGAAGACCATCGATCTTCTGCGCAAGTCTTTCGCCACCTGCATCGAGCGCAGGAGAGTCGAGCGAGGGATAGCAGTAGATGCCACCCGTGGCATCCGCACGATAGGCGTCATGTTCGAGCACGGCACGAAACGGGGCTGGCACAGAAACGCGCCCTTTGCTGTCGATCTTGTTTTCGAAGGTTGAGACAAAGCGATCCATCCTCAGGTTTCAAGCCTCTGGCCGACGCAAGACATTTTTCTCGAACTTACCCTTCCACGATGAACAAGGCGGTTGACGCAACGACACCGACAAATAGCGGGGTGTGGCGGTCGCTGCGTCAGGCCCTCACAGACACTGCGCCACAACCACACCCCTGAGCCCGCGGCGAACGGGCAAATATGGGATGACATGGGAATTTATGGGCGTCAATGGACTTTTAGGAAAATCGAGTCTCTTGTGAGCGCATAATTTCGTTGTCCACAGAAAGTTGCTTTCTGCGGCAACACGATCGCATGCCGTAGAGTCACGAACCTGAATGCGCCACAATTTTGGAAAGACTTGTTAGTTTGAGAAGTTGGTCGCACATGCCGTGGAACGCATTAGCTCAAACAAAAAAAGGCCCACCGCTCAATAGCAGAGGACCTAGAATGGATAGTTACAACTCTAATCAGCCGGAATAGCTAGTGTCTGAGCCGCTTCTTTTCATCGACTCGCGCACGAAAACTGTCGAGCAATTCGTCTAGATCACGGCAGAAAGTATGATAACGCTCAGCAAGAATCGGATTGGCGCGCAAATCAGACATCGTGCCGTTTGAAACGGATCGCGCAAGCTCGTTCAACTGCTTTGGAATATCCTCTTCTGAGTCCTTCGCCGAACGCTTGGACAGCTCTTCGCGGCGATGCGTAATTTCCTGCATTAACTCACTTGCACGCTCGTTAGTACCAGAGCGCTTATTATTCAAGTAACCGACAATTCGATCGATATCGTCGGAGATCGCTGCCTGATCTCTTGACGAGTCAGTCACGACCTGCCGATCAGGCGAGTCCTTGTCCGCCATGATTTCCACCTCATGAAACTGACCTAACACGCTTCATTCTCTCAGCTATTTACCTAACGCAGCACAGACTCCTGCTGAATTGGTCGGCGGATTACATGCCTTTGACAGATTCTGGCTGCCCCACGTTAAAGTCTGAAAGGCCCTTTAGAAGAGCTTCGGCCTTGCCTTGGATTTGAGCGGGATCACGACTAATGGTCGGCTCTGCAGATCCTGCTTTACCTTCACGAGTCCAGAAATATGACTCTAATTGCTCAGCTAACGCTGCTCTCGCTGCTGTCGAGTCGTTGATGTAGTTGACAATGTGCGTGACTGTGTCGGCTTCTGTCTTAAGATCGTCAAGATAGGCGTCAAGTAGCTTGACGAGATTGTCTTGGATATTCTGGTTCATCTGATTCCCCGGCGATGCAGACGCGCACAATTCGTTAACGTTCAATTAACGTTCTACTGTCTTGCGTAAGAGATTCGTTTCGGATCGGCAATGACATCAACGATACACCGTGCCGGATCTCCACGACTTAAGCTGCACACCGACGGTTGACCCTTACCTCTTTACGCGACAAGCAATCCTCAGGTATCGATGACAAACGCGATGCAAAGGAGTGCAGCACAGTGCAAACCAATATCACTATGGATCGCGAAACGTCAGAGAGTTGCCATCCGATGATGCAGCTCGGTGGGCGCTCCCAAAGCAAGCGCAAGACACGGAAGCGGCTTATCCGCCAGGTCCGTCAGGCCATTGATGACTACGCGATGGCCGTCGCTGGCCAACGTTGGCTTGTATGCCTGTCAGGTGGAAAGGACTCTTATACATTGCTGGCGTTGTTACTCGATCTTCAATGGCGAGGCGTTTTGCCAGTTGAACTGGTTGCCTGCAATTTGGACCAAGGCCAACCGGGATTTCCGAAGCACATCCTGCCCGATTTTCTTAACAGGTTCGGCGTCGCTCATCACATCGAGTACCAAGATACTTATTCGATTGTCACAACCAAGATTCCACAACAGCAGACGTATTGCGCTTTGTGCTCAAGACTTCGTCGCGGGCATCTCTATCGCATCGCACGTGAATTGAAATGTGATGCGATCGCCCTTGGCCACCACAGCGACGACATACTAGAGACGTTGTTTCTCAATCTCTTTTATGGCGGAAAGCTTGCAACCATGCCGGCGAAGCTGCTCAATGACGAGGGCGACGTTATGGTTTTGCGACCTATGACGTTTTGCAGTGAAGACGATATCGCGCGCTTCGCAAAAGACCATGCATTCCCTATCATTCCCTGTGATCTGTGTGGTTCACAAGATGGTCTGCAGCGCCAATCTATAAAGGCGATGCTAGCCGAGTGGGAGCAAAAGACACCAGGACGCAAGCGGACCATGATGCGCGCGATTGCGAATACTCGACCATCGCATCTGCTAGATCGCGAGCTATTCGATTTCTCGACGCTTCAAGCAACAGCAAGCACGCCTGATCATGAGGAAGCGTTTACCGGCGACGCACAAGATGGCTGCGAAAATCGGATGAATCCAATGCTCGCTGGCGCGGTCTCCCCAAAAGGGCGTGCCCGATAGTCGGCAATCGGCGCGGCTATCGTCGTAGACTGGTCCACCTACTTACATACTCGATATGTGCCGAGCCGTCCGTGCCGGGCCAGATCGAAATGGAAGTGATCATGATGATGACGATCGGCATTCGGGCCGAGTACAGTGGAGAAATGTTCGCAGGCACCGCGATGGACATAGCGCAAAAAACGCCGCTCGCGCTCACTGCCTCGCCAACCACGTTTGACGGTCACGGAACTACCGTTCGCAAGGATGAATTTCGAGATGTCGATGGCGTTCGCCTTACCATGCTCGGAAAGCCGTGCCCCCGCTTTGCTGTTGCGTGACCGGCAGGCATATGATGCCGCAATGCGCAGTTGGACGACGTCGCTACCGAGGAAGCGCCGCGCCGCAGGGCGCAAAACGTCTCGCACCCAAGTTTCGACCGATGGCACCATCTGGCAGCGTAACGTGGCCGCTGGTTCGAACCGAATTCGTCCGTTCGCTGCGGCAGCCATTCTGAACGGCTTTGATATGTAGCAACTGCCACCGCCGATTGGACTCCGAGGGCGGATGAACCGCGTCGGCTGCACAATGCCCGAACGAAGACATGACGTTTCATGCTGGCGAACATGTGGTGCGTGTGGTTTGTGGCGTGGCATGGCCGCAAATCGGCGCAGCGGCGGGGCGACCCGGCGAGGCTCAGGACCACGCTTTGGAGTCAGACCGACCGAAAGACTGCTACTAGATTTAGTTGTCGCAGCCTGGCTTGACATAGGCCCTAGACTGTAGGCGACGGCTTCGCTGTGTCGCTGGCTGCGATCGAGACTAGCGCGACCAGTTTGATAAACGCTAGAGCAGCCCACCAGAAGAAGACAGCCCACAGCCATACCGACGACATATAGATTTGGTCTGTGCATCAGAAAAATGGATCACTCCGGGCCCGCTTGGTCACGCTTTGGGTGTCGAATAGTTATGTCGAGGCGACGAAAGCGCTGATGCCCATAGCATCATCGGTTGCGAGCCAGGACTGACCTCCACTACTTGCACCCACTTTTCGGCGTCTTGGCGTTCCAATCGCGGCTTTCGTGCGACTATCCCCAAACTGGTGCCAAACTTACGTTCGACACCTAGTCTTCGCGCGAACTGTCTTAACAATTCGTGAACCATTCCTGCCAAATTCGGAGATTGTAGAAATTCTCCGCATTTCGGAGTCAAACGTCTAAAAGCCTCACGGTCGCTCATTGAGGAAGTCTACTACGCCGCGCTTGAATGCTAGATCGCCAACGGCCTTCATGTGATCGCGGTCGACAAGCGGAAGTGCCTTGGCGCCCGGAATTAGCTTTGCTAGATCTTCTGCTGGCCCAGCAATCACATCTTGCGTTCCGACCGCCACGAGAACGGGGCAACTCAACCTACCAACATCCTCAACCGTAATCGGGTCTCGGCTCGACCGAATGCAGGCGGCAAGTGCGATCAAATCGCTGCCGGTCTGTTCGGCAAAAGCGCGGAACGTACGTGCGGTTGGGTTCTTGACATCGTCGATCGATGGCGCCTCCAGGGCATTGGCGATTGGCCCTGTTCCTGCCATACCACGTACCATGTTGCCGCCGAGGCCACCGAAAATCAAACTGCGGGTTCGCTCTGGGGCCCTGACACCGAGAAACGCCGATATCCGTGCGCCCATCGAGTAGCCCATAACATCAGCTCGATCGAGACCTAGATGGTCCATAAGCCGACGCACATCGTCAGCCATGATCGGCGCGCCGTAATCCGCCTTGTCATGCAACTTCTGGCTCTGCCCGTGCCCTCGGTTGTCAATCGCGATGACGCGGCACCCCGCGCGACTCAAATGCTTTACCCAACCCGGATCCACCCAGTTGAATGTGACGTTCGAAGCAAAGCCATGCACGAGAATAATAGGATCGCCGACACCCTCGTCCATAAAGGCGATTTCGACACCGTCAGAATCGAACGTTTGCATGTTTCAGTCTCCTCGCAGCTGCGGACGATCTGCTTACCCAAGGAATGCGACCGCGCTTCATCTATCATTTCGCAGCCGTGAGGGCTAATATTCGGAGAAACGCATCAATCCATACGACCGCTCCGGCATACGGCGCAGTCCCTCAACCTCACTGAGAGAGCAACATGGCCGCAAGTGTTGTCCCGCATTTCGCCAACGATGCCGGCGCCGAGAAGATAACTGTAGGCGTTAAGGAACTGAAATGCATGGGTGCTCGAGCGCCATACGATCACCCGCACGTCTTTCTCGATATGGGCGGCGACGATCAAGTGCTCTGCCCCTACTGTTCCACGCTTTACCGATTCGATGAACGCTTTGCGGCGGCCGATTCCGATCCGGAAGGCTCGATCGTCAATCTCGAAACAGAATCGCATTAGAGTGCCACGCAAGCCATGCTGCCAATTTTAATTGCAGGCGGCGGAATCGGTGGCCTCACACTGGCTCTCGCATTGGCACGGCACGGTGTCCGCTCAACTGTGCTGGAAGCACGTGCAAAACCGCCCCGCGAAGGCGCAGGTATCCAGCTTGGTCCCAACGCAACGCGCCTGCTGGCGCGTCTCGGCGTGGCCAACACTCTTCAATCGAACGCAGTCTCACCTGAATGCATTATCGTCTATGACGGATTAACAGGCCTCGAATTGACTCGATTGCCTCTGGGCAACTGGCTCGCCCAACGGTATGGTGCGCCTTATTGGGTTGTGCACCGCGGCGCCTTGCAGAATTCCCTTTGGTCAGCGGCTGAGGCTGAGGCGCTGATCACATTGGAGCCTGGCCGGAACGTACAAACAATCCAGGACGAGGTGACAGCACGAGGCCCTATCGTTGGTACCTCAAATGGACGGAGTGTATCAGGTTCGGTGCTCGTAGGTGCTGACGGCTTGTGGTCGCGCGTTCGGGCACATGTCAATAGCAAGATGCAGCTCAGCTATACCGGTGTGGCAGCCGCACGGGCACTCGTTCCACGTCACCAAGTAGATAGCGCTTTCGCCGAAAGAGCAACCGGCGTTTGGTTAGCGCCAGACACGCACGTTGTGCATTATCCCGTCGATGGCGGCGCTCGATTGGCGATCGTCGCGATCAGCGCCCGCGAAGAATTAGCGGAGGGTTGGAACGTTGAGATCGATGACAACGTCATCGCCGAGCGCTTTCATCAAATGCCGAAACCGGTGCGCGATCTCTTATACAGTGCACAAGGTTGGCGGCAATGGGCGCTTCTCAAACCTCAAGGCCCAACTGTGTGGTATCGTGGACGGAGCGTGTTGATCGGTGACGCTGCGCATCCGATTCTTCCGTTTTTGGCACAAGGCGGCGCAATGGCCGTCGAAGACGCCGTCGAACTGGCAAACAAGATTGCAGCAGTGCCGGGCGATCCGGCCAGCGTGTTCGCGACGTTTGCCAAAGACCGAAAAACACGCATCGAGAAAGTTCAAGCCGCCTCTATCGCGAATGGTCAAACTTATCATCTTGACGGAATTGCTGCGGCCGCGCGAAACCTTACGTTGCGCATGGTTCCAAGCCACCTCTTAATGCGCCGCTACGACTGGATCTACGGGTACGTCGCGTAACGACGCCGCCAGTATTTGCTGGCACATCAGCTGCGCCAGAACTCCGGTCGAAGGAGCACGAGAACGGTGAACAGTTCGAGCCGCCCGAGTAGCATAGCGAAGCAAAGCACCCACTTGGCGGTGTCGGGCAAACCCGAGTAGTTGCCATTCGGTCCAATCGTGTCGCCGAGGCCGGGGCCGACGTTGCCAACGGCGGCGGCTGCAGCCGATAGGCCGGTGACCAGATCAAGACCAATAGCAGTCAACACCACAGTGAAGAAACCTACGGTCGCCATATAAATGGCCAGAAAGGCCACGACCGAAAACGGTACGTCTTCGGGTAAACGGCGACGGTTATAAATCAATGTTACAACGCGATTAGGGCTCATAAGGTGAAGGAAGTGGGTCCGAGTAAGCATCCCCGCAACCTGCAATCGGTAGATCTTGATCCCGCCACTTGTCGAACCAGAGCACCCTCCGACGAACATGAGAAGGAAGAACAGACCCATCGCGGACGTTCCCCAGGTTGTATAATCTTCGGTCGCGTAACCCGTTGTCGTGACAATCGAAGTAATATTGAACGTAGCTATTCGGGCGGCGTCAAGAAGCGATACATCCCGTGTCGAGGAGAGCCAAAGGGTCGTTATCAAACAGACTATTGACAAAAACGTGATGAAGCCGCGGACCTGCTCGTCGTACCAAATTGCCGTTGGCTCACCGCGCAGTGTGCGGATGAAAACGACGAACGGCAACGAGCCCAGAATCATAAACGCTATGCATATCCATTGCAGCGTTGGATCGGGGAAGAAACCGAAGCTCTTGTCATGCGTTGAGAAGCCCGCAGTGGCCACCGTCGTCAGCGCATGGCATATCGCATCGAAAGGCGACATACCGAAGGCCAGATAGAGCGAGATGCAGGCGACAATGAGCGCTAAATAGATCGCTGCCGTTGCAGTCACAAGCTCCAGTGCGCGGGGCAGGACTTTCTCCGAGCGTTCCGAACTTTCTGTCTGGAAGAGCTGCATGCCGCCGACGCGCAGAAATGGCAGAACGATTAGCGCGGTCACAACAATTCCAAGACCACCAAGACCTTGCAGCAAGGAGCGCCACAGTAGGATACCGCGCGGCAGATCATCGAGTTTTATCAGCACCGTTGCGCCGGTCGTCGTTAAGCCAGACATGGACTCAAAAAAAGCATCGGAATACTGCAGACCGAGACCGACGAACGGAATGGCCGCGAAGGCTGCAACCAGAACCCAGGAAAACGTGGTCAACACGAAGCCTTCTTTGAGACCAGTGTTCATAGGCTTATCGTCGTAGGCGACGAGCAGCATCAGACCGCCGATGAACAGCGTAAATGCCGACGATCCGGCAAAAACGGCCCAACTTTCACGCCCATCTAGCAGATCGACAATCGCAGGCAGCAGCATCGCTGCCGCAATCGCGCATAGGACGACGCCTAGCGTAAAGACGATCGGTCGGATCTGGATCACGTATCACCTGGCGAAACTACCGAATTCCGGTCTTGGTCGTCCAACAGGCCTGCTATAACGCAAAACCTGGGTTACTTCGTTTACGCCATACAATGGGAATGGCCAGCGATTGCCGGCCAAAGGATGAATTTCCACTCCAACACCAGTCAATTAACTATTGGTAAAAATGGTTGATTTGCCATCGAGCGTAAAGCGGCACACGGAGCAATCTATTCAAAGCCCGGCCGTGGAACATGGCTCATTAGCGTTTGTGAGAACCCACCATCAAGAACGATTTCTTGCCCTGTGACATAGGAAGCGCGGTCGCTCGCAAAGAATGCTACAGCCTCTGCTATGTCCGAGGCCTGCGCGATTCGCCGAAGCGGCATAGCTTCTGAACGACGTTGAAGAACCCCTGGGGCCTGGTAAAAAGCCTCACTCAACGGTGTACGCACAAGACCTGGACTAACGACGTTTGATCGCACGCCCCGTGGTCCCCACTCAAATGCCAGTTGCCTCGACAACATTCGGATGGCGGCCTTTCCAGGACTATAAGCACCTGACGCGGCCTGCGGCTGAGTTCCAGCAATCGATGCAATGTGAATGATCGAGCCGCGACCGTTGTCCAGCATCGGTTTGCCGAACGCCTGGGAACAACGCAGATAGCCTGTGAGATTGACATTCATCATCGCATCCCAGTCGGCGATTGACAGCGTCTCCAGCTCGCCAGACCTCAGGATACCTGCATTGTTGACTAGGATATCGCAGCCACCCAGAGCTGTGAAGACCGTGTCCGCGGCAGCTTTAACGCTGTTGTCGGTTGTCACATCACAGTGCACCGCGGCTATTTGGTCTCCACGTGCTTCAAACTCACTCGCAGCCGCATCAAGGTTGCCCTGGTTGACATCGAGCAGCGCAACCTTCGCACCGGCGCGCGCCAGTTCCTCGGCGATCGCCTTGCCCATACCGCTTGCAGCGCCCGTTACCGCCGCGACTCGACCATCAAGGTCCAGCCAATTTTTTTCGTTTGCCATTTTTCACTCCATGGTTGGAACAATCCGAACGCGTGGACGCCTGGATGCGACACCTTTTGGCGCATCGTCTCACAGCAAGCATGCAAGCGTCTATGGAGATGGAATAAGGGGATTGAACCGAGACATGCGGATATCGCCATGGCGATCACGCAGCCGGCCAATAAAAGCGCGATGGTCGGACAACGGAGGCTGTCAATTGCCAACCATCGCGCCACGCCACTCTTTCGTCGAGGTCAGCCAGGGCATAACCTCCCTCTGAAGGGCGTTACGCTATCTTATATTGTCGCGATGAGGGCAAAGTAGGGCACCGCTGTGAAGATTTCTGGAGTAGCGAAGCTTCGCTGCACAAACGTTGCGTGATTGTCGCGAAGGCTCATTGCCGATCCAAGGGTTTCATACGACCTGGATTGCGCGCTTCCAGCAACGGGCGAACCCAGTTGCCGAAACGCTCCGCTTCCGCGTCATGAAGATACCCCGACAGGCAAAATGAATGGCAACCGATATCAATGTAGTCTTGGATTGTCGCCGCGCACTGCTCCGGACTGCCAACTATCACAATGCCGGCGCCTGGACGTGCCTGCGTCAGCCCGGTCCACAAATGCGGCCCGATCATCTTACCATATTCTTTTGCAAGCTGACGAACCCGTTGGTTCGCGGCTGAATTGGCAAAGTGTGTGTCGATGACGTGGCGTTGTTCGTCTGTAACGTTGCGCACCAAATCCTCGGCGACCTGCCACGCCTCCGCTTCGGTTTTACGACATATGATCTGCAGCCTCATACCGAAGCCGATGTCAACCTCGCGACCATAACCTGCCGCACGCTTTCGGATTTCTTCAATGCTCGTCGCAATGTGCTCGACCGTGTCGCCCCAGAAAAGGTGCACGTCTGAATGTTGCGCGGAAAGTTCCGCCGCCTCAGCGGACCCTCCGCCGAGATAGAACTTGGGATGAGGTTTTTGAAAGATTGTCGGACCGATGTGCGCTTGTTTCAATCGATAGTGCTGACCGTTGTAGTCAATCTTGCCGTTGCAGCCTGCGGCCCAAAGGGCTTTGCAGATCTCCACTTCTTCCGTCATCACGGCATAGCGATCTTCCTTGCCGAGTCCGACGCCCTCTGCTTCATTCTCGACCTCATTTTGGCCCGCAATCAAATTGATCGAGATGCGGCCTTTACTCATTTGATCGTAGGTCGCGATGATCTTGGCGAGTAGCACTGGATTGATATATGCAGGCCGCGCAGCAACAAGCATCTTGATCGACTTGGTTTTGCCAATCAGGAAAGCGCTGGACATCCAGGCGTCCCAGCAGGCAGCCGCGACCGGCAACAATATGTACTCAAACCCATTGTTCTCGGCAGCCACGGCGACACGTTCGAACATCTCGGGCGATGACGGCACTTGCATAGGGTCTGCATAGTCGAGGGTGTCACCGCGCGTCGGGATGAACCAGCCGAACTCCAGATCACGTTGTTTGTTACTCATGCTTCGGCAGTACCTCGTGATCTACGTTGCCCGGCCTGCTCCATCAGCGGCAAGATATTATCGACCCATTGCTGACATTCGCCAAGGTAATCGAGCCACGAAAGCAATATGCCATCTACACCCAGCGCAGCAAGACGATCGATCTGCGAAACGATCTGTTCTGGCGTACCAATCAATGGATAACCGCCGTGGCCGGCGATGAAGTGAAACTTAAATGCCTCCAAAACATCCTTATCGAGCGTCCGCGACTCCATGCCGAACATTTCAACCATGCGCGATGCCGTGCCCCAATCACCGTTTGCTTTGACGTAGCGATGAAGCACGTCGCGCGCTTCCCGCTCAGTCTCGCGACAGACGACGTAGGCATGGATCCAACACTGTGATTGCCGGCCATTTTCCAAGGCCATGCGTTTTAGGTGCGCAATCTGAGTGCGATCTTCTGCTTCGCTCTTTTGGCGCAGCATCACGAAGTTCATGTCGCAATGCTGCGCAGAAAATGCCTGGCCGACATCCGAGCTGCCGGCATTCATCAGCGGCACTGGGGATTGGATCGGTTTGGGTTTGCTCCAGAGCCCCTTTCCAGAGAAGTAACGACCTTCAAAATCGAACTCTCCCGTTTCGGCCCAAAGCCGCCGGATCAAACCGATCCATTCGGCAGCATAGTCATAGCGCAGATTGTGATCACGCCATTCGGCGCCGAACATCTCAAACTCGGGCTTGTTCCACCCGCACACGATGTTCATCACGAAACGCCCGTCGGAAATATGATCGATCGTAGCGCTCTGCTTCGCAGCTGTGACGGGATGGACGAGCGGCGCGTGGACAGTTGCAAGCACGGCTATTTGCTGTGTTACTGCCGAGACGCCGGCAGCCCATGTGAAGCTTTCAAAACTGCTACCATTGAAGTTCGTTTCTCCGCCGTAGCCTTTCCAACGTCCGACCGGAAGCAGGGCTTCGAACCCCGCCGCGTCCGCCAGCTTTGCAAGCTCAATATTGTTCGGCCAGGTTAACTCCCAGGCCGCTGGATCGGCAGTGACGGTGGAACCCAGCGAACAGTTGAACGCCATCACGCCAAGCTTCATTCGATTGGCGTTGAAGAGCGGGTTGCCGGTATGGATCATTGTCGCCATGTCGTTTGAGCCGGAAATTTACAGTCGACTGTGCACACCTCGGTCACCCGGCCATTACGGTGCGGACACCTTCGACGATGCGATCGCGATCCGGAAACACGTAGTCTTCGAGGTGAGGCGCATAAGGGATCGGCACCTGCAGTGCACACACTCGACAAACGGGCGCCCTCATTGCTTTGAAGGTTGCTGCATCCTCGGTTGCAAGCGTGGCAATTTCAGCGGCGGCGCTCGCTGTCGGGCACGCTTCATCTGCGACGACCAACCGCCCCGTTTTCTGGACAGATTTGCGAATGGTTTCTGCGTCCATCGGCACCAACGACCGCGGATCAATCACTTCGACAGAGATGCCGTCTTTGCTGAGCATCTCTGCGGCGGCGAGCGCCTCGTGGACGAGCCAGGCGAGCGCGACAACGGTCACATCAGTGCCGGAGCGCTTGATATCGGCTTGACCGAACGGGATCGTGTATTCGCCGTCTGGCACCGCGCCTCGAAGACCGCCAAGACGCCCGGATTCAAACATGACCACCGGATTGTTGTCACGTATCGCCGTCTTGGTCAGGCCCTTGACGTCATGCGGCGTCGACGGCAACGCCTGGCGAAGACCGGCAAGGTTCATGAACATAGAATAGGGGCTTTGCGAATGCTGCGCCGCACGTCTCGTACCACCGCCGACAGTGGTCCGAAACAGGATCGGGAACTTCTGCTGGCCGCCGAACATGTAGTGGATCTTGGCCGCCTGATTGACGATCTGGTCCATCGCAACGAAGGAGAACGTGACCAACCGCCAATCGACGATTGGGCGATAACCGGATCCAGCCGCACCGATCGCCATGCCGGTCAACGCACTTTCAGTGATTGGCGTTTGGCGGACGCGAGACGGACCGAACTCCTTCAAGAGTGCGCCTGGCGCATCCGTCGAAAGATGAAAGATCTTCTCGTCGCGTCTCATTTCCTCGGCAATCGCTTCGGTAATCGCATCCAGGTACGTCATGGAATTGGCCATTGTTCGCGTTCCTGTCCTGTTTCCAACTCCTCGCCGCCGGTTCGCGTGCCGAGAATTAATTTATGTAGACCTAACGTGCGATATTGATCCCCGATTTGCTCGACTCTAGTCCGCAAAAATATCCTCCTCAACGGTATCGGTTGCCGGGAACGGACTTGCCTTTGCGAATGCGACGGCTTGCTCGATCTTGTTCATCACGTCTGCATCTATAGCCGCCCATTCAGCTTGACTGAGTTGGCCTTGTTGACCTTGCAAATGCATAACGAGACGATCGATTGGGTCTTTCGCCATCCATGCGTCAATCTCAGCTTGCGGTCGGCTGTCAGGCTGGTCGGCACGTTCGGTGTGTGCCCGCTGGCGATACGTCTTACACTCGATCAGCGTTGGACCGCGCCCCGCGCGGGCATGGGCCACAGCTTCCTGAGCCACCTCGTGCACGGCCAGCACATCATTGCCGTCGACAACCCTGCCAGGAATACCATAACCCGCTGCCCGTGCCGCGACATCGGTCACCGCGAGGCTATACTCAGCCGGCACGTTCACCGCCCAAAGATTGTTTTCACATACGTAGATCACGGGCAACTTCCAGGCAGCGGCGATGTTGATCGATTCGTGAAACGGGCCGGCATTCGATGCGCCATCACCAAAGAAGCAAACCGCAACCGCACCATTACCATCCATCTGGGCGGCCAGTCCTGCACCGGTGATGATTGAAATGCCACCGGCGACAATGCCATTGGCGCCGAGCATGCCAATATCGAAGTCGGCGATATGCATCGAGCCGCCCTTGCCCTTGCAGTATCCCGTCTCGCGCCCATAGAGTTCGGCCATCATGCGGTTGAGGTCGGCCCCCTTGGCAATGCAATGGCCATGGCCGCGATGCGTCGAAATAATCTTGTCGTCGCGGTTAAGCGTGGCACAGACGCCGACCGCCACGGCTTCCTCGCCGATATAGCAGTGCACGATGCCATATATGTCACCGGCCAGGAAATCAGCAGAAGCACGCTCTTCGAACCGGCGGATCGTCTGCATCTGATGCAGCATCTCGCGCTGCCTTGCCGGCGTTATTGTCATAACCAAATGCCTCTGAAAACGCGCCTTGAACCGACGCCCACATTAGCCGAAAGCGGACGCAAACAGCTCATCAAATAGCCGATAAGTCCGGTAGACACGTCTGGCGGCCGTTGCCCTTGAAGCCGCCTTCGCTAGTCTCGCCGCAGCCAACACGGGAGACATCGTCATGGCCGCTTACAATCGTATCTCGGTTAAACCGATCGCCGGCGCACTTGGCGCAGAAATCAGCGATGTCGATCTGGCGCAGATCGATGACGAAACGTTTGATGAAATCGTCGATGCCTGGCATGAGCATCTCGTCGTGTTCTTTCGCGATCAGCGACTGTCGCCCGACCAACAGATTGCGTTCTCAAAGCGCTTTGGCGATATCCACTTGCATCCATTCATGAAGGGGATGGAAACGCACCCGGAAATCCTCGAGATCATCAAAGAAGAGGGTGACACCAAGACGTTTGGCTCCGTTTGGCACACGGATCAAATGTTCAATCCGAAGCCGGCAAAAGCGACGATCCTCTACGCGAAAGAGACACCAGACGCCGGCGGCGATACGATGTTTTCCAACGGTTATCTTGCCTACGAAACACTTTCTGATTCGATGAAAGCTCTATGTGAGACGCTCAAGACCTGGAATGTTGGTGACCGCAAAAAGTTGCAGGCTGGCGATAACCAGAACATCGGAGCCGGTCGCGCCGAACGGTACAAAGGTAACCCGAAAATGGCTGCCAAAGTACAAGAGCCGGCCGAAGATGTGCAGACCGAAAGCGCACATCCGTTGGTGCGAACCCATCCGCACACCGGCCGCAAAGCGCTCTACATCGGCAATCACTCACAGAACCTTGAAGGTTTTGAGGAAAAGGAAGCCAAGCCAATTCTCGACTATCTGAGGGCCCATACTGTGCAGCCCGAGATGACTTGCCGTTTTGCTTGGCAACCCGGCTCGATGGCGATCTGGGACAATCGCTGCACACAACATCTGGCGCTCAACGACTATCATGGCAAGAGGCGCCGCATGCACCGGATTACGATTGCCGGCGACGAACCGTTCTAGTGCCTGCGATGGGCAAGCGTCTTATGCCGGCCAACTTGCAAGCCGCCAAAATGCTGCCCTCTCCATTAGTGCAGCATTGACGTTTCTAAAGCGATGATGGCGAAGCGATCCGCCAATTCGGCAAGCGCGACCTCGTGAACGAGACCCGCCGCCAAAGTTCCACCATAGCCACTCGGAAGGTCACGCGTGGCGCAGGCCGGCGCAGCCACAGTGACGCGATACCCGAGATCCAGTGCGCCGCGCGCCGTTGAGCTGACGCACATGTGAGTCATGAATCCGCAGACGATCAACTCGGTCCTTCCGGTCGCCCGGAGAATTTCATCAAGCTCTGTGCCCGCGAACGCGTTCGGGAGTCGCTTCTCAATCGAAACTTCTCCAACAGAAGGGGTGAGCGGCCCGACGAACTGCCCGCAGTGTGCCGTTCGATCAAACAGTCCGCCTGTTACTCCTTTGTGGGCAACGTGAACAATCGGAGACCGGCAATCGCGCGCGACGTCCAACAGCCGAGCAGCCTCAGCAATAGCATCTTTCGAACCCGTGACAGCTATTGGTCCTTCGACATACTCGTTCTGTAGATCAATGAATACGAGACAAGCGTCCTCGATTTTCGCCGGCAGCAAATTTGCACCAGCGAGCTGCAACAGTGTCTGCGGAGAGGGCATGGATGTTCCATTCACATTGTTGCTGCGAACTCGCTGGCGTCGGTACGAACGCGTTTAAGTTAAGCCGCGTCAAGAGAGCGGGGATGCCTTGGCGTCGCGCCTTTCGACTCGCCTACGGCACGGGCCTGACGGATTGGGCGCAACGGTATGATGTCACAAGACGGTGGCTGCTTGTGCTTTGTCCAACCGAGAAGAGGCCGGCCGCCGCGAAGCGCGAGGCGGTGCTCCACGTCACCGACCATTGACGATCGTGCCAGTTCGGTTATTTGGCCACGCGTCAACCCAATATCGTTCAACAGATGATCATCGAGGCCGCTCAATTCGCGGACACCCGATGCCCAACGACGATTGGCGCGCCACGTTTTCCAGAGTTCGCCGACCCGTGCCCCGATCGCCTGAGAAACCAGCCGAAGCGGCCTCAGAGTCGCGTAGATGTTGGCGGCGCTGACCTCATTGTGACGAGTCTGGGCAGCATTGAACTTTACGTCCTGGCTTAGCCATTGGTCATAGTAGATCATCACGAAACCTCTCCATCCAGAGCGTGGCGAATATTTAGAATTTCTAAATCATATACCGCGCTGCATTGCTCGTTTTTCTGAATATCTGCCAGTTTTTTCCGTTTTACAAACGAGATCTTGTGAGGCTATGAGATAGAAATTCTATCGATAGGATTGACGATGAACCGACACCTACCGCCGTTGAACGGATTGCGTGCCTTCGAAGCCGCCGCGCGACATCTCAGCTTTGCGAAAGCCGCAGACGAACTGAACGTCACGCCTGCGGCTGTCAGCCAACAAGTCAAAGGCCTTGAGGCCTTCTACGGCGTTACACTCTTTCGCCGCGTCACGCGTGCGCTGGAGTTGACGGATGTCGGCCAAGCCGCGCTTCCGGCACTGCGCGACGGCTTCGACAAACTGGCTGAAGGTGCGAGCCGGATATCCACGCATCAATCCAATTCCATGCTCACGGTGTCGGTTACGCCATCGTTCGGGGCGAAGTGGCTTGTACCCCGGCTCGAACGCTTCGCATCGGCCCATCCCGAATTCGACGTTCGGATCGATGCAACCGAAGCCCTTACGAACTTTGGCGCCGATGACGTCGATGTTGCCATTCGGTACGGCGCGGGAAGCTACGACGACCTCTACTCTGAATGCATGATGGCGGATGCCGCGTTTCCCGTGTGCAGTCCATCCGTCTTGAACGGCCCGAGACCGCTTCGCACCCCCGACGATTTGCGTCACCACACGCTGCTGCATGTTCAATGGAAGACATTGAGTGAGCTGCAGCCGAATTGGCGCATGTGGCTGAAAGCGGCCGGCATAGAAGATATAGATGTCAGCCGTGGTCCACGCTTTAGCTATGAAGGGCTGAGCCTGCAGGCCGCCATTGAAGGCATGGGCGTGGCGCTGGCCCTGCAATCGCTTGCCGGTGACGATCTGCGCGCCGGCCGCCTTGTTCGACCCTTCCCACCTGCCGCCTCCGACGAATCGCACTTCTGCTACTTCTTCGTGTGTCCGCCTGCCAATCTTGAGCTCGACAAGGTGCTTGCCTTCAAGGACTGGGCAATGTGCGAAGCACAACAAGTCGGCCCGGAATAGCGTGTTGTATCTCGCACGCATAAGGCAAAGGCTGTATTGGCGCGGGCCGAACAAAATTTTTCGTTTTCCGATTTCGTTAGGCGCGTGGCACAGACGCACGTCGAACGTTCCGTTGCCCGACGAATCAGGCATGGTCTCATTGCCAATTAATCGAATTGTGCTTTCGAGAGACCGATGCGAGCCGGCAAGCAATATACGCCCCTCATTTATAGCGCCGCGGCGACATTCGCGGGATCTGCCATCGCGGCCGTTTTGCTGAGCACGACATCGCTTGAGTCTTGGATCCTGCCGGAGCAGGAACGGCCTAAGCTGCTCGGGACCCTGCCTCCTCTGACAGTCGAGCATGTCGTTTATCATCCATCCGAGAGCGAACAGCCGGCGCCGGTCGTGCCTGCCACACCACCGCCGGCCAAACCGCAAACTGCTGTCGCAGCGTGGCATTTGAACGTGACACCGAGATCGGCGCACACTGAAACGTGGTCGACGGAGACTCAACGAATCACACCGCCGGTCACGCGACCGGCTCCAACCGCGAAGCCGAAGCAGCCGGCCTCGAACCCCAAGCGTGCCAAGAAAAGGAAAAAGCGGGACATCACGCTGAAGTCCCGACTGGCGGAGATCTCGCCGGGTGCCAACACACGTCTCGCCGCAAAATTCCGCAAGGCCGGTGCGTCCTGGCCGCCGGCCGACATTGCTTTTGTTGCGATCAAGGATGAGCGCGTCCTTGAGCTGCATGCCCGGTCGAAAGGCGGTAGCTGGAAGTTCATCCATCGTTATCCGGTCCTCGCAGCAAGCGGTGGCCTCGGGCCAAAGCTGCGCCAGGGGGACCGACAGGTGCCGGAAGGCGTCTATCGCATCGTCTATCTCAACCCGAGAAGCGCCTATCACGTGTCGCTCCGGGTCAACTATCCCAACGCCTTTGACCGCAAGATGGCGCGCAAGGAAAAGCGCAAAAAGCTCGGCGGCGATATCATGGTCCACGGTAAACGCTCGTCTGCCGGATGTCTGGCGATGGGCGATGACGCGGTTGAAGAACTGTTCGTCCTGTCGGCCCGAACCGGCTATTCGAAGACCAGGATTATTATTGCGCCGACAGACTTCCGGACCAAGAACCGGCCACTGTTCAAGCCCGGCCAGCCAAAGTGGCTGCCTCAGCTTTACACGCAGATTGCCTCCGCGATGAAAGAGTTCAAGAGCCCGCCGCAACCTCCCGCCATGGGCTTGTTGTCGTTCTTCACGCAATGATGGTTCATCCGAAGCCTGCGTGCGGAACCCGCCAACACTGAACTTTTCGGCCTTGTCCGCCGACTCCTTACCTTTCTTGTCGTGCGTCCGCTGTCTTTGCGATAACGTCATGTCGAGCAAAAAAGGTGGGAGACGTGATGTCGGACCAGGATGAAGTTGACGAAAAACTGATGTCGGATCTGCGCAGTGTGAGCGTCGCGACACTTACAACCGTTCTCTTCAAGCGCGGTTTCAGAGGACAATTCCTGCATGACGTCGGGCCGATTAATCCAGCCGGACGGCGCATGGCCGGACCGGCTTTCACAGTCCGCACCATTCCAGCCCGCGAAGACAAGGCCGTACCGGCGATTCTTTCTGATCGCAAATATCCAGGCCGTGCCGCCATTGAAGCCTGTCCCCCGGGTCACGTGTTGGTTGTCGACAGTCGACAGGATGCCCGTGCTGCGTCCGGCGGGGATATCTTAATGACGCGCCTGATGGTGCGCGGAGTCGAAGGATGCGTCACGGACGGTGGCATGCGCGACAGCGGCGAAATCGATGAGATGGATATTCCGGTCTATCAGGTGCAGCCTGCGCCGCCGATCAGTTTATTGCATCACTTGGCCGTCGACATGCAGGTGCCGATCGCGTGCGGTGGGGCGCCGGTTTATCCAGGCGACATCATGATAGGTGATGAAGAAGGCGTTGTTGCGGTGCCGGCCGACATTGCCGCAGACGTGGCCGCCGAAGCGATCGAGATGACGGCCTATGAAGACTTTGCGGCAGAGCAGGTGCGCGGCGGCGCCGAGTTGTTCAGCGTCTATCCGCAGACCGACCTGTCGCGGCAGAAGTTCGAAGTCTGGCGGCGGGAGAAAGGCCGATAGCGCCTGACGCCTACTCGTAGGTCTCCAATTGCAAGATGTCGTTGAACCGATTAAAGGCACCGCACAGCGCGGCTCGCCAGGTCAACTCGACAATCTGAGCTTCGGAAAAGTGTTCGCGCAGACGGCCAAAAATCTCATCGCGCGTGCGGTTGGCGGCGGTCGTCACCGCGATTGCATACTCGACGACGAGCTTGTCCACCTCGTCGAGTTCCGGATGCTCCTTGTAGTTCAGGAGATCGCGCGCGCCCGCTTCGGTGATGCCCTGTACCGATAGTTTGGGCGAGTGGTGCGTCACGCAGTAGGTGCATTCATTGAGCAGCGATACGGTGACCAAGGCCAGCTCGAGGTAGCGGGCCGGCAGGTCGCGGTTGTCGGCAAGTTCCGTGAGCAGACCCCAGGTCTTCTCGAACACCGGCATGCGATGCGCCATCACACCCGACTGATCGGCGAAGTCGCCATAGCCGAGCATCTTGTCCCACAACGGCTGTAGGTGCTCGGGGATATCGTCACGGGTTTTGGGTTCGATGCGCGGCATATGAGGCTCCGGTTAGGCGATTCGTCTGAGATTAGACCGTTTGCCAATGTTGGTTCGTCTGACGGCATAGTTCGCGAGCGGATGTGCGCGAGCCGCCGAGCGGGTCGTCGTGGGTGTGGGTTTCCAGCGAGAACGAGAGTTGCCGGCCTTTGCCAGCGTCGGCAACGGCGGCAATGTAGGCGTCGAGTTGCACGTCGCCGGTGCCGAGGGCGACAAACTTTGCCCCGGCGGCATCCTTGAAATGGATATGGAAGGCACGCCCGAGCACGCGAGCCATCAAAGCGGCGTCGGGAAATTCCCCGATCGCGGCGCTGTTGCCGATATCCGGCAAAGGTTGCAGATGCGGCGTATCATAAAGTTCGATGACGTCGGCGAGTTGATCGAAGCGCGCGATATTGCAGACCGGTTCGTTTTCGAGCAGCAGCGTCTTGTCGTGCTTGACGGCAAACTCAAGCAGGCGATCGAACGCGGGCTTCAGGTCGTCGAGCACAAAGCCGTCGTGGGTGAGGTAGCTGAAGATGCGCAGGTTGCGCGTCTCGAACATGTCTGAAAGGCGGATGCAGGATTCCGTCAGATCGTCATCACTACGCCCTTCCCGCGAGAAGCCAAACTGATCGCCCAGGTCGGCTGCCTGTTTGCCTGGCGCCTCCCACTTGAGCAGCGGCGTCGCGATCCCGGCGACGTGGAGCCCGGCCGCCCGGATGCGTGCATTCGCGTCCTTGGCCTGGGCGTCGGTGAGGGAGAGCGGTGCAATCCCGTCGACCATACGGATCTCGATCTGGTCAAGGCCTTCTTCGCCGGCAAAGGCAATGCAGCCATCGAGCGAGGGGCCGGTTTCATCGGAGATGATACCGAGGCGCGGGCGGGGTGATGCGGTGGTGTCTGTCATGGTTCCAGGATAACCGATGTTGTGAGGTGTGTCTTGCGAAGCCGATGGCGACATTGCCGCGCTAAAACGTGCCGCATAAAATGCGTCTCGCTTTCGCTCTTTTTTGGCTCACGGCTATTCCCTCGCTTCGCTCGGGGCCTCCGCCATGCATGCGTTAGCATGCTTCGCACGCAGAGGGCGGCGCTCACGCCGGGCCGCTGTTGCGGCCTTGACAGTGAATCCGATCGGATGCGGCATGCATTAGACCAGAACGGCGGCAATGACGGAGACGATCAGGAGGACCGCAAACGTGACATTGATGATGCGCGCCTTGTGCCGGTCACGCAGCAAGCTGGTGAGCGCGGCGCCAATCGCAAGCCAAGCGACATTGACCGTCACCAAGGTGGCCATCAGGACGCCGGCCTTGACGAAGCCGTCACGTACGGGATCGCCGGCAACGAGCACGAAGCCCGAGAACATGGCCGCCATTGCCGCATAGGCCTTGGGATTGACCAGCGACAGCAAGGCGCCTTCGAACCAGCGTGGTGCCGCGGCCGGATCGGGGTCGGCGTCAAGCGGCGGGGCGGTCGCGATGCGATAGGCAAGGTAGGCGAAATAGAGCGCGGCCAGGACCGTCACGATGGGGGCGGCGCCAGGCAATGCGAACAACAGGCCCTGCAGGCCAGAGCCGACGATCGCGATGACGCCGACCATGCCGAGCGTCAAGCCGACGAGATAGCGCCAGCCGATGCCCCGGCCGAACGCGGCAGCGACGGCTGCGAGGCTCAGCGTGTTCGGCCCCGGTGAGCCGGCAAGCGCCAAGGCAGCCAGAATGAACGAGGGCAGCGCTTCCAACGAAATTGCTTTCTTGGTGTGAGGGTTCAGCGCAAACGATAACGCTGAAAATGGCGAAAGGCGAGACGCATTTGATCGCCTGCCGGTACGACTGATCGCTCCGCGCGGAGAACCGCCGGAGGCTTGAGGCAAAGGGGTACGGGGCGACAACGCGACCGCATCCGATTTTGTTTTTGAGCGACGCGCTGTCGCCCCGTGCAGGATTTTTCGCGAAACCGCCCAGCTTTAAGATGCGGCCACCGGGGACTTTCACCCACGGCGCGAGCGGGGGACGTTGCTGTTAACGCCGACGTGCGT
>JAGDYV010000026.1:36768-64804 GCA_049116495.1 Hyphomicrobiaceae bacterium | reverse complement strand
TTTCAGGGGTACGGGGCGACAACACCGCGCATCCGAATTTTAGTTTTGAGCGACGTGCTGTCGCCCCGTGCAGGATTTGTCGCGAAACCGCCCAGCTTTAAGATGCGGCCACCGGGGACTTTCACCCACGGCGCGAGCGGGGGACGTTGCTGTTAACGCCGACGTGCGTTCGCCGACGCGCAACCTGCAGCCCGCCCCCTCTCACGGTCGCCACCGGTCAGCGGCCCCTCAATGGGCGGGATGGGAAAAGTATAAGGGCGTGGCGAGGTGCGGGGATAAGGGGCGCGGGTGGTTAATGGGGTGGTTTCAACATGGCAATATCGACGGGCGAAAATTCTCAGTCGAAGTCGCTGAATTGCCCTAGTTGCTTGCATGCGCGATAGCTTCGAGTTGCCGAAAGGTGGGATGGAGTGTCCTAATGACTACCGAAGCTCTTGTCTGAAACCATTGATCACCCATGCCACCCACGCGCCAATCAACAGCAGCAATAAGGGCGGCAACATTCCTAACGCCAGAAACACTAACAATGTCTTGCCTGCAAGAACTAAGAACGGTGCCGACTTGCGAGGTGCTATCAGACCTGCCTTAGGATATGTTTTCTGGATGATCTGACCGTTGCTTAGATCATCGTACTCCTTGTAAAGAGCTCGAAATTTCGACATCGAATACCAGTGTGCACACCCTTCTATCTGAAAGCCAGTCGGCAAGGATCTGCGCATTTTGCGAATAATTTCACGACCACGAAGCTCATTCTCCAGCATTTGCAGTTCTGTGGTTGAAATAGATGTAACCTCATTGCCGGATACAGCTTCCAGAAGCTCACTGCTGCTTTTGTTGTGCCAAAGCGTTTGGTAATCTGGACCCTCTGTACCCCTAGGATCTGCCTTCTTGCACGCAAGCGGCACCATTGTTTCGAATCTTTCCCATTGCTGCTGCCGATTCCAGTCTACCCATACAGCCGCAAAAGTGAAGAAGCAGGCACCAGCCACCCATACACCGCTTAGGCCAAGCCAAACTCGCCACGTCCCAGTCTTCCAATTGAGTGTCATTCCCCCTCCACAACAATTGACACAGCACTTTGCAAAAAACTGGGCATATCAATGGTACGGCGTCAGTTGCAAAGAGATTGACGCATCAAAAACACTCCAACTAGAGCTTTTTCCCATCCCGCAGCTTTACCATCTCTTCGTCATTGCTATAGGTCTCAATCAGTAAGTCGATCCAGGCCTGTGCGTAGGTGTAGTCGCGATGGGCTGAATGATAGATGCAATATTTTTTTTGTGTTTGATCAGGTTTTTTTACATTGTTTTTCGGACGCACTTTGTGCCGTTTCCAGGCCAATTGATGGGTATGTGTCGTGAAGTGGGGAACGGCTTTCTGAACCTCAGCAACTACCGCCTTTGGTTTGAACGGGTATACATCATCTGCCACGCGGTTTTTCACTAAGACGTTGTGGACTTCTTTCCCTTCGTCACTGTCCGGACTTATGAACTTTAGGTTGGCGCCAGACTTGGACGATCCGTCCATAGTATAGACTACCCGGAACTTGTACTCTAAAGCTTCGAGATCAACATCATCGATGGTACCATTCAATCTAGCATCAAGTGTTTGGATGTTGGCCGGGACTGCTAGCTCTTGTGTTTCTGAGACTTGTGCCAAGCTGACTCGCGCAAACTGGAGTGCGAAATTCAGGTGAGATTGGAGCGAGAGATCTTTCCCAAACAAATCGCAGACTGTGTTTTCGTAGTTGACGCAGCAGGCTTGGAATAAGCCCAACCAGTTATTATCCGACTTGCCAAATAACCGATGCTCTACCTCATCTCGAATATCCTTCATAGCTGCGAGATTCTTCTTCATGTTCTTCGACAGAGGGGAGGTTCTTCGGTCGAGCAAATCCTGCAACGACACGGTTAATCCATCGGCTCGAAGGATGCTCTCGTTCAGCTCATTCTCGTGGTATTCGTGAAGCAAATAGGTCCAGGCAATGATAGCCAAAACTGCGAACTGCTCCGTCCTAAACTTGAGATGAGGGCTGTTGAAAATCTGAACTGCCATCATCATGGCTTCGCGCGACCGGATCAGGCGTTCGTGGTCAATGTCGTTGAGGCCTGTAACAGGATCGTATAGCTTCCGCTTGATCTTGAAGAGTTCGACCTCATCTTCTCTGGCGACTTCTTGATCGTCGTCCTGCTTAACTTCAGTTATACGAGCGCCATTAATCGTGGCCCTTCTGCCCCGATTAACTAGGTCTTGTATGTCCTGATTTCGCATGCCTTCCGATAGGAGGGCTTTGACGACCCGCTTCTCTTCCTCATCGAGAGAGCCGTCCTTGGATCGTTTGATCATGTTTTGCAGCCCTTAGTTCGAAATTCGATTTTCTTCGATTTGCTTGCCGCCACCAGAAGAAAACAACTTGTGCCGCAGTGCTAGATTCACGCGTCGCGATGCCGAATCGTGTCGCTTGAAGCATGCGGCCAACTGATCATTGTCGTGACCCTTGCTGTGCTAGCTGAGCGCTGTGCGAGATTTGATTGATGATAAAGCAGCTCACATAGCGCGGCTAATTCGGCCTCGCTCAACGATGACGGCGTTCTTGGCCTTGGCATGCCGATGCTGCCATTCGCCGTCCGAGGTTGCCTTTACCAGCCATCGCTACATCTACCTGCGAGGCCCTAATTTTGTCCTCGCAACCACATGAATCCTTCATGACACCGTGACCACCGCGGCACCCTCCCCCACACCCGTGCCACACCGCCCCGCCCCATAGGCAAACGCCGCAAATCCTGTCAGCATGGGTGCCCTGACCCCATTGACGGCGCGAACCCATCGAAGCTCAGCCGACATATCTGCCGCTTGGCCGGCGCGTGGCGATCCTCGCGTTCTGTATGCTGACGCTGACGCTGTATTTTACGACCATCCTGGTCGTCTCGGCGATCCTGCCGCAGATCCAGGGGGCGCTGTCGGCGACGCCGGATGAAATCTCGTGGATCGTGACGTTCAATATCCTGGCGATCGCGATCGCGACGCCAATGACCGGCTGGCTGGTCGGGCGGTTCGGGCGCAAGCGGGTGATGTGCGGGTGCATGGCCGGCTTCACGGTCGCGACGCTGATGTGCGGGCTGGCGGATTCGCTCGAGACGCTGGTGTTCTGGCGCATCGTGCAGGGCGCGATCGGGGCGCCGACGGTGCCGCTGGTGCAGACGCTGCTGCTCGAGAACTGGCCCAAGGAGCGCCACCAGATGGTGATGGGCATCAACGGCATGGGGGTGATCCTGGGGCCGATCATCGGGCCGACGATCGCGGGCGCGGTGGCCGAGACGTATGGCTGGCGGTGGGCGTTTTTGATGCTGCTGCCGGTGGCGCTGATCGGCTTGCTGGGGCTGCTCTACGCGCTGCCGCGGGACGACGCGACGAACAAGATCCGGTTCGACTGGATCGGCTTTCTGTCGCTGTCGTTCGCGGTCTCGGGGCTGCAGTATATCCTGGCGCGGGGGCACCGGCTCGACTGGTTCGAGTCCGGCCAGATCGTGGCGGTGGCGGTGCTGGCGGCGGTGTCGTTCTACCTGTTCCTGGCGCACAGCCTGACGGCGAAGGCGCCGTTCCTCAATCTCAGCTTGCTGAAGAACCGGAACTTGTCGCTGGGGTTTATTCTGGCGGCGTTTTTCGGGATGCTGAGCTTTACGCCGATGGTGATCCTGCCGTCGCTGCTGCGCACGCACTTCAACTATCCCGATACGCTGATCGGGCTGTTGGTTGGCAGCCGCGGGATCGGCGGGCTGCTCGGGTTTTTCGTTGCGATGTACTCGGACCGGATCGATGCGCGGGTGAGCATGGCGAGCGGGTTCGGGCTGCTGACGGTTGCCGGCTACTGGATGATGCAGTTCGACCTCAACGTGACGCCGCTGGAGATCGCGCTTAACGGCATCCTGCAGGGGCTGTGCATCGGCATGGTGTTCGTGCCGCTCAACGTGATGGCGTTTTCCAACCTCGACCCGAAATTCCGGCCCGAGACGCTGGGTGTGTTTCACCTGCTGCGCAATGTCGGCTCGAGCTTGTTCATCTCGATCGCGGTGGCGGAGATTATCCGCTCGACGGGGGTCAACTATGCGCGGCTGGTGGAGTTCATCAATCCGTTCAACCCGGCGCTGACGTCGCCGTGGACGGCGGGGGCGTGGGATGCGGCGACGCTGCCGGGAGTGTCGAAGCTGAGCCAGGAGATCACGCGGCAGTCGGCGATGATCGCGTATCTCAATGCGTTCGGGCTGTTTACGCTGGTGGCGGCGCTGGCGATCCCGTTTGCGCTGATGACCAAGCCGGCGCCGCGACGGGGGGCGGGGGGCGGCGCGGACGGCGGTTGACTAGCCGCGCGGCTTGCAGTCGCGGATCGGGGCGTAGATGAAGACGGCGATCAGCGAGAGGCCGGCGATGGCTGCGAAACCGGCGCGGTAGGCGAGTTCGGGCGGCGTGCCATCGATGACCGGGTAGAGCCCGACGATCCAGCCGAACAGCAGTTGCGACAGGGCGATCGCCATCATGATGCCCATGTTGGTGACGGCGACGCCGCGGCCGACGATTTCAGCGGGGACGAGACCGCGGGCATGGGCGAAGGCGAGCATCGGGTACATGGTGACGAAGCCGAGCATGACGAAGATGACGGTGACGAGCCAGATCGGCGGGTGCTTGATGCCGGCGAGGGCTGCAAGGAGAAGGCAGGCGAGCATGGCGCCGCCGACGATGGTTGTGCGGATCGAATTGAGCAGGCGGGCGACATAGCCGATCAGGATGTGGCCGAAGACGCCGCTGACGGCCATCGCGAGCATCACGCTGCCGCGTTCGAGATCGTCGAGCTGGTGGACGTCGCGCAGGTAGGGCGCGCCCCAGGCGCTCATGATGGTGGTCTGGCTGGTGATCGGGATGCCGACGACGAGGAGGCGCTTCATGCCGGGCTCGGCGAGCGCGCGGCGGACGCCGGCGAGGATTTCAGCGAGCGTCTCGTGCGGTGTCGAGCGGCCGGCCGGCTGTGCCGGTTCGCGCAGGCCGAACAGGACCGAGAGCAGCAGGACGGCGACGCCGATGGTGAAGGCGAGGAAGCACAGGCGCCAGTCATAGAACGTGAGCAATGCGGCCAGGGGCGCGGTCGCGCACAGGCCCCCGATGGCTGCGAAGCTGTTGAGGAAGGCGGTCTGGGTGATGACGCGCTCGGGTGAGACGCGCTGATTGATGACGAAGAAGGCGCCGCTGAAAATGCCGGCGCAGCCGATGCCCATGAGGACACGGGCGAGAATGAGCTGCGAAGTGTTCTCGGCGGCCGAAAACAGTGCGGCGCCGGCTGTGGTGAAGAGGAGCAGGAACGCCAGTGTGCGGCGCGCGCCGAAACGATCGAGCAGCATGCCGCTTGGGATCTGCATCAGCGCGTAGGCAAAGAAGAAGGCGCTGGCGACGACCGAGAGGGTCTCTGGCGTGAGCGCCATGTCGTTCGAGATCGCCGGCGCCATGATGCCGAGGCTGTTGCGCAGGAAGACGTTGGTGAAGCCCAGCATGTAGAGCATCACCAGGACGGCGATCGCGATCGATTGCTTTTGCCTAGGCACGGTGCCGGCCGCCGTTCGCGCAGTGTGCCGCCAGGATCGCCGGAATCGTCGGGATCATCGGGCCTGGCATCAGGATGGCAGGATGACCGCCTTGCCGGTCGATTGGGTGTCGAACAGCTTGTAGGCCTCCTCGGCCTGGTCGAGTGTCCAGCGGTGGGTGAACAGTTTGTCGACGGCGATTTCGTGGTCGGCGACGAATTCGGCACAGGCGGCCTGGCCCTGCTTCGAGAACGTCCACGAGCCGACCAGCGTGATCTGGCGGCGCAGCAGGTCGGGGCTGACGTCGAGCGTGACCTGGCCACGTTCGCCGACGTAGCAGGCGGTGCCCCAGGAGCGTGCGGCGCGGACGGCTGCGGCACGGGCCTCCGGTGCTGATGAGCAGTCGAGCGTCTTGTGGGCGCCCTCGCCGTGGGTCAGTTCACGGATCGCCTCGACGGGGTCGTTGGAGCGCGCATCGATGACGATTTCGGCGCCAAAATCCTCGGCGAGCTGGCGGCGTTCGGCGGATACATCGAGCGCAATCACACGGGCGCCCATGGCGGCTGCGAGTTGCGTAGCAGAAAGACCGACCGGGCCCTGGCCGAATATCGCGATCGTTTCGCCGCCCTGCAGATTGAGGCGTTGCAGGGCACCCCAGGCGGTGCCCGTACCGCAGGATATGGCGGCGCCGGTTTCGAACGACAGCGCATCGGGCAGCGGCACGATGGTGTGGACGGGCACCTGCATGTATTTCGCGTGACCGCCATGGCCGCCGGAGCCGTAGACGGTTGTGCCTTCGAGGCACATCTGGGTCCAGCCGCCGCGGCAGTGCTTGCAGCCGCCGCAGCCGTCGTAGTGGTGATCCATGACGCGCTGGCCGACGCGTGCTTCCTGTTCCGTGACAGCTGAGCCGACGGCCGCGATGATGCCGCATGGCTCGTGACCGGCGATCGAGCCGGCCACACGTTTGACGCCGCCGGTCGTCGCACCATCCGGGTTGGCCGGCGCGCGATACTGATGCAGGTCGCTGCCGCACATGCCGGATGCCTTGATCTCGATGACGACATCGCGTGGACCCGGTGTCGGGTCAGGGAATTCTCTCAGCTCAAGTTTACGGTCACCCAGGAAAACAACGCCGCGCATTGATTGGCCTCCAGTTCTTGCTTCAGTCGATCGGGATATGGCTGCCGGCGCAACTCATGCCGCGGTTTGTGCCGATGTCCCGGTTGTCGCGCGCGCGTCTTCAAGAATCATGTCCGCGCCCTTCTCACCGATCATGATCACGGGGGCATTGGTATTGCCCGATGTCATGGTCGGCATGATCGATGCGTCGACGACGCGCAAGCCTTCGACGCCATGCACACGCAGGCGGTCGTCGACGACCGCCATGGTGTCCTGGCCCATCTTGCAGGTGCCGATCGGGTGGTAGGCTGTTTGTGAGGTGCGGCGGCAGAAGTCGATCAGTTCATCGTCGCTCTGCGCATCGGTGCCGGGGTTCATTTCTTCGAGACGGTAGGGATCCATCGGCGGCTGGGCGATGATATCGCGGGCGATGCGCATGCTGGCAATGATGCAGCGGATATCCTCGCTGTCGGTGAGGAAGTTGGGCACGATCGCAGGCGGTGCGAACGGGTCAGCGGACTTGATGTGGATCGAGCCTTTCGATTCCGGGCGCAGCTGATAACTGGAGAGCGTCATGCCGGGGTGCGGGTCCATCTCGGCGCGATTGTTGGGGTTGGAATAGCTGACGGGCATGAAGAAATACTGGATGTCCGGCGTTTCGAGCTCGGGGCGGGAACGCACGAAGCCATGCGCGAGCGCGGCGGCCGACGTCAGCAAGCCGCGCCGTGTCATAACGTACCTGATCGTTTCGCCAACCAGACGCAGGCCGCGGGTGCGTTCGTTGAACGAGACATTCTGGGAGACCCGCCAGTTCATGCGGGCGGCAACATGATCGCGGTAGTTTTCGCCGACACCGGGGAGGTCATGCACGACATCGATGCCGAGCCCGCGAAGGCGGTCGCCCTGGCCGATGCCGGACAGTTCCAGTACCTGCGGTGACTGCACGCCGCCGGCGGCAACGATCACTTCACCGGAGACGCGGGCTTCCTTTTCCGTGCCCTTGACTTCATAGGCAACGCCGACGGCGCGCTTTCCTTCGAACAGGACGCGGCGGGCATGGGCGTGGGTTTCGACATGCAGGTTCGGGCGCTTCTTGGCCGGATCGAGATAGGCCTGCGCCGCACTCCAGCGCATGCCTGAGCGCATCGTCATCTGGTAGTAGCCGAAGCCATCCTGGGTTCCGTTGTTGTAGTCGGGATTGCGCGGGTGGCCGAGCGAGACACCGGCATCGACAAAGGCATCGGCCAGCGGGTTCGGCGACGTGTTGTCGACAACGTTGAGCGGGCCGCCGGTGGCGCGCGATTCATGTGGCTCGCCTCTGCCGCGCCGGTCGAAGTTCTCGAGCTTGCGGAAGAACGGCAAGATGGATTCGTAGGACCAACCACGATTGCCGAGCTGCCCCCAGGTGTCATAGTCGAGCGGTTGCCCGCGCACATAGAGCATGCCGTTGATGGCACTTGAACCGCCGAGCGCCTTGCCGCGTGGGATCGGGATGCGGCGGCCGTTGACGCTGTCGTCGGGCTCGGTCTCGAACATCCAGTTGAAATTCGGATTGGTCATCAGCTTGGTGAAGCCGACCGGCAGGTAGACCCAGAAATTCTTGTCGCTGCCGCCAGCTTCCAGCAGCAGCACCTTTTTGGTGCCATCTTCGGTCAAGCGGTTGGCCAGCACGCAGCCGGCGGAACCTGCGCCGATGATGATGTAGTCATATTGGTTGGCCAACGCTGCGACTCCCGAGGCTGATTATCCGGCTCGGCCGAGTAGACCGCGCGGCTGGGCCGGATGCCAGATCAGGCAGGTCGATTTGTGATCGCGAGGGGGATAAATTTGGGCGGAGATCAAGGCAGGAACGCCAAGCATCAGCAAGCCGATTTAAACACTACCCAAACCGGAAGCCCTCATAGCCGGCGTTGGCGATTTCGGTGCATTTTTCGCGGTAGCGGCCGACGCCGCCGATGTAGGGCAGGAAGACGCGGGGCTTGCCGGGAATGTTGGCGCCCATGTACCAGGACGCGGCTTTCGGATAGAGCGTCGAATAGGCGACTTCGGCGCTGTGCTCGATCCAAGCATCCTGGGCGTCGCGACTGGCCTCAATGGTGGCATGACCGGACGATTCCATGTGGGCGATGCAGTCGGTCATCCAGTCGACGTGCTGCTCAATCGAGACCATCATGTTAGAGAGCACCGACGGGCTTTGCGGGCCGGTGACCATGAACAGGTTGGGAAAGCCCGCCGACATCATGCCGAGGTAGGTCTTCGGGCCTGCCTCCCATTCTTGTTTGAGCCGCAGCCCGCCGTGACCGCGAATGTCGATGCGATCGAGGGTGCCGGTCATGGCATCGAACCCGGTGGCGAACACGATGGCATCGAAGGTGTAATCGCGGCCGCCCTGATGCAGGCCGCCGGGTGTCAGGTGCTCAACCGGGGCCTCACGCACATCGATGAGATCGACGTGGTCGAGATTGTAGGTTTCGAAGTAGCGGGTATCGACGCAGATGCGCTTGGTGCCGATCGGGTAGTCCTTGGCTGCGAGCAGCTCGGCTGCGTCTGGATTTTTGACGATCTCGCGGATTTTCTCGCGGACGAATTCGGCTGCGGTTTCGTTCGAGTCGGCATTGGTTGCAAGATCGTTGAACGCGGCCATGAAGCGCGTGCCGCCGTCCGCCCAACGCTGCTCGTAAACCTTGCGTCGCTCGTCGGCGTCGACGTCCATCGCAGAACATTCGTTGGGGTTGGCGAGGATGCCGTTCTTAGTCAGACGTGCGGCGGCTCGGTGGGCCGGATAATCCTGCTTCCAATACTGGGCATAATCGTCCGTCATCGGCCCGTTGCGCGACGGGATTGAATAATTCGGCGTGCGTTGGAACACCGTGAGGTGGGCCGCCTGCTCGGCGATGACGGGGATCGCCTGGATTGCGGAGGATCCCGTGCCGATGACAGCGACGCGCTTGCCTGAAAAGCTGATCTGTTCATGCGGCCAGTGGCCGGTGTGATAGGTGTCGCCCTGATAGTTTTTCAGGCCGGGGAAATCCGGGATCCGCGCGGACGACAGGCAGCCAGTTGCCATGATGCAATAGCGTGCGGTGAGCGTTTCGCCGCGATCGGTCTTGATCTGCCAGCGCTTTGACGTGTCATCGAAATGGGCCGACTCGACCGAGGTTTCGAAGTCGATGTCGCGTCGCAGGTCGAATCGGTCCGCGACGTGGTTGGCGTATTCGAGGATCTCGGGCTGGGCTGAGAATTTTTCGGGCCAATCCCACTCCTGCTGAAGCTCCGGCGAGAACGAGTAGGAGTATTGCATGCTTTCGATGTCGCAGCGGGCACCGGGATACCGGTTCCAGTACCACGTGCCGCCGACACCGGTGGCGCGGTCGAACACGCGTGCCTTGAGGCCGAGTTTGCGGAGCCGGTAGAGCATGTACATGCCGCTGAAACCGGCGCCGACAATGACGGCATCAGGTGTGCTGTTTACTTCAGAGTTCGAGGTGTTTGATTGTTCGATCGCCGTGCTCATGCGTCACCAGACTCCCGTCATGCGGTTTGGCCCATTCGGTGCCACAGACCGGCCGATCGTGCAAATTCCTATGCGATTTCGCCGACTACTCTGGCGTGCGGGCCGGACCGTGGGGGGCGGGCTGCGGCTGGGCTGTAGCCACGTGCACGGCCGGTGCGAAAGAAGCCGGCAGGCCGATGGGTTCGCGGTTGTGGACAATGCCGTCGACGAGCCGTTGGGCGGCTGCGTGGGCAATGCCAAGCGTGATCTTAAAGCCACCGCTGGCGATGTAGATCGGGCAGTCGGGCAGCAATTGACCAACGATTGGATCACGAGCGGCCGATTGCGGACGCACACCGGCCCAGGATGCGATCACCGGCGCATCGCGTAGCGGTGGGCAGATGCGGCGGGCATGTGCCAGCTTGGCGGCCAGACCATCATCCACGGAGCGGGGATCTGTCCAAACCTCTTCGGTCGTACTGCCGATGGCGCAATGGGTGTCGGAATGTGCCACGATATACATGCCGTCATCGTAGATGATGGGGCGGTTTGGTGGCAGTTCGGCGGCCAGAACGACGGCCTGGCCTTTGACGCCGACGCCCAATTCGAGGCTGGTCAGGTGCTGGACCAGGTCAAAGGTCTGATAGCCGGCGGCGAGGACGATGCGGTCTGCGGTCAGGTCTGCCTGGCCGTTGCTGCTGGCGACGCGCCGGGTTTTGATGTCGTAGTCGGCGAATGTCCAGCCTTCGTGGATGTCGCAATGTGGCTCGAGCGAGGCTTTGAGTGCGGCCATGTAGCGTTCGGGATCAATCCGGGCCGCCAGCGGATCCCAAAAAATGCCAAGTTGCGCAGCGTCCGGGGCAAGCCAGCCGGCGAATGCATCCGAGGCCAGGAGGTCAAGCTCGAAGCGCTGCGAGGTTGTCCGCCAGTGCCGCCAACTCGCCGCGCGGCGTGATTCGAACTGGTCGAGGAAGCCTTTGGCGCGGATCGGCATGATGCGGCCGCAGCGCATGTAACCCGTCGCGAGGCCGGTTTCGCTCGTGAGCTGACGGGTTTGCTGCTCAAGGTCGGTGAGGGCGGTGAGCTGGAACTGCTTTTTCTCGCTCCAGCCGGTCGGCACATGCGGCATCAGGGCGCCGAGAACGCCGCCGCTGGCGCCCGCACCGCAGTGTTCGGCCTCGACCAGGGCAACACTGAGCCCGGTCGCCACCGCTGCACGCGCCACCCACAAGCCTTGCACGCCGCCGCCGACAACGAGTAGGTCGTAGGCTGTCACTGATTTCTCCCCGTCGCAAAGAGCGATCCGGTCAACATATCGAAGCCGATGCCAGAACACAGCAAACCGTTTGCCGCAATCAACTGGGAGGCCGGTGAAACGCCCGTTTCCCGGCTGTTTGATGACCCGTATTTTGCCCGCGAGGATGGCCGGGCGGAAACGCGGCACGTTTTTCTGGCAGCCAACGGCCTGCCGCAGCGCTGGCAGGCGCGTGCGCGGTTCACGATCGCCGAGTTGGGCTTCGGGACCGGCCTTAATTTTTTTGAGACCCTTGCGGCGTGGCAACGGGCGCCGGGGCAATGCCAGAAGCTGACGTTTGTTTCGTTCGAACGCTACCCAATGACGGCAGATGACCTGGCGCGGGCACTGGCGCCTTGGTCGGACCTGATGCCGCATGTCGATCATTTGCTGGGCGATTGGCCGCCACCTGGCGATGCGCGGCGCCACAAGGTGGCTTTTGGTACACTGACGCTGGATATTCATCTGGGTGACGCGAATAAGGAGTTGCTGACCTGGGAAGGTGCGGCGGATGCTTGGTATCTTGATGGTTTCAGTCCGGCCAAGAACCCGGATCTGTGGGGCGCTGAATTGCTGGCGGCGGTCTATGCCCACACAGCGCCAGAGGGGACCTTTGCGACCTATACGGCGGCCGGCCATGTGCGCCGCCGGCTCAGCGATGCCGGCTTTGAAGTGTCCAAAATCCCAGGCTATGGGCGCAAACGCGACAGTCTTTCGGGCTATCGATGAAGGCCGACGATCCAGTTTTTGCGATATAGCGACAAATCACGTATTCAGCCTAACGCGTGCATCTGTTAGATTGTGGTGCACAGCACAGCGAACGAGGCCGGGAACGCCACCATGACCGCGCGCATCTACAAACCGTCGAAAAACGCCATGCAGTCGGGGCAGGGCCGGACCAAGGAATGGTTGCTTGAGTATGAGCCAGCCTCACCGCGCGAGATTGATCCGCTGATGGGATGGACGTCGTCAAGCGATACGCAATCGCAGGTTCATCTGCGCTTCGAGACGAAAGAGGATGCGATCGCCTATGCAACGCGGCACGGCATACCGTTTGCCGTGCAGGAAGTGCAGCCGCGAAAAATGCGCAAGAAGTCGTATGCCGATAATTTCAAGTTCGGCCGCCGCGCCGCCTGGACGCATTAGCTCTTTGTTGCGATTGAGTTTTCCCTAGAGAATGTGAAGGCATTTTAAGCGGGCCGAAGGAAGCCCCAGGCCGGCCGCAAACTGTGGTGAATATGAACTAGTCGTGAGCTGTGTGCATAGTATAGTCGTCTCGCCGATTTGGTCCCGTAGCTCAGCTGGATAGAGCATCCGCCTTCTAAGCGGTGGTTCTCATTAAGAATATGGATGTAAGTACAAAGGATTAGATGATACACTGTTCGTTGCAAACCGTGTAGCGAACCGTATTACTGGCCCCGTAGCTCAGTTGGATAGAGCATTCGCCTTCTAAGCGAACGGTCGCACGTTCGAGTCGTGCCGGGGTCGCCACACAACTTAAGGGTGACTGTTCAGATTGAAGTTGCCGTCTATCACAGGAACTAAGTTTCGTGTAGAACCAATCTACGAATCTGGGGGTCGGGAGTTCGAATCTTCCCCGATGCGCCATATAATCCAATAAAATCAATAAGTTAGTATGAAGTTTCATTATCGCGACATGTCGCGATAGTCTTGCACATCCCTTACACAATTTGCACAGTCGGGGATGCGATGGCGACGCATACGATCATGGGTGGAAAGGTTCATCTCTATAAGCGAGAGAACTCGTCCTATTGGCAGTGCTCGACCTACCTCGAAGGTAAGAACCGACGGACGACGACCAAACACGAAAGCTTGTCGCTCGCGAAGGAGTTCGCCGAGGACTGGTATCTGGGTCTGAGGGGCAAGCAGCGCGACGGCCACCTGAAGAACGAGAAGACGTTCCGACAAGCCGCTGATCAATTCGTACGAGAGTACGAGATTATCACGGAGGGGCAGCGCAGCCCGCGCTATGTGGAAGACCACCAGCGCCGACTGCGCATCCATCTCCTGCCGTTCTTCGGCCGGCTAGGCTTGTCGGAAATCACGCCCGGCAAAGTGCAGGAATATCGCATTCACCGGCGAGAGAATTCAGCGACCGGCAAGCCGCCGTCACTGAGCACAATGCACCAAGAAGTGGTCACGCTCCGTCAGGTACTCAAGACAGCCATCCGCCATGGCTGGCTTTCGCACTTGCCGGATATGTCTCAACCGTATGGCGCGTCAGCCAAGATCAGCCACCGGGCCTGGTTTTCGCCGGACGAGTACCGGCAGCTCTATGGGGCGACGCGCCAGAAGGTGAGAGAAGCTAAAGGGAAGTCGTGGCAGTGGGCGGCCGAACAGCTACATGACTATGTGCTGTTCATGGCCAACACCGGCCTTCGACCCGATGAAGCAAACAATCTCGAATATCGCGACGTCGCAATTGTCGACGACGAGGCCACCGGCGATACGATCTTGGAGATCGAAGTCCGGGGCAAGAGGGGAGTGGGCTACTGCAAGAGCACGGCAGGTGTCGTGCGACCGTTCCAGAGATTGACCGAACGGAACACCCCAAGTCCAACGGACAAGGTGTTCCCGGCAGATCATAAGAAGCAGTTCAACCGCGTGTTGAACGAGTTGGATCTCAAGCTTGACCGTGACGGCAACCGGCGCACCGCCTACAGCCTGCGGCACACATACATCTGTCTTCGACTGATGGAAGGAGCGGACATCTATCAGATCGCCAAGAACTGCCGCACGAGCGTCGAGATGATCGAGAAGTACTACGCGACGCACATTAAGAACGCACTTGATGCATCGGCGATCAATGTGCGGCGGGAAAGGAGGTAGCAAGTGAGCGAATGGGATGATTGATTTGTGATGCATTGCAGCAGCAGCGAATCACTGATTCGCGGCGCGCTTTGTCGATCAAAGTGCGCGCCAAATAGTTTCTGTTGATCTCTACACTTCTCTGGTTGGCTTCCGATTGTGAAAAAGAAAACATCTAACAAAAGGAAAGTCGCTGTTGTCGACCTGTTCTGCGGGGTCGGCGGAGTTTCGCATGGATTCAAACTCGAACGGTTTCAAATCGCAGCCGGAATCGATACTGACGAAGCTTGCCGATATCCCTACGAGGCTAACAATAATGCCCCGTTCCTACGGCGGGACGTAAGTGAACTGCGACCACGCGATCTTGAAGATCTGTATCCTCATGGCTCGCGTCGAATTTTAGTCGGCTGTGCGCCGTGCCAGCCATTTTCAATTTGTAGGGAATTTCGAGCTTGTGCTCGCCAGCTCTCGGATCAACGGAAAAGATGGTCGCGACATCGCCGAGGGCGTTCGAATACTCACCATGCACATCGAGCATCAAGACCCGCGCACTGGGATATCCAGCTGGGCCCGCCGCCGACGTTGTTATGGATCTCATCAAGCTGGCTATCGTCGTCGACTTGCCCGAGCCGGTCGAGCCGAGAACGGCAGAATGACGGGTTACAAGCTCGTTCAAAGCTATTTTAGCCGGAATTCTCTCGGCACTAGAGAGATGACCAATGACAACGTGGCCATCATCGTCCCTGCCGTATATCCGAGCTAGGCCCGACACGGTAGTGATGTGGACATTATCGCCGATATTCGGATACTGACTGATACCGCGCTCGAATGAGTTGCCAAGAGATTCACCAACCAGCTGAACTTGCATCCAGCGACCAGTATCGTCAGTGTCAGCAGTTTGGGGGGCTGCTTGCGCGCCCACCTCAGCCACAACGCCATACAAATCCTGATAGCCTTGGGGAATGCGGACAAAGCTTCCGACCTGGCCAATTCGGTAAGTCCGGCCTTCAATGATCGACAGGCCGGAAGCAACAGACTGAGCTAAATGAACGCTTACCGCGGAACCTGAAACAGAGGCCACAGTTCCCAGAAAGGTTGGGTCACGACTCAGCATTGGCTTCTCCGTCGGGAACCGCGGTCTGGTCTTCGGAAACGCCTGATGCAGTAGCCGATTGGAAAACAGACGCTTGCGCCATCGCGAAGAACCTAGAAAGCTTGTTGAAGTCCCCGAGCAGAAACTCACCGGGCCTACCTTGAGACGGTGACTGCCAGAATGATTGACGAATCCTCTCCCACTCGTCTGTCGGCGGTTGACCTGGTTTTCATGTACCCGGGATTCCAGAAATCACTGCGGAATCCCGACCATAAACACTGAGGTTGGGACGACGGAGCGCCATGCTCACTGCCGATTTCTCTTCTTCCAAGTTCTTATAAACTGGAACGCGAGAACCGCTGTGTGGGTGTTGCATGAGAGCGCTTCATCAAGTACCGCGGTTATATGGGCATCTGCGAACGAGAACCCGGAACACAGCAGAAGACTATCAGGTGTCGTCAGGAAGTCTCGGAGTCTTTGGAAGAGAGCTGAATAGGGCTGTCGTGTTGTCTGATCGTATTTGAGGTGATCTGGGTAGATGAGTGTAGTGGCTGTGCGGTCGCCGGTTCGGATAATTGTATCTTCTTCAATCTTCCAGCCGAGCGACCCATGTATGTTCCAGAGCCGAGACCATCTAGAGGGAAGAGGGTCGTCGGCGATGCTCGTAGGATCGAAAAATGGCTTGTGGGCACCGGTGAAGCCATCAAAGTAGGGCAAGCGCGCGCGCTCAAATGCCTCTTCAATCAGAAGATCGTAATTGGGTGTGAAGATCTCTACGGGATGCTGCCTGTGGGTGCCGCCAATCCAGGCCGCCAACTCCGTGAATGGACTGGGTTCGGTGGGTAGCGGGACAGAAACAAGTAGCCCAATCTTCTCACAAATCTTCAATGCCAGAGCATCGTATCCCGCACCGTTCAGGCCATGGACCTCAGCAGCTCCGATCGCTTGAGCGAGTCGCCTGATCCGGGTCAATATGGCTTCGATATTTGGGTTGCCGCCAAGCTCAGGCAGGAGCGTGTCCACCACAGCCTTATCCGCAGGCTCGAGCCCCGCCACGACGGTATTGGTCAAGCCTGCGACATCAGGAATGAGCGGGCCGCCTGCTGGGTCGATCTTGCCTTCGGCATTGACCCTGACTGAAACGGGAGTGCCAGCACCGATGAGCAAACCGATTCTTTTTCTGCCTTGAGATAGAACTTGTCTCAAGTCCATCATGAAACGGTCTGGGTTGTGAATTGTCGTTGTCATTTTGCAGCATAGCGCGGTTGGTTGCGCCTTCCCTGAGGCAGCTGGCTCCTTACGGAGTTCGTCAGCACCATAGATTGATTCGGCGAGGTCAATGGTGACGAGAGACGAACCGCTCGCATAAGTAGGTGTTGCTCCAGCACCGGACAAACGGTGGTTGGAAGTGAAGGACATGTCTTGGGAAGGTGCTCAATGACAGCTTCTGGGATAAAGCACCAGTCACAGATCGACGCCGCATCGCGAAGGGCCAAGACCGCCATTGTCCGCAAAGAAACCATCGGACAACCCGTGTTCTTGCAGCCACCCTATTTGAACGGAACCAACGGTCTGCCAGCAATCTGTTGACCGAAACCGCCGTGAATGGTGAAAAGCCGACATTGAATACTTGGTAGCGAGTTCATCTATTCTGTAGGCCGTCGCGTTTACTGGTTGAAATAGCGCAAATTCCCCCGTGGTATTGAGAGCAACTTGCGTCTGTGATCCTCCAATACTTTATGATCCGCGAGGTCTATTATGAACCCGCCTTTCCTCATTTCGCGGCAAAATTCACGATCGGTCACAGCACTTGTAAAAAGAGTTCGCAGACCGCTCAGCGCTGACTTCGAAACCCCTTTGGGCGCAACTATCGAATAACCGATCTCTCTCGGGTACGCACCCCATCTTGACAACATTTTGTCGTCGACAATTATTCGGTCAGAGAATTGATGGAGATTCTTGACCGCTCCTTTTGTTAGTCGGATAACAAACTGCGTCTTATCGAACCCCTGGAGATTGGACTTAAACGCTGCCCACGGCCATACGGAGCTTGGCAGGAGTGCCACAGTAGTGCCGTCAGCCTTCGATGAAAGGAGATGCATAAGAGCAATGGCACCCCGCTCCCCAGGCCTGTTCACGACTATGGCATTAAATTTAATCGAGTTCCCGTATCTAACCAATCTATTCGCAAGGATCCTACTTATATTATCTGTCGGGCCTCCCTGAGAAAACGGAGCTATGATAGTCAGTGTTCTTCGGTTAAGAAATTCTATTTGGCCTTCCTTTAACGAAGCAGATCGCATCATCCTGCATCCTGCCCGCTTCTTTATATCTGGTAAATCTCGCTTTACAACCGTAGCTCCATCTTTGCATTCTTTACTCTTCCAATTGCAGCTGTGGCAATTCGTGGCCGACACAACACATTGTTCGTCTGCCTTTTTACAAGCTTCTTTTGTTTTATGTTGAGCACAATGTTTCGGCCATGCTTGTCCGCACCAAACCAGGCTAAAAACAATTGCTACACATGCAATACTAATATTTTTCATTTGCTCTATACCTCAGGAAAATTTGTGTTTCACAATGAAAATTGTCGATTTCAGCGTAGGTCGACCCAAACACTCCAGAACAAGCAAGCTGTCTCGACCTCCTTAATCGCTTCCCATACTCGCGATATATTTGGAGCTATCCTATTGCCATCAGCATAAGGGCAGATCATTTTGGGGCGTAATGTTTCGCGGATGTTGGCCAAACTCTCGGTTGAAATAGTCCACCCCAAAGGGAGTCCCAACTTTGCAGGGTCCAAAAACTTAGTGTGAATGTGAGGATTAATGCCGGCTCCTCCTGAAACACAATACTGTCCGCCACAAAACAAGTCCTCGATTAGAAATTGATCGGCGCGACCACGAGCGGTCCTTGATGCGTAGAGCGCAATCACTGGCACGGCGAACTCCCCGTGATAGCCGAGCTCGACATCCGAGTTCTCAGATCGAATTGTAATGAACTTGAAACACACATCTTGTAACCTACCCGGCGACAAAGAGACAGTTGCTAGATTGGATGCCGAACAACTTCCGGCATCGTGGTTCTTGTCACCGTGATTGCGGGCTGGGTTCGCCTTCCTCAATGTTTGCACCAAATCAAAGGCGGTTCTTATGCCTGCGTTCTCGAAGTATCCCCCATCCGCCAAGTCATGAGTGTCGGAATCGACCCGGACGGAGGCTGAAGGTGTAACTATAGGAAATCTGGCACTTGCACTTACCGCAGAACTAAACCTTGGAACCTTCTTATTATTGAGCAGATTTATCGCCCTATCCTTGAATCCTGTTAAACGAAATGGCGAAATCACTACCCGATCACCGTATCCTACGTGAGTTGTATTCATCAAGAGTGCGGGACTCCGCCCCTTGTAGCTCCAGTGCGATCTGAAATCTGACTGGAACAAATTCGTGGATCCGTTTTTCTGCCTAAGATTTGCCGCGGCATCCTCAAATGCCTTCTCTAGCGCCCTGGCCCGATCAAGTGGGCCAATAGCTGTTGGAATAAAACGTTGGAGAAAATCTGGAAAAAATGCAGCTACTAGGAGCGGAGTAAGAAAATCACGATCAAAATAACGCTGAACCGCCTTTTGAAGATTTCCAGTTTCCGTAGATGCTTCATCAGGTCTGCATTCATCAGCTGCTCGATCCCTTTGACCTTGCATTAGCGAGGAGAACACAGCAGCACCAAGACTGCCACCGGAAACACTACTGATTGCAAATAGGTGATCTGAGAATCTTGAACATCGCTCCTGCAAGGCGGCAAGCGTGAATGCTGCATGTGCACCGGCGTATATGCCGCCTCCTTCTGCAGACACGATATAAACGGGGAACGAAGAATCCGAGTATTTCCCCAAGTTCGGTCTATTCTTAAGCCATAATCTAAATGCATTGACGGAATCTTTTGGCAATTTAGCCGCATGCTTGCTGATTCGAATTTCATGATTATTGTTAGTTTCTGAAAGCGTGCACAGCAAAGCCAATACAGAAAGAATGCTCAACATGGGCACTTGCGATCTGTCGTAGAGCTGCGTGCATCGCGACCCTGCAAGACACAATACGGAAAAGAATATACTGATAATAATAAACGGTCCGGCTAACCACGCTACTGAAATTGGCGTGAACACTCCAGCTACGATTAGAATCATTACAGCCAAGCACGCGATCAATGATGTGCGGCCAAGCAGTCGTCCACTAGCTCCAGTGCTGAGCAACACAAACGGTTCAGTTGGTCGCCAGAACCAAGCTGCATAGAGCCGAAATAGGAAATACAATATTAGGAAGCCTAGCACGACTTCTTGAATAGACACGTCACTTACAGCTTGATTATGCACGGGTAAATTTATGCATATTGCTAAGATGAAAGCCAGCATGGGCGCAATGGCAATCGTCGCAATAACCGCATAAATCATATGTGTGTGGCGGGCGAGGTGTGCCCGATAGTTGGGCGAGGCACTGCGCACAAGCGCCGTTGATGATACTAGAAGAACGAGGCAGATTATGCACACGCCAATTGCGGCGCGAATTACTTGAAGAGAAAGGTTGATGCTGTCGAGAGATAGGTATGCTTTGATTATTTCATGCAACTGACGCGGAACCAAAATAACCAATACAAATACTAACGAAACAAATATAGGGAAGCGAAGAGGCGCCAGGCTGCATAAAACAGAATGTAGAGATAGTGCTCGAAACATGCGTTTGGCTTGGATTCTAAATATCCTATAGAAATAAGCATGATCCATTATTGGCAACCTTAATTTTTAAAAAATCGAGTGTCGCGCTCTTTGGGGCGACTGCGTGTATATCGTGACACCCTTCCGGAGGCGTTGACTATCGACCATATTTTGGCTGAGTGGCTGGTCTTGAACGAAGAGTACTCAGTCGCACGACCTTCAGCAAGGAGCTGCAACGATGATGGCGCTCGTGGTTAGTGCACAGTCAGCCTTGTCGGTTTTTGGGTTGATGCCAATGGATTGCTCGGGATCGAAGGAAATTTGGACGTTACGTGTGGCATTGATGCGTAAAAGCGAATTCCTGCACGAATGTCTGTTTATAGCGATTTGCGATCGGATCTCTGTCCAGAGCTGCGCGCTTGGCGCTGGTTCACCTCGTCGATCTAAATTCTCTTGCAGATGAGAAATCGCGCCAGTTCAGCCACATGCTGTGGCGCACAGGCACGACAGCCGGTTTGGGTCTTGGCCGTTTCGAAACTCACTTTGATCAAGCCGGCCAACCTGTTGGGCAGCTGATGTTGAGGTTTTCGGCATTTTGGCATGTTAGAGGCTTGGTGAGGAAGGAGAAGTCGCGACCAGCCTTGTCACGGTCACGGCTACGCAAGTTTTCTCGAAGAACTCCCGGATTGCGGCGATAAGCGGTCGAATCCCCTTGATATTCATCACCCGGGTGAGATTGTAAGCGAGTACGGCGAGCGACATCTCCGTTCTTACATTGGGCAGGCGTTTCGTGAGGAAGTGTGTCGCGCTTATGCGCGCCTTGATCGTCCCGAACGGATGCTCGACTGTCTCGCGCCGCGTTCGCATCGCTTGCGGGTTTTCATCCAGCCGACGTTGCACATCTTCGAGCACGTGTTCGTGCTCCCAACGTCTCAGCGCACGCTGCTCGGCAGTGGTGCAACGGCTCTTGAGTCTGCAAACCTGGCAATCGGTCGTCGTATATCGCCGGAAGTTCATCTCGCCATGGCGTTTGTGCGAGACGAAGGTCAAGAGTTTGCCTGCAGGGCAGACGTAAAGATCGTGATCAGGGACGTAGCGGAAGTCGGCCTTAACGAAGAGGCCCTTGAGCTTGTTGTTCGATGTCTGCGGCTTGGGCAGCGTGACGGTGATGTCAGCGTTGGTGCATGCCAAGATCTCTTCGCTTGAGAAGTATCCGCGATCGGCAACAACATCGAGCTTGTCGACGCCAAGCACCTGTTTGGCTTTCTTCGACATTGGCGCCAGCTGAGACCGGTCCGAGCCACTTTGCGTGACCTCATGCGTCACGATCAGATGGTGCTCGGTGTCTACCGCAGCCTGGACATTGTAGCCGACAACGCCCGATCCTCGACCGCTCGTTGCCATAGAGCGGGCATCGGGATCGGTCAAAGAGATCTGCAGATCCGGTTGAGCCTGGCGTTCCTTGTCGAGCGCCTGAAGCCGCTTCATCTCCTCGTGCAGCTTGTCGAGCTTGTCATGCAAGCGGTTGATGCGCATCGCCCGTGCCTTCGAGCGCTCCTGGCGATCGGCGCTCTCAAGCTGATGCAGATAACGCGAGATGCTCTCATCAATCTGGGCCAGGCGTCGCTTCATCTTGTTGGCGGTAAAGTTGTGATCGCGATTGTTGACCGCCTTGAACTTGGAACCATCGATGGCGACGCTCGCCACTGCCAGAAGCCCGAGGCGGCGGCACAGCTCAACAAATTGCGCACAGACTTTGCGGATCGCGGGACCATTGTTCTTTCGGAACTCGGCGATCGTTTTGTGATCGGGCACTAGACGGCCGAGCAGCCACATAACCTCGACGTTGCGACCCGCCTCACGCTCCAGACGCCGGCTCGACTGCACCGCATTGAGATAACCGTAGATGTAGAGCTTGAGAAGGACTGCCGGATGATAAGCCGGTCGCCCCGTTTCCTTCGGCTCGACGCCGGTAAAGCCGAGAGCGCCGAGATCGAGACCATCGACATAGGCATCGACCACGCGGACAGGATTGTCCGCGCCAATCCAGTCCTCAAGGCATTCCGGAAACAACGTCGCCTGATCTCGCGCCCGCCCCTCGATAAACCGCTTCATCAAAGCCCCCGCAAAGCCGCGCTAGAACTGAATCAGCATTCGCGTTTTGACACAACCAGGGTCAATCGCGTCGAATGCCGAATGTCCACAGTGGGGGCATCGCGACCGGGTGGCAGTCAAGCACGCGCTCTAAGCGGCATTGACATTCGATCAGCAGAGTCTGGCAGATGTGAACCTCTTTTCAATTTCAGACAGTGCTGGGACGCGTGAGAAGTCGACCGGCTATCGTCCGGAAGAGCCAGTTTCTGCTGAAGATCATTTAATCAGAGCAAAGCTCACGGATGCGTCGCGAGATGGTCCAGGGATCGACGCCAAACTGAGATGCGGCTTCCTGCGCCGTACAGCGGCCCGCCTCAATATTGGTCTTCGCCAATCGCACTTGCTCATCAGATATCTTTGGCCGACGCCCCAGTCGTTTGCCCTTGCGTCTGGCAGCTTGCAAGCCCTCCTTTGTGCGACGAGAGAGACGGTTGCGCTCGTGCTCGGCAAATGCGGCGACGATCGTGTAGAACAGCTTTCCGTCTTCGGAGCTGGTATCGAAGCCGAGATTAACGACGTGGAAGTTGACGCCACGATCCTGCAGCCTTTGCGCTTCGGTCAGCGCGGAGATCGTTGATCTGAAAGCTCTATCCAGATCCCAAACGACCAACGTGTCGCCTTCTGCGAGAAGGCCTAGCACCTGCTCGAAGACCGGTCGCTTGGCGGCACTGGCTGAGAAGGTTTCAACGTACAATTCATCGCAAATCGGGCTTAATGCATCGATCTGGCGATCGGGGCATTGGTCCGGTGTACTGACACGAACATATCCAATTTTTTGTCCTGTTTTCAATGTTTTAATGCCTATCCTTTCGGGAGTTCACTCCCACAAATATGATCCCTTTTCTGTTCGGGCTGGTTTCACAGCGGCTCCCATGGCCACGTTGATGCAACCTATTGATATTCCTTAGATATCACACAATTTTACCAAACATCGAGGACGCGATGCAAATCCCCACGCAATCGATCGTTTATGAGGACTCCACCTTCACACAAGTCATTCAAGCGTCAGATGATTTCGATGCTTACCGTCATTGGCGTCCTTGCCTTCCAGCCTGCGGGCGCATTGGCATTCAGCGCAGATGAAGTTCTGAACAAAATGAAATCTGTGGCGCGTGGCGCTTATCTGGCTGGCATCGTGGACGGATTGTCGAACCTTTCTCGGACTCACATGCGAGCTGAAAAGGCACTTCCGAACATAAGCGCTGATCGTCATGCCGGCAGCGAGCCGCAACAAACGGGCGTGCTCGTCCTCAGACAATCTGAGGGTGATGCGTGGGGTTGCACTGGACGAGGGTTTCGCAACAGATTGGAAAGCTACTTTAGCCCTCTGGTCGTGTGAGTTATGGGCCTGGCTCATAGCGATGGCCCTCGGCGCTGTCTCGTCATCTGCGGCTTATCAGGTCGGATGTTCTCCTTGTCGAGATAGTAGTTCCAGCGCTCTAATTCCTCGAAGAATGCGTTCGAACGTTCTTCGTCGAAGCGCGCCAATGAAGCTCGTGCTGTTCGGATTGAAAAGCCGTCGAACTATGTCATCGCCGACATCGGCGAACGATACGTGGCCTGGCGAGCCGGGCTCCTATCTTTCTGATGAACAATCTAGCCTGTCTTCGGGAAGGACGTTGTTGAGCTAGATGCACTGAAGCGTGAGTGGCTTTAATGGCTCAGAGCCAATCAAGTTGGGCACGTGCTCAGACGTGCGCAACTTGTGATTTAGCACTATCCACGTTTCCTTCGCCAGTCTCTGCACGATCGGTTGCGTCGGCCTTTGGCGAGAATCTCGCGGATTGCAATCTGATATAATCCGAATGCTCGCCGCCGCTTTCCCCGAATATAGTGCTCGCGCGTTGTGCGCAGACTGGTGTGTTGCAAAACATTGGCGGCCATCCGCATTTGCTCGGGTTTGTTCTCTGCAACAAACGTTGCAGCGCCATGCCGGAACAGGTGGAAGTTGAAGTCCTTACCAGTTTTGCGCCGCATCACGCTCTTCACAGCTCGGCCAAGTGTGTTTCGATGGCATATGCTTCCGGTTCGGGATGGCCACAAGTATCCCTGGTCAACGGCATTCCGATCAAGAAGGCTTGCCCGGTATTTCTCAACGTAAGCGACTAGTGGTTCGAGCGCTTCGGCTTCGAGCTTGCCCTCGAATGGCTCTTTTCGCTTCATCTCCTCCGCATCGAAGCGAACTTCACCACTATCCAGGCTGATGTGATGGCCGATTACAGCAATGCGCCAGTTGTTCATGCGCAAAGGAAACAAGGCTACGGCATTGATAAGCGCTCCCACCATAAACTGCTGGGCATCGCGACGACTGGGAGTACTTTCTGTGGTTACTCCTTGCATAATATCGATTGCTATCATTCTTAGTGTGACGGGATCGACTAGCCTTGAAGTGACCGGCCGAACCGGCCGTGCGACGGTCTCTAAGCGCCTCGCTATAATATTTAGGTATTTCAGATCCGCATCGGGAAACATGAGGCGTAACGCGCCAGTGATTTGAGTAATGATCGACAGCCTGCTGTAGGGAGCCAGATCCTTTGCAAGCTCGTTTTCGAAAGCACGAAGGTTGCTGATTTCAGGTAGTAGCCCCTGGTCGCGCCGTCCTGTTCGCCTTAAGAATTCTTGATAGCGCCCAAAAGCACGCTCGTTATTCCAAACGGTTCGAGGTTTAAGTCTGCTTGCAGGTCCACCCTTCCAGAAAATGCCGCTAGGCGCGGTGGCCGATGTCCAGGACGATTGAAAAGGCTCCGGCCAATTCTCGTGGGTCCAATTGTCGTGACGGTTCTTATTCCGAGGCATTACTCAACTCCTTGTGGCTACGTAGAAAACCTTCAGTCTGTTCATTTTAGTCGGCTTGCGGGCGGCCCTGTACCTCCATAACGAGTTTCTGATACGCTTCCATCGATAGCTCGATATTGAAATGCGAGTAATTCCGAACAGCAGTCTCAAGTGATCCATGCATTAAAACATCGCTGATCATCGAGTAGGCGCCTGGATACTTGCGAAGAATTACGATGTGCACCAAGTGCCGGAATAGGTGAGGATTCACCTTCATGCCCAGCTTTTTCCAGATGAGTTTTTTTATTTGATGTGAGAGTAAATTGGGCTTCTTACCAAATTTAAGATCGTTACTGGGGAACAAAAAGTCACTTTCGAATCTGAAAAGCAAAGGCCTGTATTCTCTGAAATACAGCTCTATTATACGCGCGCATTCTTTAGGGAGAGGCACGGAAGCGGGTTCGCCACCTTTCAGCATATTGCCATCGAGCTCGAGGGTGAGGCCGCCTCGCCGATCCGGCTTGGACCATACGAGATGTCGATCCCTGATAAGCGAAAGTGTCGAGATACGAAGCGGGCAGAAAGTCAGCAACATTAGTGCTACGGCCAATTGGGCCAATACCGCGCGCTTGCGGCTCCTGGACTTTAAGTTAACAAGCTCACGTTGCAGTGCGAACGGTAAAAGGAACAACTTGGCGAGGTTTGACTCGTCCTTCAGTGGTCTTACACGTTCTCGGTTCTTGCTGTTTGTCCTTTTGGATGACCGCAACCGTGCGGCCATTTCCAATAGATCTTCAACAGTCCCGCTGCTTGCTTTCTTCTCTTCGATAGAAAGTTTCCTCTTGCCGTCAGGATTGCGAGCAATTCGGGCCAGGAGAGCTGCGATATTGGCCCCCATCACTTGACCTCGCTTATGGCCGTTCTTGTCCAATAGCCATTTCAAAGGACCTTCAGCAAAGTCGAAGGTTGCCACCTCCCGCCAATCGCGTGGGCGCTCGAAATTCGCGTGGACACGACTCGCCATACTAAAAAATCGGCGGAGCAGAGTTTCATAGTGGTCCGATGTCACCGGGCGCCACGCCCTCATTGGCGTACCCAATTCGAACGGATCGTCGGTGGTGCTCCGATTGAGGAAGTCCACAGTGATCCGCCTGCACCACTCGGGTAAATTCTCCCACTTCTCGATGTAAGTTTGGGCGTAGCGCGGCGGCGTCAAGAAAGGGACATCCCACCCTGAGACATGCAAGCGAAGCCAGTTAGACGCTCGCACCGCGTTTTGGTGAATAGCAACGGGGTTGCAGTTTAACTTTTCGTTAATAAGAGCTTCGAGGAGGTCCGAGCTTGCCTCATTGTTGAAGTCTACCGGTTTGATGTTGCGCGTCGAACCGTAGCGCATCATGCATTGCACTGAGGCACGACGGTAAGTGTCGTGTATAGCACGCTCAGCGGCGAGCCAATCCGAAGTAAGTGGGGTCTTGAAGCTACGATTCTGCTGCGGTAGGTAGCTTAACAAAGCTCTCATGGAGGCCGCTATGTTTGAGCGTCGCTTTTCGCTGATTCCGGTCAGGCGGCGAATTCTCGGATTGAGATTCGCTGGGTGAGCGATCATTTCATAAGGTGGAATTCTTTCCTTACGGCATAGGCGCTTCACATCCCGAACTATGCTTTGCCGCTTGTTTTTCTCGACGGCTTTTCCAGCCATTACCTTCAACGCATCTTCGATTGTCGGCATTCCCTTCGCGGCGAAAGCACTGACTTTTGTTGGTAGCTTTTTCTTTGTCATTTTTACGGTCAATTTAGTCACTCGCTGCCATTGGTTGAACTAGCCAAAGTCGGGCAGACATCAGCGATAGGAACCGTTTTTTCACGACGCTCGCCGAAGTTTCGATCGCGCTACGATCTGGACCTTCCGCTTGACACTTAGGCTGCTCAATCCATGCTCGAACATCGTCGATTCGATAAAGTATGCGACGCGATCCAGCCCCCCCCGGGCCTATGATAGCGAGGCCCTCGATTCCGATAGCGCATCGTCTCCAGGGCACGAATACTTATTCCCGTCAGCTTCGAGACTTCGTGGGTTGAAAGATATTCCTTCTCAACACGATATTTTTTTTGATTCGTCCTATTACGCATCTTTAGCCATCAACATTGACAAACTGATCTGCGAACTTCTTTCAAAAAGAGAGGGAGTGCGAAAGCTATAATTCGAATTTCATTCAAGTTATTATTCAGATGAGGAGATGTTTTTTTGTTTACTTAGCCCTCGTTCAATCTAAACGATTCTACAGAACAAATTGGGAGATCGCTTGTCGTGTCACTACAATCACAGTCCCATAACGTTCAACCAGAAAATAGTTGGAGCTGAGTTCACTGCTTTAAAATTTTGGGACGTGCGGAATCTAGTTTTCGTATAGCGTCATTAGACATATCTATGATAAATTATACTAAACGTCGCACCAACAAGCGGAATCAAAATATATTGTCATGAGAACTAATGGCCGAAGCGCATCAATGGATGGTTCTGCCTGAAATCGCCTACCTGATACACTAAGCTCGCCAGCAGTCTTGAGACAGCTTGTTACGCATCGCGAAGAGAAGGCATCGAGATCATCGCTCCAATGTGGAATGAAGATGATCTCAAATTTGGCGACGCATTCATCAGTGAAGCAACATGTCCGCAAGCCCGCCGCCAGACACGCATTCGGCACTTCAATGAAGAATGTCCATCGTCAAAGATATTCCGGCGGATCAGATTATCAGCCAAGTCGGTCTTGACCCATCTGGTTCAACCTCATGCCGTCGCCTTGAGGTGCTGCTGGCAACTTTGATTATTGTTTTTAGTTTGATGTGGATTGGCATACAACTTTGACCCCACTCCTGAGGGCTCAACATCCCTGCTCGAAGCGTCTGGGGAGCGGCGGCTCTAGGGGGATGGTCACAGCGGAGACGATTGGGCGGGTTCGGCATGCCTTTCACGTCAAAGGCAAGAAGATCAAAG
>JAGDYV010000026.1:0-36719 GCA_049116495.1 Hyphomicrobiaceae bacterium | reverse complement strand
TCAAAGGCAAGAAGATCAAAGAGTTCGTGCGTGACATTCGGCTGGCGTGGAACACGGTGCGTGCGATTGTGCGTGGCAGAGAGTCAACGCCAGCCCTTTCTAACGTGTCGGCTGTACTGCGTCGGGCTACTTGGACAGAACAGGCTAGGTGTCAGTTGCCGGGGGGGCTGGTCGAGTGGAGTTGCCCCTGTCGGACCGGACACCCTGGCATCATGATTGGGCTCTTCTGTGCTCGCGGGGCGAGCGCATCTTGAGCCCTGAATGTGGATGGATCTCGTTATAGCCCTCGACCCATCCGGCGATCAATGAAAGTGCGGTTTTTGCGTCAGGGAGCGGGTGCACCCTGACGTAGTCGCGCTTGAAGGTTTTCACAAACGCCTCCGAGATACCGTTGCTCTCGGGGCTGGCAACCGGCGTGAAGCATGGCAGCAGATTGACAGCGTGCGCAAAGGTCCGTGTTTCTTTCGCGGTATAGGCGCTGCCGTTGTCGGAGAGCCACTCGATCGTATGCGGCGCGCGCAACGCACCGAAGCGTGTTTCGACAGCTTCCAGCATCATGTCGCGAACCATGTCGCCAGAGATGCCGCCGACGAAAACGGCACGCCACGCGATGATCTCTCGGTCGTGGGCATCTATCGCGAAGGCGAAGCGCACGATCTCGCCGTTCCAGCATGTGAACTCAAGCGCGTCGGAACACCAGCGCACGTTCGAACGCATCATGATGACCTTTCCGTCGTGCACACGACCTGGCCGCTTGGCGGTATGACGCTCCAACAGAAGACTGTGCTGCTTCATGAGCCGATAGACGCGCTTGTGGTTGATCGGTGGTTTCAATTCACGGGCCAAGTCGCGATTGAGCAAGGCGGTGATGCGCCGGTAGCCATAGGTGGGTCGCGCTGCCACCAGCTCCCGAATGCGCTGCACCACCGCCGCATCCTTCGCTAAGTAGGGCTTCGGATGCGGCTCAGAGTTTCCTCGCAACCGCTCATTGAGATGGGAGCGGGCAACACTCAACGTCGTGGCGATCGTCTTCACCGGCCATCTCCCTTTGCGGGCGAGTAAGACAGCAAGGTCGGTTTTTTTGACCGGGCGTTGTCGAGTGCCTCTTTCAGGATCTCAACTTCCATTGTTTTGCGCCCGAGCAGGCGTTCAAGCTCGCGTACACGTGCTTCGAGCTTTTTGAGCTCGGATGCGCCGACCACGTCTTCGTCAGATTTCACCGCCGCTGCTCCCCCATCCGCCAACAGCTTGCGCCAGCGAAACAACAGATTCGCCGCAACGCCATGGCGGCGTGCGACCTCGGAGACGGTTGTCCCCGATTGGTAGCTTTCCTCGATGATGCGCAGCTTCTCCTTGGTGCTCCACCGTCGGCGGCGCATGGTGCCTGTGATCACCTCGATCCGCTGATATTCGTCGTTCGACATAAGCATATGCCTAGGGATATCCCTAAGCCCTCTGGCTCATGCCAGGGTGTCCGGTGAAAACGGGGGCCAGTCCAGCAAAGGAGAAGCTAGTGTCTGAGTTGAACGCTTACGTCGGGTTAGATGTGCACAAGGACAAGATTGCAATCGGTGTTGCAGAGCCTGGCCGGATGGGAGAAGTACGCAGCCTGGGGAGTATAGAGAATTCATCCGTTGCCATTGCGAAGTTGGCACGCCGACTTTCTCGGCGCCACGGGATCCTCGAGTTTGTCTATGAAGCCGGTTCGTGCGGGTATAATATCCAACGCCAACTGAACGAGCTGGAGCTTACTTGCCACATTTGCGCGCCATCTCTAACACCTCGGAAGCCGGGTGACCGGGTAAAGAATGACACGCGCGATGCAACGACATTGACAAGGCTGTTGCGTGCTGGCGAACTCACCTTCGTGTGGGTTCGGCGATGGGCGCCGATTCCGCATCCTGGCGGTGATTGACGACTACACAAAGGAATGTCTTGGCCAAACTGCTGACACGTCGCTGTCGGGTAGCTGATACAATTAAGCAACAGCTTCAACAGGCTTCGAATTTCGGTGATGGCTAGGCACCTTTGTTCGAACGAAGTAGGAACATTGTGCTGTGCAGGTCGTTCAATTTTTCCGGAGATCCACCACAATATGGCCTGTTTCCTGCTATATCGGCTGAAGCAACTCAGGGATTTCTGCTGCAAGTAGTTGCTGTCAATTCGTGTGTGCTCTTCATCTTGCGTTCAGCTTAGCTATTGTTATATGATCTTTACTTAGTGATGATCGTTGCTAAGGATATAACTCAGAGATGTAATGAGGTGAGAGATGACTAGACTTGAGAAAGTGTATCTTGCCGCCTGTCTGATGATGTTCACGTTTGTTAGTGTCAGTCAGGCGGCACCGGCACCAACCTTCGTTGATGTTCCTTAAGGAAACGACTGCGCCGCAGCTGGATGTTAGAGGCGCAGTCGTTGGTCCTTATCAAGTTTGGGCGCTTACACATCAGTTTGACAGCGCGTTCAGTCGTCGTCGCAGAAGTCCTTGAAGATGCAACAGGCTTGATAACGCAGAAATCTCAGTCGTAACTCTAAGGCGTTCTGAAAGGTCTTTGTTATTTGCACTCGCATGAATGTGGGAGTCCGCTTCAACGGCTACCAGTCTTAGACCAAGGTCCACCGCGCGAAGCCCGTTTTGCAAAGATTGTTTGCCAACGTCAGAAGTCCTAAGTCGGCCTAACACGTCATGTTCGCGCAATTGCATGTAACCGTATGCACCAAGGACTTGAGCACGGATATACTTTTTTCGCCGAGCTTCGATACACGATAGATCTGCTCGGAGTAGGTTCTCCAAGTGTTTGCGTACAAATGGTAGGTACTTGCTGCCGTAGTATTGATGTAGCATCATCTGTTGCGACAAGTCTAAAACCGAACTCAAATAGCTGTAGTAAAGTCGCTTGAAAGTGGCTTCATCAATTCGAGATTTTTCCCAGTCATTGTCGTCGCGATGATAGTATGTGCAAGCGTGCTTGTCTGTTGGTAGTCGGGAAAACGCTGCACTTTTGAAGTCATTTAAGTTGTCGCCATGGCGATCGCCAATCAATATGTCACCCAATTGAAAATTCTGCTCTAACGATTCAATGTATGTTTGAAGACGGTCAATCCAATAACTTCGCACTAAGAGGGGCACATCTTCAACCCGATCGCCGTACATGCCCTGAAGGAAAACAATGATTGTGTTATTGACACGTGCAGAAAACCAACCGTCGAGGATTGGATCATTTTTCTTGTTCTTCCGGTTTTCGACCCAGTCATGAAGAAGCTTGATCGCCAACCATCTTTCGCCTGTTTGATACGCCAGACCAGCCAATATGATCGGAAAATATGGTCTGTCGTAGAATGAACCGTCGTTCAACCATTTCGAAATGCCAGTTGTAATCACTCTTTTGAAATTGTTAGTTGCGTCGCGGCAGCTACGGCGCAGATTTTCAACCGACTTCAATAGAAGCTTGCGCACGACATCTTCCGTCTTCTTTGAGACTTGGTTCGCACTTACGCACCGAAGTTCAATGATGCCCGCACACGAAACCACAATCTTGTCGAGCTGCACTTTTGTGATTTCTCCAGAGAAGCTAAGCTTAGCTCTCTCAGTCCCAACGTCACGGAAGAGTGCTTTTACACGCTGGACAAGTCTGATCGCTTGCCTGGCGAATGTGTCGGAAAGCTCCGCCTTGAAATGCGACTCGATAGCCAACGGGTCCGCTCGGACCAACTCGAAAAGCGGTGACACGAGTGGAGTGAGAACTGACGTTGTAAATCCATTGTCCCAGCTGTAGGCGTTCAGATGAAGTAAGCACTTTGCCAGAGGCTCAGTCAGAAACTTTGCAGTTCTTCGCGCAAATTGCATACCGCGCAGGCCTTCAATACGGCTCTTAGTTGTTGAGTGGCCTTTTGCTGCAGGGTCGGCCCCAAAGTAAAAGCCTCGTTCAAAGCCACATGGATCATACTTCGAAGGCTTGTAAGGTGTTGGCTCGAGACCCGCCCTCACGCGCGCAATATGTAGGTAGTATGCGCAATCCCGCTCGATCAATGCCGACGTGATCGATATAAATGTTAGGCCATGAGAGCTTCCGGCCTTGTACGGGTCGTTCGCCGATTTTCCTCCAGCCGAGCCAATCCGCTCCTGAGCCTGTTCCCTTTTTGCCCCTGGCGTCTCCCTAGGCGCCAGCTCAACAGCTGCGCCGCCGAATGAGAGCTTTGTCAACCGCCCGGTCCAAGAATCAATAAGCCCTTGAGCGCCGACGCCAAGAACAAATAGTGCGACCAGCGCACCAAGAGTGATCTTTCCCGTCGTGGTAAGTACTTCCCCCGGCTCGCTAATGAAAACCTCATATGTGAACGTAGAGAAAAGCAGTCCAAATACAACTCCAAGCAAAACTGAAGCGGAAATTTTTCCAAAAATAAGCTCTGAAATAAATACTTGAACTCCATATGGCGGTTGAAGCCCGACGGCTGCCGCATAAACTAGCAATAAAATTACGAGACCGAGGGAAATGGACGACAATGTTTTGAATATTGTTCGACTGATTGAACTCTCTGGACGATGTTCCTCTGGCGGAATTTCGATGCGTTCACGAGCGTCAAACTGCCAGAACGCTATCCAGTAAAAAATTAAGAAAGTCACAATTGCTGTAAATAAGAATACGCTCACTGACAAACTCCTAGTAACTGGAAAATAGGTCTAACTCCATCATCAACTCGAGAACGATCTGTGCAATTGGAGTATTCTCGAATCATCAGGATGGACCTATATACGGACATCGTTCAGGAAGACTAAGGCACTGTTCGGTAGTTGTGATCGTCCCCCATCGGGTGGTCCAGTTTGAATGTTAGTTGAGAGTTAGCCTTGTGGCTAGATCGAGCGGGGCCGTCGGAGCCGACCTATAGGGCGGAGACGGGCACGCAGCGCGGCTTGGCACAAAGACTTCTGGTGTCGGTGCTTTATATCCCAGTGATGAGTGTGGTCGGCTACCACGGCTCGGTCACAAAGTGAACAGCGCATGGCTGGAGATCATCCACGATCTTCTGGACCCGGCAACTCGGGCGCCAACGATTACTTATGAGGACTTTTTTAATCGTTGCCAAGACGCGGAAGACCGGCGCCAGGGCAGTGACGGTTTGCCGGGATCGGCTTCGATGGCCGTGATGAGCTGATTGGTGATTTCCGTATGGATGTCGCGGCGGGGTTTGGGTGTTCGTGATTTTGCAGTCATGTTCGTCTCCTCGTTTTGACTTGAGCCCGCGGGAGGCGGTCTCGATGCCGAAAGCGAGGCGACGGGGTGAAAGCGGCCGCGGAGCCGACCCCGGACGCGATCCGGGGGAGGCGGCCGGCGAAGCCGAAAGCCGAGGGCGAAGCCCTTGAAGCGCACGCGCGCCGGCGCACGCTCGGCATCATCAGAAAGACCGCTCAAGCGGGGTCAGATCAGAAGAGATGAAAGGCAATAGGTGCGGGCAGCCGATCGCTGAGATAGCCAGGAATGAGCCGATGCTCTGAATGAGCGCAGCTGGGAAGGAGGCCGCTAACCGACTATTCTGACTCGGCAATGTGATGAAGTGATAATGTATCTTCTGGAAAATTAGTAGGGCGCGGAGTTGGCTATTCGGCTCTGCAGAGAAGCCGACATCGGCCTCAACCAAACTCACTACCGCCTCTTGCAAAGCTCCTCGACCGCAGCTCTCCTAATAGCGGACCATTGCTGCGTGATTTGGTCGGGTTGATCTGAAGACGGCTTGACTGTCGGCTTTCGGAGTACGGCGCTCGTTGATATCCGAGGCGCTGACGCGATGGGCCATTTGCGTCATTTGCCGCGAGCGGATCGTCCGAGGGCGAGTGGTTTTATAGTCACACGCTCTAGGGCCAACTTAAGCACAGGTTTCGGCATGACGGCAGGAACTAAACTGGAAGACAAACAAATTACGCTGCAATTACAAATGGTACATTTCGCGCGTTTCATGCGACCAAAACAAGAGCACAAAAACATTATTGTCAGCTCTCGCGGACGGGAAGCTCTACAGGCAGTATGCTCCACCTCAAACCGTGGTTGAAAAATTTGAAGGCAATAATCTAAGCGCCGATGCGGCGTTGAAACGTGGAAATTCGACGCGAAACCTCCGATGCCAATCGTTCGCTAGGTTGATTAATTAGCGATAGCATGTCTAACGCAATACGTTTCGAGGTAACATCGCTGCCCTGAGCCCCGATTGGTCCCTCATTTGAAAGGTGAGTCCGTCACTCAAGGAGACGGATATGAGGAAGTCACGGTTCACGGAAGAGCAGATCATCGCAATTTTGGCTGAACAGGAACGCGGTATGGCGACGGCTGAGGTTTGCCGCCGGCACGGTGTCAGCGAAGGCACGTTTTACAAACGGAAAGCTAGGTTTGGCGGATTGCAGGTGTCAGACGCCAAAAAGCTGAAGACGCTTGAGACGGAGAATGCCCGCCTCAAACGCCTGTTGGCCGACGCGATGCTGGACAACGTGGTGCTGAAAGACCTTCTGGGAAAGAACTGACGACGCCGATGGAGCGGCGTGCGGCAGCTCTGCGTGCGATTGAAGCGCATGACATTTCGCAACGCAGAGCCTGCCGACTTGTCGGTGTCGACCCAAAGACGGTGCGTCGCGAACGCGTGCTAGACCACCCTGAGATCCGCACTCGTATGCGCGAGATTGCGAGCAAACGGCGCCGGTTTGGGTATCGTCGCGTCGGTCTCATGCTGGAACGCGAAGGGATCAAAATGAACCACAAAAAGCTGCGTCGGCTCTACAGCGAAGAACGATTGCAGGTCAAGCGCCGGCGTGGGCGCAAGCGTGCTCGGGGTACGCGTGCACCGATCCCGCTGCCGTCCGGACCCAATACTCGTTGGAGCCTCGACTTCGTTTCGGACGTATTCGGTATCGGACGTCGCTTCCGTATCCTTGCGGTCATTGATGACTATACGAAGGAGTGTCTCGGTTTGATCGCTGACACGTCGCTATCAGGCGTGCGCGTGGCACGTGAACTTGATGCTCTCATCGATCGTTGCGGTCGCCCTCAGACCATTGTTAGCGATAATGGCACGGAACTCACCAGCGGCGCGATCCTCAAGTGGCAAAACAAGACAGGCGTGGCTTGGCACTACATCGAGCCTGGCAAGCCACAACAAAATGCGTTCATAGAAGCGTTTAACGGACGATTGCGCGATGAGTTGTTAAACGAAGAGGTCTTCGACACGCTTGACGACGCGCGTCGAGCGCTCAAGCGTTGGCGTCACGATTACAATCATGTGGGCCCTCATTCGAGCCTCGGTGGCGCCACACCGGTATCTGTTCGACAAGGCAACTCAGGACCCACCAAGGGGATGGCCCGCCCACCCCTCTCCGACCGCCGTCGCCCCGGAGGCGGGGCAAGGACGACGGCGGCTCCGAGCGACTGTCTTGGATTTCAAGCGTTTTCGCACAACAAAAAGCTCCCTTTACTACTCACCAAGAAGATGGCCCGCATCATCTCTCCATCGCATTCGGTCGCCCCCTTTTTGGGTGAGGGCGACCGAGCTGCGGCTCCGAGAAGATGCTAGGAAGCAGCCACAGCTGTCCCCTGCCAGGGGATGTCATCACGAACCATCGCATTGAGAATTGTCAGCAGTTTCCTGGCGACGGCAATGACAGCAACCATGCGCGGTTTACCAGCGTCGACCAATCGATCGAAGAATGCTTTGAGAACAGGATTGTGTTGCTTGGCGACCAGTGCACCCATGAACAGTGCCGAACGCACACTGGGTCTGCCGCCACCGATAAAGCTCTTACCTTTCCATTTGCCGGATTGGCGCGTGAAAGGGGCCAAGCCAGCGAGCGCTCCAATCTGCTTTCGGTTCAATTGTCCGAGCTCAGGCAGTTCGGCGATTAGCGTCCGCGAGATTGCCGGGCCGATGCCAGGAACGGACGACAGCAGTTCCTCTCTGGCAGTCCAGATTGGTGAAGCGCAAACAGCCTTGTCGATCTGACCGTCGATCCACTCCAGCTCTTTCTTCAGGGCTTTGATCAGCCGGACAATACTCTTTTTTATTGGTGGATCAGCCCGTTCCAGTCGGTTCTGCTCGGCACCCAACATCTCAATAACCTGCCGGCGGCGTGAGACTAGGTCACCCAGTTGCTGTGTTGCCTGATCTGGCATGGTGCGTGGCTTAACACCTGTAGCGGCTGCGAAATGAGCAATCACACGCGCATCGATTGGATCGGTTTTGGCGCGCTCGCCAAGCGCTTTGGCAAAGGCACGTACCTGAACAGGATTGACGATTGCCACCACAAAGCCGGCGGCGGACGAAGTGCCTGCAGCGATAGATTCATATCCGCCGGTTGCTTCGAGAACTATGATGTCCGGGTTTACTTTGGCCATCTGTGCACACAACGATTTGACGCCAGTGGCGTCCCGGTTAACGCAGAAGAACTCTCCACTCGGATGTATCGCGACATCAAGCTGATCTCTCGACACATCGATACCCACGGTGATCTTGTCCATTGCATCCCGTCCTTGCCTAATCGGGCTCACCTTGCGGCCCCGGCGACTGTTCGGGTTCGATGGAACGACGGGCGGGGTCCCATGCTCGGAGCCGGGCTCATGGACCCAGGGGAAGGACGAACGCCCGCCCGTCACCGCATCTCTCAGCTTCGGAGATTCGGGTAAATGAAAGTTACAAGGGGAAGGCTCAGTGTCTATGGCTAGAAATGAAAGGAGATTGGACGCAACAGCAACAACGAGATATCAAACCCAAGGGCTCGCCAAATGAGTGAGGGAGCCGAAGGGCTCAGGGCATGCGTTGTGCTTGGTACAGCTGCCCGAAATGAGGCCTCGATCAAGCTAAGTTTAGCTTCGAAGTGGCGCGTCCAGCTTTCTCGATGCCAGCCTAGGTGATGGCACGACAATCCCGGACGACTCTGTACGTAAGTTCCTCTTGTCCGTACTTCGCACCAGACATCGTTCGAGCACCGACAACACCATTTGCAGAAAGGTTCAAGCGATTACCATCTGGTAGATCAACTGTGAACGGTATTGCCTTGATCCAGTCCGTAGCAGCGCCGTCCAAATACAGCCCATGCCTCGAGGAATGACCGAATACCCTCTCCAAATGGCGACCGTTAACACGCATCGGCCAGCCCTCTGGAAAGCCATCTCTGAAATGAGGATGATTGGAAACATCACCACCGAATTTGTAGCTGTCGTTCCAACGAAACCACTTCCCCGGCTGCGTCCTAATGTAGGGAACGCGACTGTCCGAGAGCTTAGAGAAGAATCCTACGTGAGGGTCGATGAAATCAGAGTCAAAATCGTACTCTATCGCGTTGTTAAAGTGGTGGAGGTTGCGAGTCTGCCCTTTCTTTGCATAGGGCGTACGCACTGATGCGCTATTGTGAAATACATAGACCGGAGCGGTAGGATAGGTCCTTGAACTCGTGAACTTAAAAACTTTACCGCCAGTGTGGTCATCTCCAGGAACCTTTCCGTCGAACCTCAGTTCATTTGCAAAGATGTACAGCCAGCCACCGCTAAGATTATGCAAAGAGAACGGCGCGTGGCAGGTCTCAAAGTAGTTGGACTGTATCCACCAGTTGAAGGCATGCTTTTCCGGTTCAATGGCATTGTCTCGAATCCGAATGAACTTACAATCGTGTACCCAGACGTTTGAATTGGTGTTCAGCCTGTTCTCGTGATGGCAGTCCATTCTGATGCCATTGAACGCATCGCGGACTTCACAGCGATCGATTTCTATTTCCCCAGCAATGTCCCAGCTACCGAACAATGCACCGTTGAAATAGCTGTGAGAACGGTACGTCTTGACATCACTCCAGCCGACCTTCCCCGAAGCCATCAAACCGTCCGGATCTTGAGTCCACTTGACTTCTCTCAATGCAATCCGGGCTGTTTCCTTGTTCTTCGACGCCTCATCACGACCCGTTCGGGCGAAGACAACGAACTGCGAGCCAATCCCATTAACACTCTGAATCGTGATGTCTCTGCAATTCCGCAGGAAGATGAAACTTGGCCAGCAATTCGCGAAGTTCAGATTGGACAGAATCAGATGGTCCGAGTCGTGTATATTGAAGAACGCGAAGTCTTCCTCATTCGGTGTCATGCTACCAAGCTTTGACGTCGCTGGCGGCAGTCCAGGGTCGAGCAGGACACCTCCTTGACCTACAATCTCTGTTGGATTGTCCCTAGTCGCGGACAGCGAGATCCGTTGAGGCTGTTGATAGGCTCCGCCAGCTAGATGTATCTTTTGCCCTGGCTTGGCTCGGGAAAGGGCAGCTTCAAGCAACAGTGTCTCGACGTCTTCATGCACGTGGCCGGAATGAAAATCCCTGAACCGGCGTGGCTTTGCGTCGGGAGAGACAAAGAGATCATTCTGCAAATCCATAAAGCTATCCAATTCAGTTCTTACGGTCAGTGTCGTCTAAAATATGGTCGAGAAACTGAACATCAGATTGCGCAACTTGGCAACCAGCATCGTGCCCCCCCACTGTTGCCTGCTGACAAACTTGTCGGCCGCGAGGTGTCTACGTAGGCACGCCTTTTGCCAATCCACAGAACCCTGACACTAACGTCGATTATCTCTTAAGCCATCAGGACGTGAGGGTCCAGCGCCAGTGACATCTGGACGCTCCAATTCTCGCAATACGAATTTCTGGAGTCGAAACACCACCGATACCAGTCTGAGTAAGGTGATGCGTCGGCCGGTTTGAAATGGACTTGTCATCCGGCCACGATAGACCTGTCACATTGGACAGTTGATATTTGCAATCACATTGGAAGTTGAATCATGCGTTATTTTTTTGCTTATTGATTCTCTTTTGCTGCATGCCAGCTCTTGCCGCAGACGTAACAATAGCCACGTTGAATGCAGAGTTCCTAACAAATCCAGGGGTACACGTGCGTTACGGCTTGCCGTTCAACACTAAGGACTTCACTGAAGAGCAGACAGCGGAATGGTCTGAATCATTTCGTGATCAGAAGTTCAACGAAGCTGTTGACAAGGTAGCTCCTGTTATCGCCAAACTCGATGCGGACGTGCTCCTGCTCCAAGAAGTTGGGAATCAGTCTGACACTCAGGCTCTTCGAACAAAGATCAGCGCGTTGGGGCTATCCTACCCCCACATATTTGTTTGCAGATGCACAGACACAACTACAACCCAGCATGTCGCCGTCTTTTCGCGAATTAAACTAGAGAATACGGTGCCACTGATCCAAGGACGCGAAGGCTACTATCAAGAGGATGACGACGCGAATACCGAGCGAGAAACGGGACTAAGCAAAAGCCTCAAAGTCGTATTCAAGATTCGCGGTCAGACCGTTCATTTCTTCGGTCTGCACCTAAAAAGCGAGCGTGGATTCTCAGAGGCTGACAATCAACGGATTGCTCAGGCATCCATCGTTCGTCGCACCTACTTGCCCCTTCTAACTTCAGGTCAGCATGTCATCGTGGCAGGCGACTTTAATGACGGGCGCGGGCAACCCGCACTGCGTAGACTTCGGGGCTTCGACGATATTGGACCGGATCTCATCCAGACCGGTAACAAGAACTTTTTCCCTGAAGCCAAATGGGATCAGCGATGGACGCATGTCTTTGAAGGGGTCCGTGGCCAGATCGACCACATCCTGATATCGAGATCGCTTCGCTCGGCGTTCAAAGTCGAAGCCTGAACCGTTCCTGTTCCAAGCGATGACATCACCGACCATAGGCCCTTCGTTATTGATCTGACGCTGCGCCAATAGTCGAAGGCCAATACTTTGTCCGAGTTGTGGACTTTGCGTAAGCGCTCAATCTCACAGTGATCGTGTTCGGGATTGACATGCTGTCTTGCGCTGGCCGACGCTACGCGTCGGTGGCAGCGACGTTCCAGGGCAGCAGCCGGTTGATGGCGTCGTCATCGTCAGCGGCGATGGCTGCCGGTAGTTCCTCGAACACTCGGGCGAGATAGGTGTAGGGTTCAAGCCGATTGGCCTTTGCCGTTTCAATGAGACTGTAAAGACGGGCAGAAGCGGTGGCGCCGGTAGGGGTATCGGCGAAGAGCCATGCCTTTCGCCCGAGAACAAAAGGCCTGATCGCATTTTCGCAATGGTTGTTATCCACTTCGATGCGGCCATCATCGAGCGTGCGGACGAGCCGTGGCAACTGTGCTTTTGTGTAGTTCAGCGCTTTGCCGGTCAGCGATTTCGGTGACACCTGCCCGCAGACACCGTCGAGCCATTGGTGCAGCTCATCCCAAACGGGTCTTGCTTTTTCATTGCGCAGTGCCTTGCGCTGGTTTGCATCGAGCCCGCGCTCGCGGGCTTCGCGCTCGACGCGGTAAAGACGCTGGATGAAGTCGAAGCCATGCTTGGCGAGACCGCCCCGGCCTTTCTTCTTCTGTGCCTTTAACGCGTCATCGAACTTGCGCCGCGCATGCGCCAGGCAGCCAACCGAGATGATGTCATTGCGCTTTGCGACAGCCGCATAGCCCTCATAGCCGTCGGTTTGCAGAAAGCCGTGGAAGTTCGCCAGCAGTCGTGCAGGCACGTTGCCACCGCGTGAGGGTTCGTAATCGAACAGGGTGACCGGCTTGTCTGGTGGACCGCCCCGCATCACCCACATGTACGACTGGGATTGCGGGTAACGGCCCTTCTCTTTCAGAACCTGCACCGTCGTTTCGTCCATCTGAATGATGTCATGAGCCATCTGCTCGGCATGCAACTTTGCGATGAGCGGTTCGACGAGATCGCCGCAGCGGATCATCCAGTACGCCATCGTCGCGCGCAGCACCGTCACGCCGACCCGTGGAAACATCTTTTCTAAGCGATAGAGCGGCAGGCCATCGCAGAACTTGGCGGTCACGATGTAAGCCAACAGACCGGGAGAGGCGTTCGATTTCGGAATCGGCTGTGGCGGCAGCGGCGCCGTCATGACCGTTGGCCCATCATCGTCCGTTCCCTCGCAGGCACGGCAGGCGTATTTGAACCGTACGTGCCGCAACACCTGGATGCGGGCCGGGATGATGTCGAGTTGTTCCGAGACTTCTTCGCCTATTTTGGTTTTGCGCCAACCACAGGCGCAGACCTTGGCATCCTCGGACAAGTCGTGCTCGATCACCAAATGCGGGAGATGATCCGGCAACGGCTTGCGGCCCGGCGTTTTGTGCGTGTGCTCGCCGACGACAGTGACGTTGACGGCGTCACACTCATCATCCGGCGCCCAGGGCGTTGCTTCAGACTGGGTCTGTTCGGCATCGTTGAACAAGCCAAGTTGACCGTCATTGGCTTTTTCCGAACTGGCGCCGAACCGTTTCGCATCGGCAAGCCTGAGCCTCTCTTCGAGCAACGCGATATGTCGCTTGAGCGACTGATTTTCTTGGAGAAGCTCGGCAACTGATTGCGTCATGCCGGTGACGATATATGATTTGACGGCCTTCAGCCCACTGCAATCGAGGCGTTCTACAGCACTGTTCGATAGCACAAGGAACGGTGTGGCCGCATGGCCGCAAGATCGTAACCGTCGAGCAGCCAATTGAGCTGCTGACCATCCAGCACGATGACTTGTCCTCCCGCTTCACTATTTGAGGATGTGACATCAACCGGTAGATGTACGGGCCATTTGAAGCGCTCCTTCTCCAGCCGCTTTTGCCACAGGCAAAAGCCGGAGCGTTACCAATAGAGCGCCTTGATCTTGTCGCGGCCCTTGCTGATGAACACGAACAGGTGGCCCGAAAACGGATCATGCGCCAGCTGCTCTTCGACCACGATCGACGGCCCGTTGATGCCTTTACGGAAGTCCTGGGGCTCGCGCGCAAGCCAAACATACTCGATATCGTTCGACGGTCGCATCATAGGGGCGACGCATCCTGCTCGGCACAACGCACGTCCATCGCAGCATCAATCAAGCGTACAAGCGCCTAAGGCGAAACGCCAGACGGCACCTCGATCGTGACGCCATTGGCAAGCGATATGCGTGCGCTTGGCCCGGACACCACACGGGGGCCGGGCGACGCCACAACCGCGACTGGCATCATCGCATTGGCATCCCTCGACGAGAGGGGTGGGGACACCAACCCGCGCTTCTTCAACTGCCCCTTCCAGCCATAGAAGCTCTGCAGGTTGAGACCGTACCGTTCGGCATAGCTCTTCATCGATACGCCCGCTGCAGCACACGCCTCGACGTGCTCAAGCCGAAACTGCTGCGTCGATGTCAATCCAACATCCGTCATGCCCCATAACGAGCATGACGTCGCCCGCCGCGAAAGAAGGGGAAGATCGAGCGCTTACGACTTTGCCGGTATCTCTGATTAAAGGTCGTCAGTGATCCGGTTGCAATGCTGTCATGAGGAAGGTCATCGGCTGGACAACTCTGCATTGCAGACAAAGCGGATATCAACGCTCGATCAAGTTTGAACAGCCCTATGTCTGCTTCCCCAATTGCAGACAGGCGCTGTGCGACGCAGAAGCTCACTTTTGACCCGATCCAAACTCTGTGCTCATGCGCAACAATGTGTGTTGGAAGGATCGACACTTCGAGTTTACGGCGATTGCAACTGTGCACCGGGCATCATAGTCGGACTGCGGAGCGTCAGTCGTTTGCTCGATCGAAAATCGCACAAAGGGGACAGTGCTGTCCCTGTGTCCAATCAGTGAATAAATTGACGGGAAGCCGGAAGATGGGCCAGGGTCGAATTCGACCAGTCATAGCTTGGCAACATTCTGACAAACGCACTGCTTGTATGTTTTCTGGATCGTGCTTTTCGCACAGAGCTTCCAGGAAGCGACTATCGCTTGAGTTGAGTGCGTGCGCCAAGTAAGCGAGACCGGTGGAGAGCATAAGAAGTGCTATGACTGGTGGAGCAAATGTGCCCACCCACTCTGCTGCGCAATCCAATGTGGTTTGGGAGCTCACAGAGCTTCTCTCCGTCTCTCCAAAGGCAGCGCGCCAGCGCTGCATGCCCGCGAACAATATACGTTGACATCCAGTCAAAGCGCAGAATAACTAATGTTTTGTCTTAAGTAAATCAGGCAATCTCATTCCATAGCGCCAATTTTCGATAGCTCTATGGCTTATTTTTTGGAGTTCTGTCATGCCGAAGCCCGTCTCAAAACCCCACCCTGAGCCCCAAGGACAGCCTCGCAAGCGTGAGGCCTTTGATCGCCGAGTGCTCGCCGCGCAAGTGGCCCGAGATCGGCCACCGATGGGTCCGGGCGGGTCAGGTTCTCTGACGGCTACCAATAACGAGGAAATCGAGTTTTGCGATACGTTCGCATCCAATTTCACGAAGGGGCTGCCGCACAACCTTTTTGGTATCGTTGATCCGAGCGCCTACGACAGTTTTGTGACGGGCATCAATCAAGCTCAGGATCGCGCAAACCCTGCTGACCCCAGCTTTTTCGACACCGATGTGCCCTCTGGTACTGGAGCGGGCGGTAATAATGTTGCTCAATTCAATTGTCGGATTAGTGAAGGCGCCGTGCCGGGCGTCCGGAGTTGGGAAAGCCCGAGGGCCGGGCATGCATACGACCTCGAGGGTGCAGATGCCGATCGGTTGTGCATGCCGCCCGCGCCAAGAATCGATAGCGCCGAACTGGCAGTCGAAATGGCGGAAGTCTACGCCATGGCACTTCTTCGCGACACACATTTCAAGGATATCTCAGCCGGCACATTGGCAACTCCGAGCGGGCTCACCGCAGCTGAGCTTGCCAACATGATCGATGGCATGGATTGGTTCGATCAGTCGGGAGGCAATGCGGCTGAATCGGCACGGCGTTCTGCGCGCGACCTGGTCAATCCTGATGATCCGACGATCACGTCGCAGAATCTGTTTCGTGGCTCGAGCAAAGGCTGTGAAGTCGGCCCTTACGTGTCGCAATTCATGCTGATTGGGACGCCCAACCGCAGCCATGAAATGGCATTAGGCATTGAAGAGGGACAAATCCAATACGGTAGTCAGACGATCAATCAAATGCATGAGGTGCATAGACCGGGCATCGACTACATGACGGATTGGTCATCATGGCTCGATGTCCAACTGGGGGCTGGTTTCGCTGGCCAGGACCTCTACGACGACACAGCTTACCGGTTCATCGGAACACCGCGGGATCTCGCGACCTATGTGCATTTCGACCAGCTGTACCAAGCGTACTTGAACGCCGCATTGATCATGACCGGACCATCCCTTCCCGGTGGAAAGAACACGCTCGAGCTTGAGCTTGAAGAGGGCTTCCCAAGTGGCGCCTCTATGTCTATGCGTGGTTCGTTCGCAACCTTTGGCGGTCCTCACCTTCTCGGTATTCTAACGGAGGTGTCCACCCGGGCGCTACGGGCAGTCCGGCGCCAGAAATTCAACTACCACCGCCGATGCCGACCCGAGGTGGTTGGGGGACGCTTGACGCTGGTCGAGCTTGGCCACGGCGCCGAACTCGGGAATGCTCAGCAGGCCTTCACAGATCTTAGGGATGCGATCCCGCTCGGCCTGCGTCAGGCGATCAAGGCGCACAACATCGCGCAAAATGATCAGGCCAATATGAATGTGGCGGGAGCCCGGAAGGTTACGTGCGCCAATCCCCACTCACTGCCCTCGGCAAACTCCGAGCAAAACTATTTGCTTTTGCCAATGGCTTTCCCCGAGGGCTCACCCATGCACCCGGCCTATGGAGCAGGGCATGCGACTGTGGCTGGTGCCTGTGTCACGGTCCTCAAAGCATTCTTCCAGCTCCATGAGGCGGGGAATTGGAATGAAATCCCATGGCCTCACACTTTGAAGCAAGCCAATGCGACGCGCGACGCTTTGGAGGATGCCGATGCGAGCAACGTGACAGTTGAAGGCGAGCTGAATAAGTTGGCTGCGAACATCTCCATTGGGCGCAACATGGCAGGTGTGCATTACTATTCAGACTATTACGATTCGCTCCGGTTGGGTGAGCGCGTCACCGTGAGTATTTTGCAGGAGCAAATGACAAATTATCCCGAACATGTCGAAATGCGCTTTCGGAGTTTCGATGGCAATGCCGTTATTATTCGTGGCCGTGGAGGTTCAAATGACGCACCCCAAGTTGTCGTCCATGAACCGAATGGAAAACCGGGTGCCGAACTGATGGGACAAGATTACATTGATTGGTGGAACTGTGTTCCCCCTCAGCGGACGAGCTAAGGTGTCGCGACCAGCAGACAAGCGAGCGGCATTAAGATGCCGTTCGCATTCGGACAGATGTGCGTTTTAGTTTTGATAATTAGACCTACTTTTCGATTTGTGCTTTGGCGCGCGCCAGGGCTTCAGAGACGAGTTTGGGGTCATCGACGAGTCCGTGGATGAGAGCCGAGCCCGTTAGTATGCGGTTGGTCCCGCCGGTAGTCGTATAAGAGAAACCGGAAAAAACCGGGACGTATCGAATATCTCCAACGACCGTCGGCCGCTTGTTTTCGAATGCAATGGCACCAAAGAATGCGAGGTCGAAGAGGAGCTCAGATTGACTTTCGCTCGGAGATTCGAGATCAAAATCCACTGAAGGGTTGTCGTGAAGTGTCTTGGCTATCTTGCGCAGGTAATCGATGGCGAACTCTTTCGCCACGGCTTCGAAGGCAGCATCATCAGTGACTGTATTTGACATGCGCTGAGACCTCATCAATCTTCGAAAACGTCACCTTGCCACGGAATCCGAAGAGCATCGAAAGACCATAAGAGATTGCCGTTCGGGCGATCCACGACGCCGCAGCCGGTCAGTGTGATGCGGCTTTCGTCTTCAACCGAGACGCGGATCGAGCCAAGCGACGGAAAGAACGTTCCTTCGATTGGGCTGCCAAGGACATCATCCTGTGGTTCACTCAGCAACAAGGCGTAGAGTGTAGTTGCGGCCTCTTCATTCCGGGCGCGCTGGCCTATCAGCGTGTTTCGCCGGGTCAGTTGCGTCGGAGCTTCTGCTGGTACATTGTCTATATCGAGCGCTTCGGCATCGGAGACCAAAAGCGTGCCGCCATTGAGATCTTGGTCAACGATAATCCACTCACCCGAAACAGTCACTTCTGTCCGCATGCCTATTGGCAATGCGATCGTAAGGCGGTTAGCCATCGCAAAACGCCGCAACACAGCCATTAGACCCGCTCGATCCGTCCAACTCCCAGCAGGAACGGCGTGAGATAACACCAGAGAAATACGGACTCTTTTCCGTTCAAGGCTGATGCTGGTCCGATGATGCCGGTTTGTTTGCCGCGAACCTCGATTGACGGATCAGTCAGATTGCCGGTTCCAGGAAGATCGAGAAACCTTGTGTCGAGGTCTTCACCGGCTTGGCCTTGATCGGGGTCGGGATAGCGCGAAAGTGCGAAGGCCGGCTCCGGCGAACCATCGAAAAAGAAGTCATCACTTGTTTCGAACAATAGTCCGTCACTTGTCTCGACAATCGTGAAGGTACCGCGCATCTCGTGTGTTTGGCGACCTTCAAAGCGCCCCTGGGCGATCAACATGTTCTTTGGCTCCAAAATCTATAAACTCGGTCGGTAAAAGGCGAGTCGGAACTGGCATCTCCACAAACCCTGAAAATGTGCCACTGAGCTCCCTTATAGACGATACCAGTCGGATCGGATTTGGCAAGGTATTGCAGCGTGAAGGCCGCCTGCGAAAGATTGTGCCAAGGCACCAGCACTTTGGAACTTGGCCGTCGCGCCTGTTCACGAAACGCTCCGGTCGGTCGGTTGTGCTTGTAGGTCTGCTTGGTCCCAGTTTCTTGAGGTCATCACCGGTCAAGGGTAGGTCATAAATGGGACGGGACTGGCGTTGCCAGGGCCGATCTCAGTGTTCGATTCTACCCGCAGCCTCGGCGCAACTAGCAATGCTGCGACCGCACAAGACTGCTCCGGGTCGTGTGTCACGATCGTAGCCACGAGTGCCGGCTGCGCGCAACTGTACAGGAGATGAAGGTAGGCCCTTCGGGTTCGCTCGTCAGGGAGAGATCCCAAGCCACCGCAAGCTGCTGTCGTTAAGAGCGATGGTGGTGAGCGTTGCGGAAAAGTCGGGACGAGATCCCGGCAGGCACGGTTGAGGGAGGCGAGCGTAAGCGAACCACTGCTGAAGCGTCGAAAGCGGATTAGGTGATGTCAGAACTCCGGGGTGACCCTTCCTGGAGGATAAGTTCGGGAGCAGACCTGAAGCTGCCCGTTCGGCATCCGGCGTGTAGGTGGCGCGACCCTCATCCAGGCTCTTGTATGGAACGTGAGAACCTGTCGTTGCGATGTAAAGGGAGAAGCCGCAAGCGGCTACAACCGCGAGGGCGAGCGTACCGACGCGCAGCACAGGGGCGGAGCAGCCCGTAGTAGTGATGAAAGTGCTGTAATGGCACCGGAGCGAAGGGGCTGCGTTGTTCAGCCGAGGCCGCAGGCCAACTGTGTGCAGGAGGAGCCTGTGGGTGAGGCAAAGCCGTTTTCGATCTCCAAACGTGAGGTCTGGGAAGCCTTCAAACGTGTCAAGGCGAACCGGGGAGCGGCTGGCGTAGACGGGCAGTCGATTGCGGACTTCGAGGTTGATCTTCGGAACAACCTCTACACGCTCTGGAATCGGATGTCTTCGGGAAGCTATTTTCCATCACCGGTGCGCCGAGTCGATATTCCGAAAGCAGATGGCGGCAAACGTCCGTTGGGTATTCCAACCGTTGCCGATCGCATCGCCCAGGAGGTCGCAAAGCGCAAGCTGGAGCCGTTACTTGAGCCGTTGTTCCATACCGACTCTTACGGCTACAGGCCGGCCCGATCGGCGATCGATGCCGTGCGTCAGTGTCGTCAGCGGTGCTGGCGATAAAACTGGGTGCTCGACATCGACGTCAAGGCTTTCTTCGATAGCATCGACTATGATCTGATGCTCAAGGCGGTCCGCCATCACACGGACTGTCCCTGGGTCCTGCTCTATGTCGAACGCTGGCTGGAGGCGCCTGTGCAGATGGAAGATGGCGGTGTCGTTGAACGGCAGGCCGGTACGCCTCAAGGTGGCGTCATCTCGCCGCTACTGGCAAACCTGTTCCTGCATTACGCGTTCGATGAGTGGATGGTGCGGTATCATGCGCACATTCCGTTCGAGCGTTACGCCGACGATATCGTATGTCACTGCAAGAGCCTGAACGAAGCGCAGACCTTGCGTCTCGCTTTGCAGGATCGCTTTGCCGACTGCAAGCTGGCGCTGCATCCGAAGAAGACGAAGATCGTCTACTGCAAGGATGCGAACCGGCGAGAGGATTATCCCAATACATCGTTCGACTTTCTCGGATTCACGTTCCGTGTCAGGAAAGCAATGAACCGGATGGGAGTTCCGTTCGCCTGTTTCTTGCCCGCTGTCAGTCGCAAGGCGTTGAAGTCGATCAGCCGCACAATCAAGTGTTGGCGTCTTCATCTACGCAGCGACATGCCCCTTGATGAACTGGCCAGGATTGCGAACCCGCACATTCGCGGCTGGATCAACTACTACGCCAGCTTCTATCGGACAGTGTTGCGTCCGACGCTGAAGAGGATCGATGACTATGTCATTCGCTGGGCGCGCCGCAAGTTCAAGCGGCTGCGTCGCAAGACCAAAGGGTCGAGAGACTGGTTCATCCGGCTGCGCCGGGCGACACCGCAACTCTTCGCCCATTGGCAGCTGTGTCATGGCAACGGTTGAACAACGGGAGCCGTATGAGCTGAGAGGTTCACGTACGGTTCTGGGAGAGGCCCGGGGTGAAACTCCCTGGGCCTACTCAACATTTGCTACGTGCGCTGATTTTCGGCTTTCGGGGAGCAACGGTCAAGATGTACGCGTGCTCGGCGAACCCAAGTCCATCGAGGCAACTGGCTCACGTTTGCAAAGGTCGAACCACGCTCAACTGCGGACATTGAATATGAGCGCAACCTGATCGAAGTCGGGCAAGTCCCGATGATGGCTTGTGGGATCTAACACCATTGTTGGTCCGACAGAATGCGAGGCGGGTGCGATCGGCAGCGTTGTCAAACTATCCGCGTTCACGTGGGGCTGTTGCTCATGATGCTATTCCTTCATGCCGTCAGCTTTCCAGGCCTCGAATAGGTCAATCGACGTTTGCGACCAGTTTGCGTAGTAAGGTAGCTTGCCAAGCTGCAGCTGTTTCAAGAGATGGGTCACGCGGCGGCGAACACTTTCCACATCGTTGATATCGATGCGGTCGAAACGCTTAAGTGTTACCTCATCGAACTCTCCGAAGAGTGGCCGAACATCATTTCGATAACTGATAACACCAGCGTTAGTCAGCAGTTGTCCCGCCGACGCGCCGGCAGACGCTGGTTCTGTAGAGGGCGTTGCCTCTGTTCGCAGGCCGACCTGGCCTGGCGGATGATTATCTGGGGTCTGGTCGTCTACCCAGTTCTGCAGATACTGATGCCTGACAGAGGGAATGCTTGGCCGGTAGGCCGGCATGCGTCTGCGGGTTATACGAACGAGATAAGAATCTGATGAAGTTAGTCGACAGTCGTCTCCGGCATCATGTTCGAACAGCGGTGTATTGAAGATGTGCTGACCAACGAACTGGTCCCTTGTTTTGCCGCTCCAAAAGTTGCCGTGAACATTGATGCTGAAGCCACGCACAGCCTGCTCCAGAATGTGAACAACTTTGCTGAAGTTCTTTGGCAATGCCGAGTCTGGAACTTCGTTGCCACGTGACAACTCGCTCAGGATCGCCTCACGCTTTTGGTCTGCAGATTCAAGGTCATCGAGAAATGGGTCGTTGCGATCCAGCGTATCCTGCGCCTTGCGCATCCGATCGATCAACTTGATAGCAGAGCGCACTGTGTCCAATTGCTGGCGCCACCGATGCAGGTCAAACTCCGCTGCAGAAAACGAAAACGGCAGTTGGAAGGGGGCTGCAGCTCTCGTCAGATCGGAGTCTGAATGCTGCGGAAGCTGAACGAGCTTACGTGCGATTTTCTTGAGGCGGCGCATCTCGTCGAATGACCAGATCAATAGTAACCCGCGCTCCGTCGGATCACCAATTTGCACGCCGCGGTCCCTGTAGAGTGCATCGGAGCGACTGAGAAACTGGCGCAAGCAGATCAGCAACAACTGATAGCGCATGTTAAAGAGTTCCGCCCAATTGCGCGAACGTTGATGCGAAATATAGCCTTTGGCTTGGAATGCCGCCTGTGCTGCGGTGGCAAGGTTTGCCGTGTCCCAATCTGTTGTCGCAAGAGGTCGCACGATCGTGGGATTTGTCGCAACCGGCCAGGTCAGTGACGCACCTTCGCCTTCAAGATCTTTAAACTGTCGGTACAGCGACAGAAACCGCTGGAAGTGGGAATCGATACCAATGCCGAACCCTTCGCCTTGCTCGGCCAGCTCTTCAAGCGCTGCCACTGCATTGTCACGCTGACGAGCGGGGTCTACGTCGGTGAATGAATCGACCTGCACACGGCGGCTTGAGCGATCTGCTGGATCAGAGGATCCGGGATCGAAACCCCAATCGGCATATCGCGCTTGATAGCCGGGCCGATCAACAACGAAGTCCTCGTCTGCCAGGCGGTTCTGAAACATGTCAATCAAACGCGCATAGAGGCTGCCGACATGCCGGACGGGTTGTCCGTCGTTTGCCGCCTGGGCCGTCTTGGCGAGTTGACCAAGCTCGCGCCATTCCGCATCTGTCATACTTGGCGGGCGCTCGACCGGACTCTCTGCGACAACGTATTTTGCAATCGCGCTACTGGACAACCGCTCGAGCTTGAACCGGAACGGATAGAGGGTGCTTGCAAACGGCGAATGCTGGCGCCCAAAATGCATTGGCGCACCGATAAGCTGCAGCAGGTTCTGAACCGTTATGAAGTGCCCCATCTCTTCTCGCGCAATTTGCAAGAGCTGATCAGACAGTCCCTTTATGATACCGCCTTGCTCATTGTTTGGGTGGTCGTCACACACTGAATAGGCAGCAAATAGGTATTGGACCATGAGCGCATGCTCGATTTCGGCGCCGACGCTGAGCAGCAACGACGTTTCTTCGCGCGGCTCAAGCTGAAGTCCGAGATCCGCAAAATCGAGTTCCTCGATGTTGGATAGCCGCTGCGGACTTTGCTTGCTCGAGCTGGAAGTTGAATTCACGGACAAACGGATCGGAACATCCAAAGTACTATTCCTCTAGCAACATGTACGGCGTGTAATCTCGTTTCTCTGAGGAAACAGGCGTTCTTTCATGAAATATCAGTCGAGAATCGGTTTTGTCGTCGAGCGTTACGCGAAGTTGAAATTGCGTAAGAGGTAGCGCTCGACCGTTGTCGTCGCGAACGTCCCACTCGAACAAACGCGGGCCCGCAGCTGGATCCTTCTCAGTTGCAAGCGATCGAACCTTCGCACCAAAGCGATCAAATATATCAATCTGTAACGTGGCTATGCCCGGCGGAATCTCAACCGGGATCGTGGCAGTTTCTCCAAAACGCAGCGCACCATCTCGACTGACTAATTGTTCGTGGGTCTGTGTGACGGGGCTGAAGTCGCTCTCCGGTTCATCGGTGTACTTGTAAACCGAGTTCCCGGCGGCATAACCAAATCCGTTAATGAACCGAAAGCGGTTGATGTACTGGCCTTTGTCGACGTCGGAGCTGCATACCGGCGTACCAGTTAAGAACGCTGTCGGTTTGGCCCAGGTCTTGGTCAGATCTGTCCAGGTTTTGCCGCCATCGGTCGTCGCGCTCGTGCGGCCGGAGGAAACGGCCTGGTCTCCCCAGCCGCCAACCCAGCCAACCTTCCGGTTCAGAAATCCGATGCCTTCCAAATTCTCATTGATCATAGCTCCTTCAGAATTACGGATTTCGCAACGTACCCAGTGCTCGCCTGCGTCTTGGGATATTAGGATTGCCCCGGCACGAAAGTTCTCGCAGGCCACGACAATGAATTCGTCATCGACAAACTGGATCTTCCAGCCCCATTCTCCGAGCGGCGGGTTCATCTCTGGGCTAAATTGGAGCCGGTCTTCCCAGCTATTTCCTCCATCGATGGTCTTGAGAACCACGGGAATGACGTCATCGCGCAGCGAATGCGGTCTGGTTACTCGCGCTCCGACGAGCCAGCCGACCGTTGGGCTGGTAAACCAGACGTCTACCAAAATTGTTGCGTGATCTTCCATATCTCGCACAATCCAGCTATCCCCGCCATCAAGTGACTTGAGAAAGCGCGCCGGTTGCAACGGAAAATTGGTGCCAGCCGCGAAGATGTGACTATCGTCGAATACTTGCAGGCCACATACGGCGGTCGGCCCGTCAGCACTGAGACGCCCCTTATGTTCGCTCGGTAGATGGACCGTCTTGAATGTGCGCCAACCGTCGGTTGTCTTCAGAAGTGGTGGGCTTCCATTGATACAACCGATCCAACCAACATCCTTGTCCAACATGCCGATCGCCCGCGGGTAACGTCTGTCGAGAAATGTCGGTTCCGACCAGGTTCTGCCGCCATCCTCCGTGCGCAGCACTTCCCCGATGCCGCCACCGACTACCCAGCCCATGTTTTCGTCGATAAAGAAGATGTCGTCGTAACGACCTTTTGGCGGCACGGAGGTACCGATCCACCGGTGTTCTTTAGCCATTTGCACAACCACTCATCAAATATATATCGAACTCTTGCTCGAGCTCAGCATGCGACCCAATAGAGTCGACCGTCGCATAATGGTTGCCGGTCAGGGTCTTAGATGTATTAGCTTGCACAACTTGACACCTGCCATTGCAATCATCAAGATCTTTATGCGTTGGCAAATTAATTTATGACCAGCAGACCATATTGATGACTACTAGCACACGAGTGCGACGCCTCAAGGGTTGGAGCAGCGGGTCTCGCAAGAGTGATTTTTGCCCGATAGTAGAGCCAGATATTGGAAAGGAATTTCGCAATGGCAAGAGCCGTAAAACACAGGAAAAAGCGGTTTTCATTCTCCTGCCTAGGTAAAGGCAAGTCGAAAAAATTAGATGCCGGAGACAAGGGCGACGATGTGCGCGCGCTTCAGACGTTTCTTACGGAAACCGGCTATCTTCCTGCAAACCGTGAGCCCGGCGTTTTGTGTTCGTCGACATCAGATGCGTTGAAGATGTTCCAGTCCAACTACGGACTCAAGCAAAGCGGCATCGGCGACACTGACACGTTGAAACTAATGCAACGCCCACGCTGCGGGGTGCCTGACTTGCCTGATCCGGAAGATGGATCGGAACTTGCGCCGTTCGTGCTGCGAGGATGCAAATATGACGAACTCGATTTGACCTACGCTTTCCTCAATGACACGCCAGATCTTTCTCGCAGCCGTCAGCGAGCGATCGTTGCCGAAGCTTTCGATGCTTGGGCCGAGGTCACACAGTTGACATTCACCGAAGTGTCCCCGTCGGATGATCCGACATTCGTTATTGGTTTTGAACGCGGCAATCATGGAGATGGAAGCTCGTTCGACGACGATGGGTCGATTTCGGGCAACACGCTGGCTCACGCGTTCTTTCCACCGCCATGCGGCGGCCCAAATGCCGGCGTGCTTCATTTCGACGAATTTGAAAACTGGACGGACCAGAGCGCCGGCAACAGTTTCAGGCTGTTGAATGTCGCGATCCATGAGATCGGACACCTCCTTGGTTTGAGCCATTCAGACGACGAAGATGCCGTTATGTTCGCGTTCTATGACGACAATGTCGACAGTTTGGGCAAGGACGATGTCGCCGGGATTCAGACGCTGTACGGTGCACCGGCTGGCAGTGTCGGAGTCGCAAGGCGGTCAATAAATGGGGTTGGCCAGCGCAATGGCGGCTCTGTTGAAGTGGTATTGAGGAATGGCCGCAGAATCTACGCTCCCCAGGACATTTCAAGTTCGGCGCTAGAACGCATAATTCGCGTGGCTGAAGCCGACTGACCAACAAAGCGCATCAGCTCTACAGCGGCTGTGTCGCGCACATGAGCGCGGACTAAGCAGGCGGCTCCAATGGCCGTAGTTGGCGACGGCGTTTCGGGAGGTCTCACGCGAGGTTTGCATGCAGACCCGTTGTTGCAGCATTCGGCGCTTTCTAAGGGCTCATTGCTCCGTTCTTGCTCGCCGGAAAGTTTGGCCCGGGGCGGATTGGCACGCAAAGCAGCGGGCTGCTTGCCAATTCTGGACGCTTACGCTTAGATGCAAACATATTATTAATTTTAGGAGGTTACTTAGTGCAGTTCATGTTGCAACGCCACGGCACGAGTTCGATATCGGATAATTTGATGGTCCGGGACAATGCATCTCCGGACAACGAAACATCCAAGCTCAGGCAACTTGATCCAAATCTTGCCCCAGATGCGAACACGCCTTTCGACTACATTTTAGGTCGTATTAGGAAGGGCTCATTGATCGAGGACAATGGCGCCAAGACCGTAGAGGCGCTCGATCAGCTGGCCGATGCAATGGTTGAGTCGGCCTTTGGCAAACCGCCGAATCTCGCACCGCCTGCCACGGTTGTCCCCGACGATGCCACGCCAGACTCAAATATTCCGCCGATCTATACCTATTGGGCCCAGTTCATCGATCACGAACTCACAGCGCGTACTGATCGAGACGATCCCAAGGACTCCGTACCGGATGTTGATGCCGACAATATCGGTCCGGTGAAGCCAGCTGATCTGTTGGCGATTGTGAAAAACCAGAGGTCGCCAAACTTCGAACTTGACGCAATCTATGGCCAGCCAAACGAAGACGATGACTTCAGGATGATTGACGTACTGCGCAGCGGTGCATTGATGCGCATCGGTAACAACTTCCGCGTGTCCGAGACACCGCCAGACCAATCGGATATTGCGCGTGATTTACCTCGACTGTCTCTATTGAGGCAGGGCCATCCAGCCGACGATGCGATGATCGATGCAGTCAATGAGTCATTCGGTATTGATCTGTCGATGACCGATGGTGACATCGATGCACTCGACATCAGTGACAGCGAAAAAAACAACAGGAAGGTCAGGGCGAAGAAGCTAAGGTCTTTTGCGCTGATCGGAGATCATCGCAACGATGAAAACCTTCTCGTCGCACAGTTCCATCTCGGAGTGCTCAGATTTCATAATGCTGTCGTACGATTTATCGAGCAATGTGGCGCGATGCCCGATGACACAACGGATAGTGTGTTCGAGCGGGCCCGTAAGACAACGCAATGGACCTTTCAATGGCTGGTTGTGAATGATTTCTTGGTCCGATTGTGCAATCAAGGCGTATTGCAGGCCGTGTTGGACAGCCCTGAAACGCTCTACGAAGTTCGGGCAAAATCACGCGTCGGCCCAGGTCAGCCAGCCGAACCGTTCATGCCTTTGGAGTTTTCGATCGGTGCTTACCGGTTCGGGCACTCCATGATCCGCAACGCCTACGATCTCAATCGCAATTTCGGCAGAGATGCCTCGGGCAATACCAAGCCGGTTGACCGCGTCCAAAACCAAGGTCGCGCAACGCTTGACCAATTGTTCCAGTTTACCGGCAATCTCGGTGTGCGCCGGTCGGGCGGCGAACTGGCGATGGAGGACTTTGATGTGGTCGGACAGCTGGGGGCAGTGCCGAGCAACTGGATCGTGGAATGGGACCGGTTCGTTGCAGTAGCGCCGGGTGAGGATGCAACTGAAACGCCCGCTCGAGCTGCGCGCAAGATCGATACACATCTGGCGCCACCGCTTGGACGCCTGCTCAAAGAAGGCGGTAACGCCGACAATTCCAAAACGCCGGACATGGTCAAGATTCTCAAAAACCTGGCCGCAAGAAACCTCCGTCGTTCTTTCATCTTTAGTACTCCAACCGGCCAAGCCATGGCAGGGCTTTATGGCGGCCGTTACGGACAGGCCGGCGTAGTGGCATTGACGGAGACAGAATTGAAAGGAGGCTTGATGGCTCGCTCGCCTGTCGTGTCACAAGCACTCAACCGAAACAGCTTTGCGAGCCGGACCCCGCTTTGGACATACATATTGGCGGAGGCGGAAATCATCGGCCAAGGCAACCGTCTTGGGCCGCTTGGCTCTGCGATGATTGCGGATACTATGATCGGAATTTTGAGGAACGATCCCAATTCATATCTCGGTAAAGATGGGGACCCGACTTGGCATCCGGGCATGTCGATCCCGGATTTCGGCCCAACGCCGAACCTAGCGGGCGACCAATCTACGATTGAACATTTTTTGAGTTTCGCAGGCGTTCTCGTCTGAGATTCTTTAAAATAGAACGTTGGCTGGCCGGCCAGCGTTCTTAAACGGGCCAGCACCTCAACCGCAATTCTGTAACTGAAGATTCCAAGTGCGAAGTCTATATTAACAACGTTTCAGGACGACCTTATGACACCTGTCGCTATATCCGGTTGGATCGGAGCAGTCCTGCCACCGTTTGTTGCCATAGTCATCCTCTTCATTGGCTTTCGTGTTTTGTTGCAGGCGCTGAGTGGCAGCCGCAAGGGGTACGACGATGACGCCCCGATGATTGCTGAAGTGCTTTGCGAAAAAACGGATGCCGGACTACGCATGAGTTTCAGTCGGGTAGCAGGTGCTATCGGAGCAATCGGGTTCGCTGCGTTCTTCTCCGCACTCGGCTTTTGGGTACTATCGGCGCTCGGCCAGAACCTGACCACGGTCGGCGACGCGATCGGTCAGTTATGGAAGTTCTTTATTGCGGCGGCGGCGTTCTTCTTTCCCTATGCCGTTAACCAGCTTTCACCCAAACGACAACCTGATCCACCAACTCCACCCGCCGCTGCATCTCCGCTTACGCCAGCAGCCGGTGGAAGAGCAGCCAGCGAGTCCGCGACCGGCGGCTAACAGAAGCCTTTGGCCTGAAGGGGAAGCCGCCGCGTAGTAGAGAAAAAATGGGATCTGGTTGAGCGAATAGTTTGGAAAAATGGAGATTGAACAATGGCATTGATCGATGAGGTCAAAGAAATCTGCGATCGTCTGGCGCCGCACGGCTGGCGGGATTTATTTTTGGCTGTGACTAACGGCAAACTGGATATTGCGGCGGACGACCTTGCCACCGAACTATCTAAAACGATAAAGCAGAACGATATTGACCGTGGCTGGCCGGGCTTCGAGGATTTTGCTCCTGATGGCAAAAAAGGCATCGAGGCCGGCAATGCCGCAAGAAGTCTACTGTATCACGGATATGCTTCGCCGAACGTGCTTTTGGTTCCAGGCGACGCTATGGGGCCGGCATCACTGGGCTCGCCCATAAGCGAGTTCCCGACTCTCGCTGAGCTCGATATCATTGAGAATTATATTTTCAGCCTGGCAAACAAAACGCTGAACCAACTTAAATCGGCTGCTGCGCGATTGCTTGATGTGAGCGCAAGCAATGTAGAGCTTGCGGTGGCGGTATACGCCATCGAATATCGACCAGCGGGCGAGACGCCACATCAGCGGTTTGCTGATCTCTGTTTGTCCCGCACTGGTGTAGCGCGAGTAGGGAATGCGTCAGCTGCCTACATTGGACGTTACAGAGGATTTACTCCTTTCGCGGAAGGAGATTTGATCAACACTATTCGGGTCCTTCCTTGCCGTTACAGTACCTGGATTGCCGCGCGCGCGCCATCGACACCGAATCGCTTTGGTCCGGCTCGCGCGTCAGATGACGACGAGCGGCAGTTCTGGGTTCCGGTGCACAAACTGTTCAATGGCGATGATTGCATCAAGGGTGCAAGTATCGATCTGGAGCTCAGTTTTCGACATCAAAATAGAAAAATCGAGCGTCTCCATAAACATCTTGACGACACGGGCCATCCGACCGGTTTCAGCGATGCTGATCGGCAGCAATCACCTTTCATAATCGAACATGGTTTGGCCGATTTTGTTAGTCTGCAAACAGGTGGCAGTGGACAACTCAATCCGGTGCCACAGGCGTTGGCCAGTCGCGCGAGTTTCGACAATGCCAATCTCACGTTCAATTCGCCGCCGATGAACGGCGGCGGCTATTACAGTGCTTTCTCACCGACATTAGGCATAGACGAACCGAATGTTCCTGTCCGGCCTTGGCCCGAGTATGCTCATATCCGATTTGAAGAACAGGATGACAGCGTCAGGTACTTCGGCAATGCCGCAACGGCAATTACAAAGGCAACAGCTGGAAACTATCGGGCTCTGAATATTACTGATTCGACTGCCGACGGATGGATAAAATCGGTTGTTTCGGGCCTATCTGTTTCGGAAAATTTGCCTGCCTACTCACTCGTTGCTGCACCTGACTTTTATCCAGGTGTCAATCAGCGTGCCGTATTTGAGTGGTGGCAAAACGCAAGGGATCCAGAGGTTCTTGAAACGCTGCCAGAGTGGCATCAAAACCTGGTTAACAGTCCTGATTGGGAACTCTGGCGAGCAGAACCTAGACCATTGTCAGACATTCCTTTTGCCCCAAATGTCCGCTTGAGCGGAGCGGGCTTTTCTGCAGCGGATAACGCAGTGACGGCAGTCATAACGCCGCTGCAACGCATTGACTTCCGCAAGTCTAAACTGGATACGCCGTCGACGCTGCGTCATGCGGTTTTGCCTGATGCTGCTGCCGGTGTCTTCGCGCCTGGTTGGGATGTCAGCGCCGATATTACAGATGACGAGGAACTTCATTTCTCATCCTACGGGCTTGGGACTCCTTTTCCAGAAGATGCCAAGCTCTGCGCCGCACTCAGCACCTTCTGGCCCGCCGCGGCGCCTGATACGACGCGGAGTTATATACAGGTCGATTTTTCAGCCGGCAGCGTCAGTCCTTTAACAGACCGGGAAAATGGTGCCGAGGCAGGGTTTACACCATGGGATGGTGTGCGCGGCCCGAGGATCATCAGCGAAGATGCTGAAAAAACCGTCGTGCGTTATTCTTCTTATCCGTTCGCCGACTATACGCTCAATGCATTGGAAGGACGATTTTCGATTGCTGAGACGCAAAAGGTGGGTTTTCATGAGTATACTAATCGTATTCTTGCGACCCTGCGTCTCTATCGAGTCTTCAAGCTTCGGGGTAGCGATAAAAACAAGCTCCACATCCTATCGTTCCGTAAGATTGAGTCTGATAACAGCGAGCTCAAGGAAGCACAGGATTCAGTCGGTGTGTTTCTAACTGGTCCGGTCTATCGGTTCGAAGTATTCGAAAACTTTGACGAATTGGCCGCGCCAAGTACACATGAGCTGGACTTTTCGGTTCCCATCATGTCCAAACTTTTGATCGGGACTAACGAGCACATTCTCAGACGCGATCGCATAGGAGACGGCTCCACGCAAATTGGGCCTTGGCGGCTGCCAGACGAGTAAGCAACGTGGGTAATCATACCGAAACGGATTGGCCCGCCGACGCGTTCTCGGCTGTCGCACATCTTGGAATCAAAGCTCACCCCCACCTCCTCATCATCGGCGCCGGTCCGGCAGGGTGTGCAACGGCGCTGCGGGCACGCCAACTCGGCCTCAGCGTCACCATCGTCGAAGCGCATCGCGTGCCGCGCCCGACACCGGGCGAGACGCTGCATCCCGGCATTGAGGTCATCTTCGAGCAGCTGGGCATTGCCGGTGCGGTGCGCAATGCCGGTTTTCACCGTCACGCCGGGATCTGGTACGAAAGCGCCGGGCGACGCGAGTTTGCCGCCTACGGTTCTGATGAAACGGGGCCATGGCTCGGCTTTCAGGCCGAGCGCATAAAGCTGACGCAAATCCTCTGGGACACCGTTCGCGATCGGGGAGCAGAACTCATCCTGGGCCATCGGGTAGTATCAATTGGCCGCGGCGGAGACGGCAACGTGCTTGAAACCGATCAAGGCATACGGTTTCGGACGCCATGGGTGGTGGATTCAACGGGTCGTTCGTCCTGGCTGGCCAACGCACTGGGGACCGCTGTCGACTATGTCTCGGCTCCCAAAGTGGTGACCTACGGTTGGTGCAGGAACGCAAGGCTTCCTGATACGAACCCTGTGTTCCAGACCTGCATTGATGGCTGGTACTGGCAGGCGCCGCTCGCAGACGGTCGTGTTGCGTGGGCGCGGCTGCGAAATCTTGTCGAGCATGAGACGACCGATCGCGGCGCTGCCAATAGTCCTGAAAGCGATAAGACACTACCTGGGATCGACATGACATGGAGGATCAGCCAAGCTGTTGCGGGGCCTGGATATTTTCTTACCGGCGACGCCGCAGTGTTGCTGGATCCGTCCTCATCTCATGGGGTGCTGCGTGCGATGATGAGCGGCGTTTTGTGTGCGCATGTAATTGGACAAGTGGAAAGGCGGCAAATCTCAGAAGCGAATGCCGCTAGGATGTACGACGATTGGTTGACGGGCCAGTTTCAGCATGATGTCCAGCAAATCCGCCTTATGCATGCCTCGCCAACATGACAAAACGCGTCTCTAAACTCATAAAATCAACTTTCACCGATAATGAAGTGGCTACAATCTGGTGTCAGGCCAAAGGGTTGGGCCGCCTGGTGTGCAGTGCCGTGCACAACCGTCAGATCAAGATGCCGATCAGCTCGCTGACATCTGTCGTTCCCTGCGCATCTAAGCGGTAGCCGCTCGATTGAGGAAATCGGCACTACATTTCATAGCGCCAATTCCCTTCAGCCTATGGACGGTAGTAGATGTCTGGGGCGACCATCAATTACAGCTTACAATTGCTGCAGCCTATTGGGCTGTTTCCTCTGTCGATTGCATCGCTTTTGCCCTTTGGTCTAGGTCACTTAGAGCACCGGCTTGATCGATGGCTCCATTCTTTAGGGCCCAAGCTTTAAAACCTTCCGGTGCATTGCGCACGCCATGGATGTTCGTGCCTTCGATTGAATTTATTTCTTTCCAATTCCGGATGTTGTCAAGGTTGGCGTTTTCAAGATTGACGTTGTGTAGGGTCGCGCCCTTCACGTTGATATTGTTCAGTAGCGCTCCGTGTAGATCGGTCTGATTAATGTTTGCATCACTGAGGTCCGCGTTGGAAAACACGCTGTCGCGAGCGCTAGAAAACATAAAGTGGGTGCCATTGGCATTGGCGCCGATAAACGTAGCTTTTTGTAGTTTGGCAAAACGAAATACTGACTCTCCGACATTAGCAGAGTTAAAGTTTGCGCGCCGCAGTTTGCTGGCCCGAAAGCTAACCTTTTGCAAGTCGGCGCTGTCAAGCCAGGCTGCTTCCAGCTCGGCGTTGTGAAGATTGATGTAGCGAGTTGGCAGGGAATTGTTGCCTTGGGCAATGCGTACCCGTTCGACGGCAATCAATGAGCGCACGGCCTCAGACTTTACGCGGGGCGTTGTGCCTTGGGCGGGGCCGTAGATGCGCAGGATGGCTTGACTGCGCACAGACTGGTTCGCGACATCTTGCTGCAACTCAATTTGACTCCGTTGTGCGGCAATTTGTTGACTAAAGAACTGGAGTTGCTTTGCAAGTAGATCATTTTGCTGTTTTAGGAGGGCCGAACCAATCAAACCGGCGAATCCGAGCAGCAAGCCAACGGCACTCGTAATTATCCATCGTCGAGTTTGGAGCCACGCGTAGTGACTAACAAGACCCTGGAAGAACCGATCAAGTTGCTGACGTCCTTGTTCAAGATCACCTTCTACATAGGCTTGGACTGATTGCCCGAATGGATTGCTGAGGTCTCTGGCATATCGTGAAGTGCGCTGCAGCAAGGCCGCCAGAATTTGATCTTTGTGCCGCGCGATGAGGATTCCAAGCGTGGCAACGCAGGCCAAGATTAGTAGGTTGATGGCAGCGACAAAGATGATGCTGTCGGCGAAATAGTAGACAGTAAATAGTGCAATAGGCACACCGGCCGTCAGAGTCAGTGCGACAGTGAGAAAAATGACATCGCTACGGTCTTTCAAACGTAATTCTCCATCTCGGCGTACCCACAGCATGAATCTGACAAACCCAAGATACGTTGCATCACCGGATCAAGCTCGAGAAATGACGATCCATTAGGATGTGGATACTCATCGGCGGCATTGTTTGGATATGACAACCCGCAGACGACCCAGTACTAAGACTAGCTTGCCCAGGACCAAGCTGCGGATTTGAACGAGTCCGTAAGCGCTCAACTGGCAACCAGGCGGTTAGGTATTTAGCTAGCAGTCGTCAATGTCACTCCATACTTCGATCGGAACGTTCTCAGGTTTGTAGTCCGAAACAACTCTTATCCGCTTCAGAAGAGACGGGTGTGGCACTGCCCCTTCCGGTAACGGGCGAGGTTCACTCATCGGAAGATAGAAACCAAGAAACTGCTTGCGAGCCGGCCACTCTCTAAAGCGGACGCTCTTTGGTATGTATTCGAGGAAACGCCATAGCCCCTTCGCCGAAGCATGATCAGGTGATCTTACATCAGGCTCAGGGTATTTGTGCTTTGTCGTACTGGACCATAGCCTCTGCCCCGATACATAATCCGCCATGCGTTGCGATATCTTCAGACCAGAATGCTTAGCCTCTTCCAACATCCATATGAGGGGGAATTGAGAAAGACCACTATCACGTCGTGCATGACCACCACCTACATCGCTGTGGAAACCAGCAAACCAAACCTCCGATGCATCCTGTAGTTCCGGATCCCCCTGTGAGTGAGTGTTCGGTTTAAATATTTGATCGCGTCGCCAGTGGTCGACACGAAACATACGACGGCGTTCGTCAACAGATATTGCATGTCTGAATGTTCGCACTGCAGGATTTTCCTGCGTATAAGGCAGCTTCTCTCGCACAATGGGCGGCCAAATACCGTGGGCGTTAGGTACGAAGACAGAACTCACCGTATCCCACACGCCAAGAAATTGAACGGATGCATATCGAGTGGCCGCCACACGTCGAAAATTGGCCCCCGCACCTTCATACTCAGCTTCGTTGTCTGAGACGTCGTCGACCGACGGTCTGAATTGCTTATACGCCGTCAATGCTGCTCCCGACAAATGAATCTGCTCGGGTCTTATGATGCCGACATGATAGAGAAGCCCCGCCAAGACCCGAGCAGTGTGGGCGCCGCGACTGAAGCCAAAAATGAAAATCTGATCTCGCCTTGTGGTGCCATCAACTTCGTGTTCCTCATAGTGTCGAACAATGAATTCGTACGCTTGCAATACGTTCTTGTCCAAGCCCAACCCAAATGCGAGGCCGAGGAGATTCTTCATTTTTTGCCAAGTGTTTCCCCACGTGAGTACCTGTCCAAGAGTACCGACACCCTGATCATAGAACACGAGCTGTTCCTCCGATTTTTCCAGGGCTCGGTACAACTTCAGAACGTTGGAAAGGTTATCTTCTATCTGATTCCCGGTACCATCCAAACAGATCACAATATTCTTCTGATTCAGCGTCATAGTTAATAACCTCTAGATTTGTCGACACCTTCTTCCATAAGTTGAGGCAGGGATGCCATTATGGGCAACGCGAGGTTCAGTGTCGATATCAGACGCGATGCGGTGCCTCATTCTCTTTAGCGCCAGGCCTCGACGCAGAATGTGCCTCTCTACAGATATAGAGATTTTGGTTGTTTCGATCGGCAGCTCGTTGAGGACCACTCGGCTCCAAATTTTTAACGACGCCGCAGCCGACCAAGTTGCTTGCGAAGTCTCGTATGGTAGATTTCGCCAGTCAGGCAAATGACATACCTGCACAAAAAAGATTGCAATTACCACGAGTGCAAAACGTCATACAGCAACGCGAGATGCGAAAAAGAGAGATAACATGGAAGAGCATTTTCTTGGGTTTTGGAACCTAGAAAACTTGTTTGATGTCGCAAATTCGCCAAGCCGACCAGAATATTTGCAAAGGCAGCTTAAGACTGAGCTCAAGGGATGGACATCATCTGTGTTGGCGGCAAAGCTTAGCCAGCTCACCCAGATCATCACAAAGATGAATGATGGCGCAGGGCCCGATATACTCGGCATTTGCGAGATCGAGAGTGAACTTGTTGTTCAGAAGTTGCTCGACGCTCTTCCGACAAACGGAAGACAGTACAAGATTGCTCACGCTGATACAGCTGACAATCGTGGGATTGATGTCGCAGTAATTTATGATGGCGAAAAGTATGCTGCAGGCCAAACCTTTAGTCACTTCGTGCAAAAGCGAACTGCAACAAGAGATATATTCCAAGTGAACTTAAAGACGACATCTGGAAGAGATTTAGTGATCGTTGGAAACCATTGGCCGTCACGGAGCGGCGGACAATATCAGACCGAACCATATCGGATGATGGTCGGTGAAACGTTAGCGTATTTTCACAAACGGATCGTCGAAGAGATGGGAGACGACACTGCCATTGTCGCGATGGGCGACTTCAACGATGAACCATTTGATCGTTCGATACGGGAGTATGCCCAAGTCTCTCGGGAACGACGAAAAATTATGAATGCCAAGAAAATCGACTACTTCTACAACTTAATGTGGGAGATTGCAGGGGAACGTGCTGCTACTTACTATTTCGGGAGTCAGCCAAACTTACTGGATCAGTTTTGGATCTCCAAAGGAATTTTGAAAAACGGGTCAATTTTCAAGGTGAAAAAAGGAAGCGTAGACATCTTTCAGCCCGAGGAGTTGGTTGCGAGCGGCACGTACCCTCGTCCCAAGAAGTTTGGGCGGCCATCGAGGCCAAAAACTTTTGATAGGACCGGGTATTCCGATCACTTCCCGATTACGTTTGTGTTGGAAGAGCGGACAGCTGAGGTCTGAAAGTGGATTAGTGTCTCGGGCATAATTACTTCCGCCAGAGCGGCGCACCCTTTGGCTGCAACATGTTGTCCTTGCGTTAGTTGCGAACGATTTCGCGTGTTGTACAAATTATCTGATAAATTTAGGTGCGTGGTGTCAGCTGCATGAATAC